>JAGHSA010000025.1 GCA_018066125.1 Candidatus Cryptobacteroides onthequi | reverse complement strand
ATATATAACGAATACGTAATCAATAATTTATGCAAAATTGCCCGGATTTCGTGTCCGATTGTTGATAGGATTGTTTATATTTGTGAGGAACGGTATTTTATGACTCACACAGAACTGTCTCCCGCACGCCGCATTTCAGACAACGGCATTTCAGTCGACTGCGTCATCTTCGGTTTCGACGGAGAGAGACTCAATGTGCTCCTCTTGAGGAGGACGGGTGAGATCGGCGGTATCAGTTTTGATGACATGAAGCTCCCGGGAAGTCCCATCTATCAGGACGAAGACCTGGATGAGGCTGCTCACAGGGTCCTGAAAGAGCTTACCGGACTGAGCAATGTCTATCTCTCGCAGTTCAAGGCCTTCGGTTCAAAGACGAGGACGGAAAATCCCAGGGATGTCATCTGGCTTGAGAAGGAAAGCGGGATCAAGGTCGACAGACGCATGGTGACAGTGGCGTATATCGCCCTTCTCAAGATCGGGCGGAGCATCAGCCGTGAACTGAACGGCTCGAGAGCGATATGGGTGCCGCTCGGAACGGAAGGCTCTCTGGCTTTCGACCACAACCAGATACTCACAGAATCCATCTCCCAGATAAGAAGGATGGTGGCCCTGTCTCCGGACTGCATATTCGACCTGCTCCCCCGCAAGTTCACGATCTCTCAGTTGAGGAAACTGTACGAGACCATACTTCAGGAGAAGATCGATGCCGGCAACTTCTACAAGAAACTCAGCGTCATGCCGTATGTGGTGCCGCTTGATGAGAAGGAGACTGGCACGCCTCACAGGGCTGCCCGTCTCTACCGTTTCGACCGTGTGATTTACAGAAAGAACCACTCAGAATAACTAAGACTGATATGTACTCATTAGGAATCGATGTAGGAACATCATCTGTCAAGGTCTCACTCCTTGACATAGAGACAGGGATATGTGTGGCGTCGGCCACAAACCCAAAGGTGGAAGCACCTATCAAGGCTGCCTGCAAGGGCTGGGCAGAGCAGGATCCTGACTCTTGGTGGACGTATCTCTGCGACGGCGTCCGTGAAATAGCTGCGGAACACCCGGTGAATGAAGTGAAATCCATAGGCATTACCTATCAGATGCACGGCCTTGTATGTGTCGACAAGGAATGCAGGCCTGTAAGGGATGCCATCATCTGGTGTGACTCCAGGGCCATAGAGACCGGCGCAAAGGCGCTTGAGGAGATAGGCTATGACAGGTGCATGTCGCACCTTCTCAATTCTCCGGGCAATTTCACCGCATCCAAGCTGGCATGGGTAAGACAGAATGAACCTGAGCTTTATTCGAAGATATACAAGTTCATGCTGCCTGGCGACTATATGGCATACAAGTTCTCAGGTGAGGTGACTACCACCGAGACAGGCCTTTCGGAAGGCATACTCTGGGACTTCGCAGAAGGCTGCAGGGCAGATTTCCTTGCCGACCATTACGGCATCGAGAAGGAGAAGTTCGCGACCGTGGTTCCGTCCATAGGGGTCCAGTGCCGCACCGATGCCGCTACCCAGGCTCTCCTCGGCATCCCGGAGGGCACTCCGATATGTTACCGAGCCGGCGACCAGCCGAACAATGCATTCTCCCTCAATGTGCTCAACCCTGGCGAGATCGCAGCCACCGGCGGCACCAGCGGCGTTGTCTATGGCGTCACAGACGTACCGAAGGCGGACCCTCAGTCGAGGGTGAACACCTTCCTTCATGTTAACAACACCGCAAAGGATCCGCGCCTCGGTGTGCTCCTCTGCATCAACGGCACCGGCATCATGAATTCATGGATGCACCGCAATGTGAGCAGGGACCTCTCTTATCCTGAGATGAACGCCCTGGCTGCGACCGCACCGGCGGGTTCCGACGGCCTCAGCATCATCCCGTTCGGCAACGGCGCCGAGCGCGTGCTCGGAAACAGGGCCATGGGATCCCGCATTGCGGGGCTGGATCTGGTGCGCCACAGCACGGCTCACATGCTCCGTGCCGCCCAGGAAGGCATCGCCTTCTCATTCATGTACGGCATCGAGATCATGCAGAACCTTGGCCTGGATCTCAGGGTCATCAGGGCAGGAAAGGCGAACATGTTCCTCAGCCCTGTATTCCGCACCACTCTGGCGACCCTCAGCGGCTCGTCGATCGAGCTCCTCAATACTGACGGCTCGCTCGGAGCTGCCAGAGGCGGCGCTCTCGGTGCCGGTTACTATGCCTGTGCAAAGGATGCATTTGCGGACCTCACCGTGGAGGAGACAGTCACACCGGAGGCTTCATGGAAGGCTCCTCTTGAAGATGCATATGCATTGTGGAAAGCAGAGCTTGAAAAGGCATTATAAATTGTAAATCATATAATTATAAACTAATATCTCAATTATGGCTACAAAAGAATTCTTCCCAGAGATCGGCAAGATCAAGTTTGAAGGAAAGGACAGCAGGAACCCTCTTGCGTATCGTTATTACAACCCGGATCAGATCGTGATGGGCAAGCCTATGAAGGCATGGCTCAAGTTCGCGATGGCATGGTGGCACACCCTCTGTGCTGACGGCGCAGACCAGTTCGGACCAGGCACCAAGACCTTCCCTTGGAAGACCGGCGCAACCCCTCTCGAGCAGGCAAAGAACAAGATGGATGCAGGCTTTGAGATCATGGAGAAGCTCGGCATCGAGTATTTCTGCTTCCATGACGTGGATCTCGTGGATGAGGCTGCGACCGTAGAAGAGTATGAGGCCAACCTCAAGGAGATGGTCGCTTACGCAAAGCAGAAGATGGAAGGCACCCCTATCAAGCTTCTCTGGGGTACCGCCAATGTATTCGGCAACAAGAGATACATGAACGGAGCGTCTACCAACCCTGATTTCGCCGCTGCGGCAAGGGCAATGCTCCAGATCAAGAACTCCATCGACGCCACCATCGCTCTCGGCGGTGAGTGCTACGTCTTCTGGGGAGGCCGCGAGGGCTACCAGACCCTTCTGAACACCGACATGAAGCGTGAAAAGGAACATATGGCCACCATGCTCAGGATGGCTCGCGACTATGCGAGAAGCCAGGGCTTCAAGGGGACCTTCCTCATCGAGCCTAAGCCTATGGAGCCTATGAAGCACCAGTATGACGCCGACACAGAGACCGTGATCGGATTCCTCAGGGCAAACGGCCTCGACAAGGACTTCAAGGTGAACATCGAGGTGAACCACGCAACTCTCGCAGGCCATACCTTCGAGCATGAGCTCCAGTGCGCATCTGATGCCGGCCTCCTCGGATCTATCGATGCAAACCGCGGTGACTACCAGAACGGATGGGATACCGACCAGTTCCCAGTGGATATCTATGAGCTCGTCCAGGCCATGATGGTCATCCTGAAGAACGGCGGTCTCGTCGGAGGAACCAACTTCGATGCCAAGACCAGAAGAAACTCCACCGACCTCCAGGACATCATCATCGCTCACGTGAGCGGCATGGATGCCATGGCAAGGGCACTCCTCATCGCTGCCGACATTCTCGAGAATTCAGAGATCCCTGCAATGGTCAAGGCACGCTACGCTTCTTATGACGAGGGCGAGGGCAAGAAGTTCGAGCTCGGTCAGATGACCCTTGAAGAGGCTGCCGCATACGCAAGGGCAAATGGTGAGCCTGAGCAGATCTCCGGCCAGCAGGAGCTTTATGAGGCAATCGTGAACATGTATATCTAAGATTATGGGCGCAGCTGAAAACGGATCGAAGAGATATCTCTTCTCGATCGTGCTCGTGGCGGTGCTCGGCGGTCTTCTCTTCGGATATGACACTGCTGTCATATCCGGAGCGGAGAGCGGTCTCCAGGCCTTCTTCATGGGGGCCAAGGACTTCACCTACACCAATTTCCTCCACGGCATCACGTCATCCAGCGCACTGCTCGGATGTATCATAGGAAGCGCCATATCCGGCATCATGGCTACAAGGCTCGGTCGAAAGAAGAGCCTCTTCGTGGCTGCCGTATGCTTCTTCCTCTCGGCTCTGGGCTCATACAACCCTGAGTTTCTCTTCTTCCAGAAGGGCGAGCCGAGCCTCTCCCTTCTCGTGGCCTTCAATCTCTACCGTGTGCTCGGCGGCCTCGGAGTCGGCATGGCTTCTGCCATCTGCCCTATGTACATCGCCGAGATAGCACCGGCTGACAAGCGCGGTGCCCTCGTGTCATGGAACCAGTTCGCCATCATCTTCGGCCAGCTGGTGGTGTACTTCGTCAACCTCGTGATCCTCGGCAGCCATATCGCTCCTGTCATCGAGAAGGCCGCAACCGGCCTGAATGAGATCACCAACGGTCTCCTCCTCGCGGCAGACGGCAACTGGAGCATCTCCACCGGATGGAGGCTCATGTTCGTGAGCGAGTGCGTTCCGGCGGGCCTTTTCGCCCTGCTCATCCTCCTTGTGCCTGAGACTCCGCGTTACCTTGCCCTCAGCGGCGAGGACGACAAGGCTCTCTCAGTCCTTTCAAGGATCAACGGCAGGTCGAAGGCGGAGCAGATACTTGCAGAGATCAAGGCTACAGCCACATCCAAGAGCGAGAAGCTCTTCACTTACGGCTGGCTTGTGATCTTCATCGGATGCATGCTCAGCGTATTCCAGCAGATTGTCGGCATCAATGCCGTCCTCTATTACGCTCCGAGAATCTTCCAGTCTATGGGAATGGAGAACCCTATGATGCAGACAGTGCTCATGGGTATCGTCAATATCAGTTTCACTCTGGTGGCCATCTTTACCGTCGAGAAGCTCGGCCGCAAGCCGCTCCTCATCGTCGGATCGCTGGGTATGGCTCTCGGTGCCTTCGGAGTGGCTCTCACGAGCGTCACCAGTCTCCCTCCTTTCATTGCGGTGATCAGCATCATGGTGTACAGCGCATCATTCATGTTCAGCTGGGGCCCTATATGCTGGGTGCTCATCGCGGAGATTTTCCCGAACACCATCCGCGGCGCAGCTACTGCCATTGCAGTGGCGTTCCAGTGGATATTCAACTTCGTCGTGTCATCCACTTTCGTGCCTATGTACAACATGAGCCTCGGCTCGATGGGGACGAATTTCGGTCATGCATTCACCTATGGCCTCTACTGCATCATGTGTATCATCGCAGCAGTATTCGTGCTCAAGCTTGTCCCTGAAACCAAGGGCAAGACTCTCGAGGACATGACAAAACTCTGGAAGTCCAAGAAGTAGGAAGTCAGGAAAGCAGTTTTATAGTTCCGGCGTTATTTCCTGGTGTTGATATTGCTGAATATCTTCGACAGGAGTGCGCCGGATATATTATGCCATACACTGAAGATGGCGCCGGGCACCGATGCCATGGCGAGTGCCGGGAAATGCGTGTGGGCCAGGCTGCACGCGAGACCGGAGTTCTGCATGCCCACTTCCACGCTTACGGCGGTTGCCTTTGAGGATGTCAGCCTCAGGACTTTACCCACCGCGAATCCCAGGGCATAGCCGCAGATGTTGTGCAGTACGACGACCGCAGCTACCAGGAGACCGCAGCTGCTGAGCTGGCCGGAGTTTGCGGCCACGACCGCAGCCACGATGAGTGTGATGACTGCCGCGGAGAAAGCAGGAAGATACGGGACGGCTTTCTCTGTCGCGGCCACGAAGCAGCGCCTTGCCAGAAGTCCGAGTATTATCGGCGCTATGACCACTTCTGTGATCGACAGGAACATTCCCCAGAAATCAACAGGTATCACTGCGCCGGCGAGACCCTTCACGAGAAGTGGTGTTGCCACGGGGGCGAGCAGGGTGCTCACCGCCGTCATTCCGACAGACAGCGGGACGTCTCCCTTCGAGAGGTAGGTGATCACATTTGAACTGGTGCCGCCCGGACAGCATCCCACCAGAATGACTCCCACGGCAAGTTCCGGTGGCAGCCTGAATGCCGCCGCAAGAAGATATGCCAGCAGAGGCATGATCGTGAACTGGCACAGGCAGCCGACGATGATGTCACGGGGCTTGGAAAAGACCTTGGCGATGTCCCTGACATCGAGTGTGAGACCCATGCCGAACATCACACAGCCCAGCATCGGAGTTATCCATGAGGTCTTTACATGTCCGAATACATCCGGCGCCAGGAACGCTCCTGCCGCAGCGGCCAGCACTATGGCCGACATATATCTGATGATGAAGTCGCAGGCCTTTTTCATTTGGAATGATATGACAGGGCAAAAATAGCGATATAATGACTAAATTTGACAAAAATCAATTGAAGTCTATGTCATTCATCCGCAGATTCATCTCTACAGGCATTGTCCTGTCTTCAATCATTCTGGCTTCATGTACCAGGGAGGTCTCCATCCGCGACCTCGGCGTCATCCCCGATACAGGACAGGATGTCACCGCAGCATTCAGGGATGCGCTTGAGCATTGCAAGGCAGAAGGCGTGAAGGTCCTCAGGCTCGAGCAGGGAGTCTATGATTTCTGGCCGGATGAGGCTGTGGAACGCGAGATTTTCGTGTCCAATACGAGCAGTGAGAAAGAATGCCCGTCCAAGGTCAAGCACCTCGGACTGCTCATTGAGGACCAGGATGGTCTGACTATCGATGGCGGTGGAGCGACTCTGATGTTCCATGGCAAGCAGACCATGATAGCCATCATCCGCTCGAAGAATATCACTCTGAAGAATTTCCATATGGACTGTCTCAGACCTTGCGGGTCGGAGATGGTGATCGAGAAAGTGCTCCCGGGAGAGGTTCAGGTACGATTCAAGCCGGACTCATGGTATGTGGTCAGCGATGACGGACTTATAGACCTGGTGGGCGAGGGATGGAAAACCGAGCATCCGCATTGCATCGAGTATGACCCGGAAGCAGACCGCCTGTATGGCACTGAGCACTGGTATGAGCTTTACGAGAGCAGGGCCAGTGAGAAAGAGCCCGGACTTGTCAGCTTTGCTGTCGAGAAGACGGGTTCTTACAAGGTGGGCAATGTGATTACCGTCAGGGACAGATACCGCGACGAGGTCGGTGTTCTCAATCTTGAGAACGACGGCGTGACTTTCGAGGATGTCGATATCCATTATCTCCATGCGATAGGCGTAGTCAGCCAGTTCTCCAAGAATGTCACCATGAGGCGCGTGCATTGCGAGCCTCGGGAGGGGAGCGGCCGCATACTTGCTTCCTCTGCCGATTTCTTCCATTTCAGCGGATGTGCAGGAAAGGTACGTGTCCTGGATTGCCGCTTCTCCGGTGCACAGGATGATCCTGTTAATGTGCATGGCACTTATCTGAGAGTCGAGGATGTGCCTGCCGAGAATCAGGTGCGTGTGCGCTTCATGCACCATCAGACTTATGGAATCCAGGCATTCTGGCCTGGTGATGAAGTGAACTTCGTGAGTGTTGCAAGTCTTCAGACCAAGGCTCCGGCAGTGGTGAAGGAGGTGAAGAGACTGAATGACTATGAGGTGCTGCTGACTCTTGAGGAAGCTGTGCCTTCATGTGTCACACCGCTGGAAGATGTAGTGGAGAATCTCACATGGACACCGGAGGTGGAAATCCGCGGCTGCCGTTTCACGAATACGAGCACCCGAGGTACACTTGTCTCGACTCCCCGCAAGGTCGTCATCGAGGACAATGACTACATCCGCACGGGTATGAGCGCGATCCTGATCAGCGGCGATGCCAACGGATGGTACGAGAGCGGTGCAGTGAAGGACGTGCTTATACGGAACAACCGCTTCATCGGCTGTACCCGCAACGGCGGGCACCATGGAGCAGTGATTTCCATCGAACCGACGAACAAGGTGGATGACCCTCTGCATCCGGTGCATTCAGGCATAAAGATAGTCGGCAACCGCTTTGAGACCTGGGGCAATGACCCTGTCTATGCATACTCCGCCGGCGATGTGCTGATGGAGGACAACGATATCATCGTGACCGAATAGCCTTCACGGTACTGTATAGACGGCGATGTTGTTATTCTGGATTATCGAAATATTCATGCTGATTATTTCGTAATCCAGAATATTTATATATATTCGCGTCATGAGAGTTGTGTCGCACAGGAAGTTGAAGGAGTTTTTCGAAACTCCGGGGAATGAGGGAGCGAGAGTGCCACTTGAGAGATGGTATGAGATTGCCGAAGAATCTGAATGGAAGAACTTTGCTGATATCAGATCGGTTTTTCCGTCTGCTGACTATGTAGGCAACCAGCACTATGTTTTCAACATTTCAGGCAATAAGTTCCGTCTCGTTGTAGTGGTGAAATTTGTCATGGGTTATGTTTTTGTGAGATGGGTTGGAAGGCACAAGGATTATGATAAGATTGATTGCAGCAATATTTGATTATGGGAAAGATATCGAAAGAACAATATGAGTACGCCCTGTCTCGTATAGAGGAGCTTCTTCCCCTTGTGGATGGATATGATGTCAAGGACAAGAGTGCTATAGAACTGTCTGTCCTGTCAGATGTCGTGATAGAGTATGAAAAGGAATTCTTCCCTATTGAAAAGCCGACAGTCGCTGAGCTTATCGCAGATGGCCTGATTGAAAAATCAATGACCCAGAAAGAATTGGCATCCATTCTCGGAGTCAGCCCCTCGCGTATAAGTGAGTTTGTTTCCGGGAAGTCAGAGCCTTCTCTCAGACAGGCATCACAGCTCTGTCAGGCTCTTGGAATCACTCCCGCCCTGATGCTTGGACTTTAGGCTTGTCCTTTGTTCACTGCAGACGGTAGGTGCCGATTTTTGCGCCGATCCCTATCTCATATTCCTGCGCCGGACCCTCAATCTTCTTGAGCCGCAATGCCGGCGCGTCCCACAGATTCCTGACCGCCATGCCCGAATGAGCTTGCTGTCATCCCGTATTCACAAATATCCGTGCCTGTACGCGTCTTAGGTTATGATGTCAGATGAGCTTCTTCAGCATCTCAATGTCATTGTCGATGGTCACATATGACTTCGGCTTCTCCATTGCCAGCCTCAGCCTCTCCGGCATCTCGATGTCGCGCCCGTCTGCTGCAAGTTCTTCTGCAAGCGCCTTTCTGATGACTTCTCCGAACTTGGCGCTGTGCGCCGTGGATAGATAGAATCCTCTGATCCCAAAAGCCTTTGCTGCGTTGTACCCTATGGCGCTGTGCGGGTCTGAGATATAACCTCCGCAGCACCGGTATATATCCCGTATTCCTTGATATATCTGCCCGTCATCACACGAATAGCCGCTTACTGCCGCTGAGAGCTCCTGGAAATCATGAGAGTACAGCTCCATCATGCGCTCGAAGTTGCTCGGTGCTCCGACATCCATGGCATTGGCCGGCGTGCGCACAGATGCTCGCGGCACATACTTTCCGCTCCTGAGGAATGCCGGCACCACGTCATTCGCATTGGATGCGGCAATCCATCTGCGTACGGGAAGCCCCATCTTCTGGGCAAGCATGCCGGCTGTTATGTTGCCATAGTTTCCGCTTGGCACCACGATGTCGGGAGCGATGTCGCTATGCTCCTTTTTCCACTGTGCCCATGCATAAAAATAGTAGAACGACTGCGGCACCCATCTCAGCAGGTTTATTGAGTTGGCAGAGGTCACGTTGTGACCTGCCCTGAACTCCTTGTCGTTGAAGATGGCTTTCACAAGTGCCTGGCAGTCATCAAAACTGCCTCTGACCCTGACAGGGAAGATGTTTTTGCCCAGGGTCGTCATCTGGCTTTCCTGGATCGGGCTGACCTTTCCCTCTGGGTAGAGCACGACCACTTTCACCCCGGGGACATCATAGAATCCGTTGGCGACGGCACTGCCCGTGTCTCCAGAGGTGGCCGTGAGGACCGTAAGGTCGCTGCCGTCATCCTCATTCAGCAGACCTAGCATGCCTCCCATGAATCTGCCTCCGAAGTCCTTGAATGCGAAGGTGGGACCATGGAAAAGCTCGAGGGTGTAGATGTCATCCTCCATCTTCCTGAGTGGGCATGGGAAATCGCAGGCTTTTCTGATCATGGCGTCAAGCTCACTGTGGCTGACCTCATCCGGGAAGATCAATCCGGCAAGGTAGACCGCCATGTCCGCATATGATATGTCTGCAAGCTTCTCGACGGTGTCGAGGTCGGCTTTCGGTATGTATTCCGGGATGAAGAGCCCTCCATCCGGGGCCAGGCCCATGAAGGCCGCCTGCCTGAGTGAGAATCCGTATTTCCTGTCCCTGTCTCGTGTACTGAAATATTTCATGGCAATAGCGTTAAATGGTTACACCTGTGAGTTTCGTGCCCTTGTTGGACACTTTCACTACATACACTTCGCAATCTATTCCCAGCGCGTCGAAATGTGACTGCATGATCTTTCCGGCCCTTTCCGCCTTGTCCCGGTGGTCACAGAGGGCGAAAGTTGAAGGACCTGACCCCGAGATGTTCATGGCCAGAGCCCCCGCTTCGAGTATCTTCTCCCTCAGTTCATCAAAACCCGGGATGAAGCTTTTCCTGTAGGGCTCGGCTACGACATCCTTCATCGAACGTCCGATCAGTCCGATGTTGCCTGAATAGAGACCGGCTATGAGGCCGCCGACGTTTCCCCACTGTCTGACGGCATTGTGCATGGGGACAGATTTAGGAAGTATCTCCCTGGCCTCCTTTGTGGAGACGCAGATGTGTGGGTGTACCACCGAACAGTAGAAGTTGCCCGGGACCGGGAGCTGGATGATGTCCAGAGGTTCATATCCGCGTATAAGCACTATGCCGCCCAGCAGGGCGGGAGCGGCATTGTCGGCATGGTAGCCGCCGCTGGCGAGGTTCTCACCTTCCATTGCGCACATGACCACTTCTTCGTCTGAGAGAGGGCATCCGAAGAGCTCATTCATGCCGTATGCGGCGGCTGCGCTGGAGGCTGCGGATGAACCGATGCCTGAGCCAGGGTAAATCTTCTCACAGATGGTCACGTCGATCTGAGCTTTCTGTCCTATCTTCTGCAGGAATGATCTGACGACAGGCGTGATCACGTTGCCGTTGATATCTTCGGGCATAGGGACGCCGCTGACATTGTTGATGGTCAGGCCGTCACCCTCGCTCATCGTTATTTCCAATACGTCTCCCACTTCGTCCAGGGCCAGTCCGATCACATCGAATCCGCATCCCATGTTTGCAATTGATGCCGGTGCAAATACTCTTACTTTTTTCATATGCTTGTCTCTTATGATTTGTTGCAATAAAAAAAAGAGCCTGCCAGTTTGCTGCTGGCAGGCTCTTGGATATCTATGACCACACACAAACATCAGCCGTGCCAGTAGAACTGTCCGGTGGTGGTAGTGGTAGTGGTGGTGAGGTTGAATCTCATTGTGGTCGCTTTGGGTCTTTGCTGCGTTTTGACAAATAAAGGCATTATTTTTCAATTATCCAACACCTCAGTCGGCATTGAGGAAGTATGCCTTGCGCTCGTGGATGACCACTCTGATGTGGCGTATCCCGCCTGGAACTGCAAGGGATGAGCCGGCGTCTGTCCTGATGAGGGTGTCTTTGCCGGATTTTTCGAAAGTGATTTCGGTGCAGTTCTCTTCCAGAGTCCTTATCGACAGATAGCGCTTTTCGCCTCGCTCCAGTCCTGTGAGGTCTATCACGTACTCGCAGTTGGGGAGATGGGTGCCTCCGAGGAGGGAGAAGCGTCCCTTTCCGGAGACTGCCACATCGCTGCCGTCCTGCCGGCATCTTACGGTGGCTGATGAATCTGTCACAGGGTATATGGTGCCTTTTGCCATGAAGATGCGGGCTCCGAGATTGATCTCTCCTGTCCTGATCTCCTGGTCGTAGTTGTGCCTTGTAGAGAACTTCCTTACGAAATGGAGGTCCCCAGGGGTGAGATTCCTGCCCGGATCTGCCGGGATGACGCAGCCTTCCGCTCTCTTTATCTCGTATTCGGTGCCGGAATTGCGTTCACGCGCTTCGTATAGATAGATGTTGCCGTACTGCCAGCTGTTGACTCCTGTAGGGTTGATGCGGTCAAAGGTGAGCAGCTGGTACTTGGTCTCCATGCCTTCTGGGATAGGGATCACTGTACCCCATCCACGGAATCCTCCGGTAGGCATGTCCAGCGACAGGTCGCAGATATATGACAGGTCATCCATGCTGAATACCTTGTATGCATCCTCTGCAGGAGACCATCCGAAGCCGGAAATGAGATATTTTGTTCCTCCGATCGGAACCACATTTATTCCGGTGAGGCTTCTTTCTGAATCGTTGGAGCAGATGAGCCTGTATCCTCTGTCGATGCTGTCGGAATACTGCTTTGATATGGTGTCGGATTTTCTGGAGTATACGAGGACCCACTTTGACAGCTCCTTGTCGAAATATACGAAATTGTCTTCGTCTCCCTTCGCCGCACCCTCATAGTCAAGCAGTGAGAAAGTCACCTCGCTGTAGCCAAACCTTGGATCTCTCATGGTCTTTCCGACACAGAGATTGTGCGGAGCCTCCCAGTGGGCGAACACATACCAGAAGCCGTCCATGCGGTTGCAGATGATATGAGGTGCCACGACTTCCTTGACGGAGCCTTCTGAGCTGTATCCCTGGATGGTACCGATAAGGTTGAGGCTGCAGGTGTTGATGTCGTACTCGTAGACTGTCTGGCAGAGACCTGCAAGCCTGGATGACACGCAGAAGAAGTATTTCCCGTTCTCGCATATCGGTGATCCGTCTTCGTAGGTGCAGATGCGGAAATCTGCCTGCGCGACACCCGTGCTGAGGACCTGACGTGCCGGCAGCACGTGTCCCTTCCCATTCACCTCTGTGCCGACAGACCAGTAGTGACTGTTCCTGGCGGGAGAGAAGTTCTCATTGAGGGTAGCCTGGCCGAGATATCTGGCCTGTGCTCCGAGTGCTGTCGGGAAAAGGATGGCAGCTGCCAAGGCAGCGCTTTTCAGGATGTTCATGATAGATATTCTATTCATCGGGTGTCATTTTGGTGTCTTCTGATACAAAGTTACGGTGAAAAAAAGAATTTCCTTGTACAGATTCAGAATTGTAGTACCTTAGAGCCGAATTTAGTAGTAATAATCAGTAGTTTTCTTAGAAATGCAGTTATGGGAACGACAGCTATTGTCTCTGCAATCCTGACCCTTCTGGCCGGAATCGGCATCATCATCACCTCTCAGGATTTCAAGGAGCGTGGACTGTTTGACAAGGTTGAGGAGAAGATAAACTTCATCAACCGCACACTTGTCGATTTCGTCGTGCGTCTTTCTGAAAAGCGAGGCCTCAGTGAGCATGACCACCTGTATCTGTCCACCACCTACAGGACAGTCCGTGACCTAGAGCGCATCGGTGACTATGCCGAGAATATTGCAGAATATGCAGATGCGCTTCAGGAAAGCGGGCAGAGATTCTCTGACGATGCTCTCTATGAGATAAGCCAGCTGAAAATCCTCATACATCAGCTGTATGACAATGTATGCTCCGCTTACAGGGATGAGCAGATGGAGTCTCTTGAAAAGGCCAACGTCATCGAGGAGCGTATCGCCGACCACCTCATCAACGTCGCCAAGACCATCAAGTCGCTCAGAAAGGAGAGGTAGCAGGGCGAGACATTCCTTGAACATGATCAGTCTTCCCACGCGGCTGTTTCCATCCTGCTACGGTTTCAATGGGGCAAAGGGGTTAATTTGTTCAGGACAGAGTGGTCACCTTCGACAGGACAGGGGGCACTTTGAAATAGTGCGTGGGGGGGGTATTATCAACAGGAAATTCTAGCAATCCCCAACGCGATGTTTTCGTAAAACTATAGAGAGCAAGCCCTTCAGGCGAGCCGAAGAAAGACAAAATAACAACAGATACATTAAATGAAGAGTCGATTATTAAAATGATAATATTCTTTCATTTGTGATAATTTTATATATTTGCAACATGAGAATTATTGCAATCAACAGTCTTCGCGAGTATTGGGAAAAGCATCCTGAGACTCAGCAGCCATTGAGCGAATGGTATTTAAAGGTTAGCAGGGCAGAGTGGGAATCATTCAATGACATGCGAGCGGATTTCAATTCTGTTGACTATGTTGGAAACCAACATTATGTTTTCAACATAAAAGGTAATAATTATAGGTTGGTGGTGGCGGTGAAGTTTACTCCGAAAATGGTATTTATCCGTTTTGTCGGAACTCACGATGAATATATGAAGATTGACGTATCTAATATTTAGGTTATGGCACAGATTAAAAGTCAAGCACAGTACAATGCAATCATGGCAAGGATTGACGAGCTTTTCTTTGCCACCGACGAGCACACACCGAAAGATGACAAACGTCTGCTTGAACTGGACGTCCTCTCAGCAATGGTTGAAGAGTATGAGCAGGAGCACTTTCCTATTCAAACTCCGACATTGTCGGACACCATTGTGGCGAGAATGAATGAGCGCAACTATTCACAGAAAGAACTCGCATCTCTACTGGGAATATCAGCTCCGAGGCTGTGTGATATCATCGGGGGCAAGAAAAATCCAACTTATGATCAGGCAAGACTGATCTCCAAAAAGCTTGATATTGATCCAGCTATTGTATTAGCACTCTAACAGAGACAAAAGTTCCGAATCAAGCATAATCAAAGGGCCTTCTCGTCCCTTCTCACCCCTTCACCAACCAGCCACTTCCCGCATAGACGTGACATGCTCATGGGCGGCAGGGAACGCCCCGCCTTTGGCCGCGGCTGATCCTGAGCACCCCAGCTACACATGCCTGTGAGGAGGGTTGACGAGATCAGCAGGCCCAATAGCTATGCCTTGATCCTGAGTGCCCTTATTACAGTATGCTGTGGGGTGGGTATTCAGGATCAGTGGCGACTTTTCCCAGCGTCTGTGAGATATGATTATACTGTATTCTCGATCCGATCCGTGTAATCCTTGTCCTTTGCTCCCTCACGTGATGGATCTCACCAAAAAGATGCTTATGCTTCGACAACCGCTACAACGGTTGTCTTCTCAATGCCTGTCTCGTCGGAGATGTTGGAGTTCTTGTTGACGCGGGAGTTGACGAAGTCCATGATGGCCTTGCGCTTCTCCTCAACGTTCTCCAAGGCGTTGCAGGTTCAGTTGATTAACTCCGCATACTCTTTTGAAACAGCCTATTTATTTGGAAAAATAGACTGTTCTGAGCCATGTCTCAAATACAGGATCCTGGATTTCAATGCTGCCTGGCATTGATGTGATGATTTCCTTTTTCTCCAAGGCGGCTTTGAGGTTCTTGACATTAGCGGCAGTGCCCATCTTGTATTCTTTCAACGTCTCTACGGAGTTCCACTTTGTTATGCCGTCACACACAGCCCTGAGATATTCAGCCTGAGTTGGCGTAAGTTCCTCCATTGTCTGCGTAAACAGCATCTCCAACTGATTCATCAGACTGTCAAAGGCTTCGTCCACAATAGTCTCGTCGCAGATGTGCTCCGTTCTGAACCATGTAAGCTGTGCCAATTGCTGAACATAGTATGAGTGGTTCTTCACAAGCCCGACAAGGCGAGCCGCAGCAGGAACGGAGATTGCTTTCCCGGTATCCTCAAAGCGTTCTGTGATATAGTCAATCCAGTCATTCGTGGCGATCTTCTTCAAGTAGAACATGTCTCCGAATTTATAAAGTGGCATCTTCGGTTTCCCAACCAGTTCGTTCATCAAGTTGAACTTTGATCCAAAAAGACAGTAGGCCACTTTATCATGCGTCTGCCAGCAGGAACGCAGCATGCGCTGAAATGCAAGCGAGTCCTGATATTCAGCCACAACTTGAAACTCATCTATACACACGATAACCTTCTTCCCCCTTTTCTCTGCAAGTCTTTGTGGGAGATCAAGGATATCTGACGTGCTATCTTTTGTCTCCTGGCGTTCCATGTGCAGAGTGAGCCTTGCCGGACCTGCCCCGATGACAAGGTCGGCGTTCACGCGCGGTAGGGAAGTCCTGAGAAACTCTGCAAGCTCATCGTGAGAAGTGAACGCGCTTCCTATGGTTCTGGCATAACTTTCAAGGAAGTCATCCGAGGTCTTGAGGTTGAAGGCATCTAGCTTTACCGCAAGGTACTCATCGCGTGTCTTTCCAAGAAGATCCAATGCCCTGTTGACCAGGGACGACTTTCCCCAGCGTCGGGGTGATATGATTGTGGTATTGGTCAGAGCAAGGAAATTGTTGTACAGATGTAGTGCGTCCTCGACCCTGTCCGTGTAATCTTTGTCCTTTACGATTTTTCCGTAGCAGAAAGGTATTTCCATATGTCGGCATTTTCCGTAAATTTATTAAATAAAGTTATATTATAAAAGTTTATTTAAAAAAATATTATTTAAAGTATGCTTCGCTTCAGTATGTCGAAGCTTATTGCCAAGGGCAATCAGCTGTCCGTGTGGAAAATCT
>JAGHSA010000024.1 GCA_018066125.1 Candidatus Cryptobacteroides onthequi | reverse complement strand
TTCGGCCCCGGAAAGAAGGAATTGAAACGTTTCAAAGAAAGATTCGGTTTCTGATATGAAAAAGCTTGCATTATCTGCACTTCTCGCCGGCCTTGCTGCAGTGACCTGCCTTGCGGGTGAAGTGATTCCGATCAATACCGCCAACAGCTCCCTCATACTGAGCACAGATGATGACGGACTGCTGTATTTCAGCCATTACGGAGGCCCTGTCTCCGATCCTTCAGTCTTCCTCAGCTCCAGGACATATGTCAATCTGGGCTATGGCAGGCAGTATCTGGCATATCCTGCAGCGGGCGGGCGCAACATCTGCGGCGAAGCCATCTGCGCCACATCTGGAGACGGAGGCATCAATACGGAACTGGAGTATGTCTCGCATGAGTTTACCGACGGAGACGACGTGTCGGAGACAAGGATACTGCTGCGTGATCCGAAATCCGGCCTCGAGGTGGTCCTTTCCTACAAGGCCTACAAGGCAGAGGACGTGATTCTCTGCCACAGCGAGATCGCCAACAGAGGACGCAGGAAACTTACTCTCCACTCCTATTATTCCAACTGTATGCATATCCGTGCGGAAAAGTATCTGCTGTCCCACTTCAGCGGCAGCTGGGGAAGGGAGATGCAGTTTGAGAGTGAAATCCTCACTCATGGCACAAAGACTATAGAGAATCGTCTCGGAACGCGTACTACCCATGTGGAGAACCCTTCTTTCATTCTCGGCCTCGACACCGGTTCTTTCAGCGAGGATTACGGTGAGTATATAGGCGGTGCACTGGTATGGAGCGGAAGCTATAGAATCAATTTCCAGATGGACATGACCGGCGAGGTCGACATTATCGGAGGCATCAACCCATTCAATGCTGACATGACGCTTGACAGGGGCGAGTGCATGACAACTCCTGATATGGTCTATACCTTCAGCTCTGAAGGTGCCGGAAAGGTCTCCCGCAATCTCCACGACTGGGCACGGCACTTCAACTGTCAGGCCGCTCATATGGTCCCTACGCTGCTCAACAGCTGGGAGGGTGCATATTTCGACATTGACACGAAGGTCATAACTGACATGATAGACGATGCCCATGACTTGGGACTTGAGCTGTTTGTGATGGATGACGGCTGGTTCGGCTCCAAGTATCCTCGCAACGACGACACCCAGGGCCTTGGTGACTGGATGGTGAACAGCGCCAAGCTGCCGGAGGGTATTGCATATCTGTCGGAACATGCCCATTCTAAGGGAATGAAGTTCGGAATATGGATCGAGCCTGAGATGGTCAATCCGCGCAGCGAGCTCTATGAGAAGCATCCTGACTGGATAGTCGCGGAGCAGGGGAGACCTTTCCACGAGATAAGAAGCCAGTATGTGCTTGACCTTTCAAACCCGGCTGTACAGGACTACATTGTATCAGTGTTCGACAGGATTGTCGAAGAAGGGAATGTCGACTATGTGAAATGGGATGCAAACCGTCACTTCCTTAACCCGGGATCCAGCTATCTGAAAGAGCAGAGCCGCATCTGGCTGGAGTATGCCAACGGACTTTACAAGGTCCTTGAACGTGTCCGTGAGAAGTATCCGCAGTTGATGATCCAGGCCTGCGCTTCCGGCGGCGGCAGGGTGGAGTACGGCGCTCTCATGTACTTTGACGAAGTCTGGGCAAGCGACAATTCAGAGGCACGATGCAGGGCGAAGATACAGTATGGAACCAACATGATATATCCTGCAATGGTTGTTGCATCGCATGTCACAGCAGTCCCTAATGGCGAGACAGCGAATGTCACTCCTCTCAAGTTCCGTTTCGACATGGCATCTACGGCCCGTCTGGGGATGGAGCTTCAGCCTAAACATATGACAAGAGAGGAACTGGAGTATTCAAAGAAAGCGATCGCCTCATATAAGGAGTACCGCGATATCATAGAGGAAGGAGATCTGTACAGACTTCTTTCTCCTTATGAGACAGACTATTATTCTCTCATGTATGTTTCCAGGGATAAGAAACGTGCCGTCGTATTCGCATTCAGCCTGGAGTATCAGAGCCAGGTACGCGAGCCTCACCTGAGACTCCGCGGTCTTGATCCGGACATGAGCTACCGCATACGGGAAATCAATCCGGAAAAGCCGGCATTCTGGGGCGACGGGATGGCTTTCGAAGGGGATTATCTGAGAAATGAGGGCATCAATCTGAATCTCCAGAAAATGTATTCAAGCGCTGTGCTGTATCTCGAGGCAGAATAGAGTGCATCTTTTCAGACAATAGTGTTTTGTTGGTTAATTGTGGTGTATCGATTGACGGAGTCATCTTACCTGAATGGTAAGTTCTCCGTCAATCATTTTTTCTGAATGCGCCGTGAATACAATCTGTCCCTTCTTTTCTGTGGCCTGGACAATGGCGGTGAGCTTTCCATTGAAAAGATGCATCTGCGGCAGGTGGAACAGTTCGAGGCAGGCTGGGTCTCCATTTGCGGATGCCCGGAAAAAGCCGCTCTCGCCATTCGTCACGAAACTTACCGGGGAGTTTTCCAACGGACAGATGTTGCCGTCAGCATCGACGGCTGTCACCTCGATATATGCCAGATCCCTGCCGTCGGCGTGAAGTCTTGTCCTGTCGGCTTTTAGGACCAGATGGTGAGGCTTGCCGGCCGTGCGGACGCTTGTCTGGGAAACGGCAGACCCGTCAGCGCCGTATGCGACAACCCTCAGTTCGCCCGGCTGGTAGATGACATCATTCCACATCAGCCTGTAACGCTCCAGACCTTCTTTTCCGTCTTTGCTGCGTCTGCCTTGGCTGACACCATTTATAAAGAGTTCTGCTGATGGATGGTTTGTGTACACGAATACCGGAGTCGTCTCTCCCTCGCGCGACGGCCATGTCCAGTGAGGGACGATGTGGAGTGTCTCTTCATCAGGCTTCCATACGCTCCTGTACAGGTAATACCTGTCCTTTGGAATGGAAGCAAGGTCGATGATGCCGAAATTGGAGCTGTGGTTCGGCATGCTCTCATATGGAGTCGGCTCACCGAGGTAGTCAAAGCCCGTCCAGACGAACTGCCCGATCTCCCATTCATGGTCCTGAGCCATCGCGAAGTCATCCTCGGGAAGATTGGACCAGCTGCAGCACTCGAGGTCGTAGGAAGAACAGTGTCTGTCTGGATACATTGCCATCATCTTTGTCTCTGCCGGGAACTTGTATACGCCGCGTGTGGAGACTGTCGAGGCGGTTTCGCTGCCGAGAATGAGCTTGTCATCCATCATTTCATGAGCCTGGCCGTAATAATTGACCCTGTAATTGAATCCCGGGACATCCATCACATCGGCGAAACCGCTTTCCAGGACAGACAGTACCTGGTCCATGCCGCAGGTCACGAATCTGGTCGGATCTTCCCTGTGGCAGATGTCATACAGGAAAGATGCCGTCTTGCAGCCGGTGCTGTCATTCTGGCTCGGGACCTCGTTGCCTATGCTCCAGAACACTACAGACGGGGAGTTGCGATACTGGTGAAGCATGTTGACGAGATCCTTCTCTGCCCATTCGGCGAAAAGCCTGCTGTAGCCGTTGGCGCATTTGCTGATGTCCCATTCGTCGAAAGCCTCGACCATCATCATGAACCCCATCTCATCGCACAGTCTCACAAGCTCCGGCGCCGGCATGTTGTGCGCAGTCCTTATTGCATCGCAGCCCATATCTTTCAGAAGTGTGAGCTGGTGGCGCAGAGCAGCCTCATTGACTGCCGCACCCAGGGGACCGAGGTCATGGTGGTTGCATACACCCTGGATTTTCCTCCTGACTCCATTGAGAAGGAATCCTTCTCCGGGAACAAGTTCTATCTTGCGGATTCCGAATACTGTCCTGTATTCATCTGTCTTTCTGACCCCGGAGTAGACAGATGTCACTGCGGTATATAATGCCGGGGTTTCAGGAGACCACAATCGGGGAGATTGTATCTTGAATGTCTGCCTGGACAGGCCCTCGGAACCGGCCCTGCCTGAAGCGATCCTCTTGCCGTCGGGGTCGATGATAACAGTCTTTACCCTGTCGGGAGTTCCGTCAACCTTGACATCGATCTGCACCGTCGCCTCCTCAGCGCTGACCTGAGGGCAGACCACATGTGTCCCCCAGACTGGAATATGAATCCTGTCTGTGACTGCAAGGTGAACATTCCGGTAAAGGCCTGCTCCCGGATACCACCTTGCTGATTCAGGAAGGTTTTCAAGTCTTACTGCAAGGATGTTGTCTTTTCCGCCGCTGTTTATCAGGCTGGTGATGTCAAGGTGAAACGAATTGTAGCCGTAGGGCCATTCACCCGCTTTCATGCCGTTGACAAAGATTTCAGCATGGCTCATGGCTCCGTCGAAGATCAGTTCAACGGCCTTGCTGTCCGAAAAGCCGGGTACGTCGAACGAGGTCCGGTACCATCCTGTCCCTACGTGGGGGAGGGCTCCTGTCCTGCCTGTCTTGAGACTTGCACTCTGCTCCAGATTCTGGCTTATCGCTACGTTCTGCGCGTCATTGTCCGCGTCAAAGGGTCCATATACAGCCCAGTCATGGGGCACGCTGACGTTTTCCCATGATGAATCATCCAATGCAGTGACCGAATAATCTCCGTCATTTTTTATGAATTTCCACCCGTCGCTCAACAGAATCTCCTGCCTGCCGGTACAGCCGGATGCCAGCTGCGCCAGAAGCAGGAGTGATATCGCCCATGCGGATGATTTCCGCAACCCGGAATCCTTTGCCTCTGCCATGTTACAACTCTATGAATATGAATGATTCCGGTTCGAGGCTGACCTTGATGATGCCGTCCTCGGTGTTCAATGGATATTCAGTGAACATGTGGCAGCTGTCAGTGAGATGGCCGACTGCATTCTCAAACTTATGACCCTTGACCTCTATTGTGACAGTCTTGTCAGAAGTGACATTGTTGTCTTCGTTGTAGCGTGTCACAAGGATGGCAAGCGATCCGTCCGCTTTCCTTGCAGCGACGGCATAGATGTCCGGAATCTCCTCGCAGACGCTTACCTGGGTGCCGTATTTCATGAGTCTTGCCCATGAATAGAAAGCGTAGTAGCCTGAAATAGGCTTTCCGGTGTAGAAGTCGAAAAGACCGTTGAATGGAGTACATGACTGTGCGTCATAGTACATAAGCATGTCCACGGGTTCGTACTGGCACACGGTCATCACTGCCGATGTGAATGCTGCCCCTTTGATGCCGTGGATCACTTCCATGCTGTAGCTGTAGTCTTCTGACCATCCTTTGATGTAGTTCCACTCGTCGAGAATGGATTCTGCATCTGTATAGCCGGCCTCATCGGCAATCTGTCTCGCTGTCCTGGCAAGTCCTGCCATACCCTCCGGATGTGTGTCGTAGAGATGCCAAGAGAAGAAATCTACCGGGACCTTATGGCTTGCCATATATGCCATGAACCGCCTTATCCAGTCATTGCACCTGGTGGTTGCAGGACCGCCGACCTTTATCTCCGGGAAACAATTCTTGAGATGGAGGGCCACGCTTGCGTAAAACTCGCAGAACTGCTTTTCTGTGCCTCCCCAGGTAGCAGATTTCTCAAGCTTGCGGAACTCGTCATTGTCAGGCTCGTTCCAGATCTCCCAGTATTCGATGCCCAGCTCATAACCATTTGCCCAGCCGCAGTTGTAGTGCCTGATTATGTGCTCGCAGATGCGGGCCCATTTCTTGAAGTCTGACGGAGGGAAGATGTGGTATTTCTTGTCCTCTGCGTTCTCGATGGACTGGCCTAGGCGGAAGAAAGGATGCGTTCCCACCTGCTCAAGCGTCAGCATCATCTTGTCTGTGTAGTAGAAGTCATATGATGCCGGGTCGTTTACATCCTTTGAGAAATCCGGAAAAATGCAGGAAATGTCGACGACATTCGCGCTGTAGTCTCCGGACAGTGTGGAATCATGTGTCCTGGCATATGGTATTTCCAGCATCTTGTAGTATGAGATGTTGTCCTGGCTCTGCCATTCGAAAACCGGCGACGGGCCGTTGTTGACCGCGTTCATCCGCTTGATGTCACCGACTGCCGACTCGGTATCAATTGTTATCTGCTGCGCGCTGCAGACCTGGCTGCCGAGCGTTGCGGCCGCGATGAGCGTAAAGATTATCTGGTTTCTCATTCTTCTAGTATTCTGGGAGGTTTGGCAGATAGTGTGTCCTGTAGGACAGTCCGTTTCTTTCTATGCTTTTGATGATGTTGCCTTCCAGATCCGTGAATACGACATAGTGGGACAGGGTCATGCCGAACATCATCATTGTATCGCCGGCAATGAGCTCGACATTGCTTCTGTCCTTTGATGAGTAGGATTTTGGAAGCATGACAGAAAGCTCCACTTCCGCCTTCTTCGTTTTCGGATCTATGCGGTAGATCACTGCGCGGCTGCTCTTTCTCTCACGACCGTTGTCGAGACAGAGAACGCGGTCCGGAGCAAGCGGCACTGCCGCGTGGAGTCCCTGGGCGTATCCGCTCTCGTCGAGCTCTACATTCCCGTCGGGACCCAGTATATATAGTATTTCACCTGTTTTCGAGTCGATTTTCCAAAGCTGGCTGCTGGCGTTGAAAGTCATGTAGAAGTTGCCTTCGCTGTCATAATTGAAGGAATTGGCATGAAGAAGGTCAAGTGGCCTCTTCAAAGGCTGGATGAAACTGCAGTCAAGCGGGTCTATCCTGTCAAGGAAGTTCCATGTCCTGACTACCTTGCCTTCTTTGTTGAAGATGGTGAATCCGTCACCGTACAATGTGGTGGCAGCCTCGCCACCGAGAAGAGTAAGGTCATACTCCCTTGTGAAATTGCTCACCACTGCAATGTTGCCGTCAGGCATCACCCTGATCTCATGGTGAGCGTAAGGAATGTCAATCTCGTTGTCAGAGATGGACCACTTGCGGAGGATATTGCCGTATAGGTCTATGCACATGATACGGGATGCCAGGCGCTGGAAATCTCCGTCGGAGTCTTCCTTGAAGCCAGTAAGAAGCCAGATGATTCCGTCTTCGGCACGGAAGTCGAACATCCTCGCCGCCTGGTCGATGTATTGGTACCATACAATGTTTCCGTCTGTGTCGGCGATGGTGATGTAGCCCGGTTTGGATATCTGGGTCTGGAAGATGTATCCCGGGACAGTTTTGCCTACCCCTTCATTTACGGTGTAATGCGGCATGTCTGCAGGAAGCGCACCTGTCTGGAACTCATACACATCGGATTCTGAATCCGTGCCCATGTCCAATTTGAAGCAGTATGTGCTTTCCGGATAGAGAAACATCAGGACATCATGTCCTTCCCGGCCTTCGCTGTGCCGCCTGCTGACAGTCTGTATGTCGGAAGGCATGTCTTTTCTCCAGTAGCTGATATCATATTCACAATCAGAGGAGAATACGGTGCTGACATCAACTCTCAGGACATTTCCCTCAACCTGTCCGCAGTTGATTGAAAGCGCCCTGACGTTCTTTCCATCATCGACTTTCGTGCATGCCGACAGGCAGATTGCGGCGGCTGCCAACGCAAATGATATAGCTCTCATGTTGTTTTATTGTAATTCCCAGTGGCCGGTCATGCCGGCCATTGGGAATGATTGTTTTAAAAAGGACTTTATTAGAAGTTACGTGCCTCTGCAAGTCCTGGATTGAGGATAGTCTCTCTCTCCGGGAATGGGAAGTAGCGGCGGATGTCGTTCTCGGTGAGGTCTGTAGGATATGGCTTGACATCGTCGTCAAACGAACCCTCTGGCATGTCGAGGTTGATGGCCTTCCAGTATGCTCTCTCCTTCTGGCTTGCGACATACTTGTCGTAGCGGTCCTTCCAGAGTCCCATGCGTATGAGGTCCGGACGGCGCAGTGCCTCTGAATGAAGCTCCCATGCACGCTCGTCGCATATTGCGTTTCTGAGTTTGTCCATAGACGCTACGTCAGCTGCTGCAATATTGTGGTCAGAGTTTCCGAAAGCCCTTTCGCGTATCCTGTTCACGAGTCCGATGGACTCTTCGCCAGGTCCGTTGAGCTCGTTGAGGATTTCTGCCTTGCAGAGAATCATGTCTGAGAAACGTACGATAGGGAAGTTGTTTGGAGTGTCATATAGGTACATCCAGGTGTTGAGGAACATGTACTTGAGAGTGCTCACATACTCATGCTCATTGTGGGACATGTCGTCAAGTTCTGGCATGGCGTCCATGATCTTGATGCAGCGGCCGACGTCCTGAGGCTTGGAAGGAGCCATATAGTACCACATGTCGTCAGGGTAATCTTCGTTGTAGACATCAGGATAGTTGTCGACAATCAGTTCTGTAAGGCGTGTGTCTTCCGGATCGAAAGACCAGTAAAGTTCAAGGGACACTCTGTAGCAGTCCCAGCCCATGTCGTATTCCCATGGAGTACACATGAGACCTACATCCCATGATCCGTTAGGGTCGGTTCTGGAAGCTCTCACAGCCCAGATGAGCTCATCGTTGTAGAGAGCCTCGTCAGTGGTAGGATCAAATACTGTCCATACGTCTGGATAGAGGGTATAACACTTGCCTTCGAGGGCAAGCACCTTGTTTACTTCGGTAAGGGCAGCCTGCCATTTCTGCTTTGCCCTGCCGTCGTCTCCGGCAAGACGGGCGCGGCCTGCCTGCCTCATGTAGAGCCTTACGAGGAATGATTCTGCTGCTCCGTATGTAGGGCGCTGTCCTTCGGAATTCGGCCATTTTTCTGGAAGGCCACTGACAGCAGCCTTGAGGTCGTTCTCAATGACTTCCTCGATTTCGTCGATGGTAGCGATGCTTACCGGATCATCGACATTGACGTCGCTGGTGGTTACCAGAGGTACCTGGTAATAGATGTCGGTAAGCTGGTAGTATGCAAAAGCCCTCATAAAGTGAGCCTGTGCGAGGAGTGACTGCTTCGGGAGCACCTTTTCCGTGTCGAAAAGGTCGTCAGCCATGCCTGGGACCATGTCGAGGATATCATTCGCACGTGCGTAGATCAGGCAGTAGTTGGAGTATACTCCTGAAATGATGGCGTCTTCTTTCGCCTTGTCATCGTTGAGCCATTCAGTGCAATACTGTCTGGTTCCCACGTCGGTAGGGACATCGTTCAACATCCACATAGGCTCTCTGTAGAGCTGGTGGAGAGGGACAAACATGGCGTTGACTGCAGCCTGGGCGTTTTCTCCGGTTGTGAAGGCGATGTCCTGTGTCATGGTAGAGTATACCGTCTCCTCAAGAGGGTCCTTGGCACAGGATGACATTGCCATGATTACAGCAGATGCTGCCAGAATGTATTTTGTGAGTTTCATCTTTTCTTGTGTTAGAATGTTACGTTGACTCCGCAGTTGAAAGTCTTGAATGGAGGGTATGCAGCCCAGTCAAGACCATGTGCCGTATCGCTTGCACCGCCTGAACTGACCTCTGGATCAAAACCTGAGTACTTGGTGAGTGTGAAGAGTCTCTGGCCTCCTACGAATACTCTCGCTGCCTTGATGGCATTGTTGATCTTGAGCTTTTCAACAGGTATGGTGTAGCCGATTTCGAGGTTTGAGAGACGGAGGAAATCAGACTTCTCCACATAGTTGGAATTCACAAATGAACCATACTGGTATTCTGTTGTCTTCTCCCAGATGGAACGGCCGAGAGTCGTTGAAGGATTCTCCTTTGTCCATCTGTCGAAACAGGTTCTGAGTCGGTCCTTGTCTTCGAGAACAACCTTTGAAAGGTTCAGAAGGCTTCCTCCGAACGATCCGTCAAAGAAGACTGTTGCATCGAAACCATAGAAACGGAATGTGTGACCCCAACCGAGTGCCATAGGAGGAATACCTACGCCGAGCATTGTCTTGTCGTCTGAGTCGATCTTGCCGTTCGGATCTACATCTTCGAATATGTAGTCACCTGGCTGTGACTTCGGCTGCGGATCGTATGTCTCACCCTTCTGGAGGATGCCTATGCACTTGTAGCCGTAAATGGCAGCAAGAGGAAGTCCCTTGTCCATTTCGATGTAGTTGTGGCTCTCATATGCACCCTGTGGCCTGACTGCTACATGCTTCTTCTGGTTGATATCGACAATGTTGCTCTTGTTGTAAGAGAAAGCGACATTTGTCGACCAGCTGAAATTCTTCTTGTCGACGATGTGCCATTTGAGGAAGATCTCATAACCCTTGTTGGAAACAGAACCGAGGTTGCCGACGGTTGTACCTATGCCGAGGTGGCTGTATGAGATGGTTACATCATTGAGAAGGTTGGTAGTGAGCTTGTCATAGTAGTCGAGAGAGAGCTCGACCCTTCCCTTGAAGAAGATTGCGTCGAGACCGAGGTCGGTCTGGGTCGTTGTCTCCCACATGAGGGAGTTGTTGCCAGGTGAACCGAGGTAGAGGCTGGAAGCTGTGTTGTTGAGACCGGTGTATGCTTTCCAGCTGGCGTAAGTCTTGAGTGACCTGTAGCTGCCTATGCTGTCGTTTCCGGTCTGACCCCAGCTGGCGCGCAGCTTGAGCTGTGAGAGTGCAGGCTTTGCCCATTCCATCCAGCTCTCGTCACCGAGCTGCCATGCAGCAGAAGCGCCAGGGAAATAACCCCACTTGTTGTTCTTACCGAAGTTTGATGCACCGTCGGCGCGTATGCTTGCGTTGAAGATGTACCTGTCGAGAAGTACGTACTCGGCTCTTCCAAAGAATGAGAGATTGGTCTTGTCATCTCTCCATGAACCCATTGAATCGTAGTTTCCTGCAGCTCCGAGATTGTAGAAGCGGAAAGCGTCGGTCGTGAAATCCGATCCGGATGCATTGAGGCTTTCTGCTACACTCTTCCTGTAGCTGGTTCCGGCGATGAGCTTGAGGTCGTGGTGACCGGCGAAGTTGTCATGGTAGGTAACCAGACCGTCGACCTGCTGATATATCCTGTCGTTTGTGGATACTGTTGCAATACCGTTCTTTCCCATTCCGACCTGGGTATTGCGGTTGAGGTAATTCTGTCCTTTGTAGTAGGTGAATTTTGTAGAGTACTGGCCCCTGACAGAGAGCTTCTTCCAGAAGGTTGCCTCGCCGTAGCCTGAGAGGACGGCCTCCATGGATGAATCGTGGTAGTCCGCGTTCCTGAAGTATCTCTGAATCTCATCGCCGAACTGAGCCTTGCCGATCCATGTGAGTCCGGAATCGTCGTTCTTGTCCAGAGGAGAGACGATGAGGAGTCGGTACATCGCATTCTCGGTTGCAGATGCGATATCCATCGGGACATAGGTTCCGTTGCTCCTTGTGAAGTGTGAGTTGATACCTGCCTTGAGCCATTTCACAGGTGTGAAATCCACATTGACACGGCCATTGAGTCGTCTGAAGTCAGTGTTCTGGATTGTACCCTGGTTGTCATGGTAGTTGATTGTAGCGGCTGCCTGTACCTTCTCGGTTCCGCCTGTCATCGATACTGCATGAGTCTGGGTCACACCTGTGCGGCTGAACTCCTTGATCCAGTCGGTGCCGGGACCCTTATATTCAAGATACTTCTCAGGGAACGGCTGTGCTCCCATCTTGCCGTTTTCTTCCCAGATCTTGTTGCCGTAACGCATCTCGTCCTGGGCATCCATGAGGTCGATGTTGTTGTGGCATGACTTGGCGGATAGACTGTAAGAATAGTTGACGGAGAACTGGTCATGATGGCCTCTCTTGGTTGTGATGATCACGACGCCGTTTGCTCCTCTTGCTCCATAGATTGCAGTAGATGCCGCATCCTTGAGGATTTCGATGCTCTCGATGTCTTCAGGAGCAAGCATGTTTCCAGGAGATGTGAGGATTCCGTCGACAACATAGAGAGGGTCGTTGTTTGTGCCCAGTGATGCCGCGCCGCGGATACGGATGTTGAGTGATCCGTCAGGTGCAGAAGAGTTCTGGGTGACGGTCACACCGGCTGCACGTCCCTTGATGAGATCTTCAGGACTGGTGATGACACCTGCCTTGACTTCCTCCGCCTTGATGGAGGTGACGCTGCCTGCAAGGTCGCGCTTTTTGGTTACACCGTAACCTACAACGACGGTCTCCTCAATGAGCTGGGTGTCCTCCTGGAGCACGACATTGACCGGCCCGTTCTCCGGGACTGTGAGAGTGACGGTTTTCATGCCGATACAGTTGACCTCCATAGTCTGGCCTTTTGATGCGCTAACCGAAAAGGCACCGTCAGCGTTGGTGACAGCAGCGGCACGGGTTTCCAGAATCTGCACGACCGCCCCCTCGAATGGTGCACCGGATGCGTCTCTGACCACGCCGGTGTAGAGCTTCTGTGCAAATGCCGGCAGAACGAGAAGCGCTGCGAAACAAGTGACTAGAAATTTTTTCATAAAAATTGTTATTAATATTGGTTTTGAAAAACTGTCGCGGTTTTACGAAGTAAAGGTAGATTATCCGTGAACCGTTGCATTCAGCGGTGGTCTAAAAAAACTCCTCCATAGTCCAAATGCGCATTTCAGACACTTCTGGAGTTGTTTTCAACGCTTTTATGGAATACCTTTGTTTTCATGAGAAAACAAGTTGTCAGAGCATTGCTGCTATTGTGCATTTCGACAGGAGCTCTTGCTCAGCCTCGATCTGCAAGGCCCGAGGTGCGCTACTCCAGTACCTGCATCTCGATGGATGACGGGTTGACGAATCCCTTTGTCAACACAATCCTGAAAGACCGGCGTGGCGGTATGTGGGTAGGCACTATGAACGGCATGGACTTTTTCTCTTTTGCCGGTCATGTGCGCTATCCTCTGGACGGGGAGAGCGTCAGTTCTATCGCCGAAGGGGCTGACGGAACCATCTGGGCGTCCACCATTAAAGGGACCTATGTCTTTGACAGGACGAAGAACGCTTTCGCTCAGATCGCCGACGGTGTGAGGGGCTACTGCTCGCGCGTGGGAGATGAAATATGGGTTTATGACGGCTATGTCCTGAATCGATTCCCCAGCGGCAAGACTGACAACCCGACCCTTGTTGTATTCCCCGGCAATATAAGTGTGCATACTGTGGAACCGCTGTCCGATGGCACCGTTCTTCTGGGTACCGATGACGGAGGGATATGGCGTTTCGATACCGAGACCCAGCATCTGGGACGATTCTCCGACGGAATGGGCTCGACCCTGATGAGCATCATTCCGTCGGGGGACTCATTCTTCGTGGGGTATTATGGTGACGGAGTGCATCGCTTCAGCCGCGACGGACATTATCTGGGCAAGCTCAAGAACCTGAGCTCAGAATATGTCTTTGACATGACATGCTATGACGGGTCGATATGGATAGCCACAGACGGAGGCGGTGTCAACCTTCTGGATCCGCTGACAATGAAGGTGACACAGATGATGCATGTCCCCGGCGACCCGTCTTCATTTCCGAGCAATGCAGTCACCGTCGTATATGATGACGAGGACGGTGAGATGTGGATAGGCACCACACGTTATGGCATGTTCAATCTGAGGAAACAATATATCCACACCTACTCTGATGCTGTGCTCAACAGCACGATGGGACTCAGCGAGCGGAGCGTGTATGGACTGTATCGAGATGAGGACGGCATGTTCTGGATAGGAACCGACGGCAACGGCATAAATTCCTATGACCCTTCAACAGGGCAGTTCAGGCACTATCCAGCCACTTTCGGGGACTATCTTCCATGTGTCACAGGCTTCAAGGGGGACGATCTACTTGCCGTGATCTACACCAAGGGATTCACGCTTTTCAACAAAAAGACAGGCACCTACCGTCCTGTCCGGCTCAACGGCATTCCAGACAGATTCGATGACTGGAGAATGGGACTGCCGGTGGCCTGCAGGCTGCGTGATGACGCGATAATGATACTATGCAAGGGCAATACATATATCTATGACCCTGTATCCGAGAAATCGCATCTGCTTCTTCTGGATGACGGTTCTCCATCCCCGGGAATGAAGTTCGGCTGGCATTCCGATGAGCTGGTGATGACTTACCGCTATGACAAGGTGTATGTCAATACTTTCGACGATTTCGTCCTTCATGACCTGGGAGTGGCGCTCGGTCACGGTGACATTGTGTCTGTCAGCTATGACAAGCGTTCAAGCAGGATATGGATCGCGTGCAGCGATGGCCTTTGTTTCTGTAATTATGATGCCGACAAGCGCAGTTGCGGAGCAATAAAGGAAGTCGCTTCACTTCCATTCGAAAGGATTACGACCCTGACTGTCGATGAGGATGGAATGGTCTGGATAGCAGCAGGCAACGGATTGTTCCTCTACGACGTGCGCAGGGACGTTTTCTGCAGCTACGGCCCTTTCGACGGCTACACCAGAAATGCCATTCTGAATGGCTGGCACGAGAATGTCGAGGACGGAATCTTCTACTGGGCCGGTTCATCGGGACTTGTGAGCATAGACACCGAACTCGCAAACATCTCGAGGAAAAAGGAACTTCCAAGGATGATCCTGAACGAAATAACCACAGACCGCAAACGTTTCCATTTTGACGACGGGCCGCGTTCAAGCGTACATATCCCATGGAATTCAAGGAATCTGACACTCGACTATTCTGTCCTTGGAATCAGTTTCCATGAGAACGCGCGTTTCAGGTTTGTGGTATCAGGTGTCGACGAGAGCGTGGTCATCCTGCCTTCCTCTACGTTGAAGCTTACCTCTCTGGCTCCGGGGACCTATACCGTTTCTGCCGTATGCCTTCCATCAGATGAGGTGGCTGAGTCTGAACCCGCAGTGGTCAGGATAGTGATAGACCAGGTATGGTATCGCACTCTGATATTCATGGTTTTCATGATTGTCCTGCTGACCGGTCTGTCCTCGGTTCTCATTTATATGGCAGTCAGACGCAATATGCGCCGGAACGGTCTCGTAGAGAGTGCCATATCCCAGAAAGACCGTGCCCTCATGGAGCGCCTGGATAATTATGTGAGAGAGAACATGAGCGAGGAAATAACCGCAAATACTCTTACCGTCGCTCTCGGAATCAGCAGAAGCGCGCTGTATGACAAAGTGAAGATGATCACCGGCTACAGCCTCAATGACTACATCAAAAGAATGAGGATCGAGGAGGCCATACGTCTGCTGAAGGAAACCGAAATGAATATCAACGAGATATCATACAGCATAGGATTCGCCTATCCAAGGCATTTCAGCAGCGTGTTCAAGGAACTTACCGGCTGCAGTCCCACACAGTATCGCAAAGATCTAAAGCATCAATAGAGATGAAACACTTCAATGGATGGTATTACAGCTTCGAGCCCGTGAATTCGGGCAGGGATACCCTTGTGATGAAATACACTTCTGCCGCGCTCACGCGTCATTCATTCTTTCCCGAGGGATTCGTCCTTCAGCGCGAAGGCCGCAAAGATATGTTTCTTCCTGTCGAATACCGTCCGGTCGAAGGCAAAGGCCCTCAGGACAGCTTCAGCTGGAACTATTCCGAGCCTTCACTGACTGATATGATCCCCGAGCTGAAGAAGGTGATTCCATCTGAGGGCGCAACAGAGTTCGACACATATGAAACAGAGATCTCAGAAGGCCGTAAACCCGGGTGGTACAGGATTGTCATTGACGGCACGGTCAAGGTCGAAGCCGCTGATTCCGACGGCGCTTACTATGCTTCTCAGACCCTTGAAAGGCTCTGCTCTAATGCGGGCTCCAGGCGGCTTCCAAACATGACGATAGAGGACTGGCCGGATCTGGAGTACAGAATGTTCATGCTTGATGCAGGCCGTGCTTTCTATACCGTAGATCAGGTGAAGACCCTTATCGGCCTTCTGGCGAGATACAAGATAAACGCCCTTCAGTTCCACCTGACCGAGGACGAGGGCTGGCGCGTCGAGATCGACGGATTGCCGGAGCTTACTGCGTACGGAGCTTTTCACAGACTCCCTGCAAGGCAGGCAGACGGCACATATGCGGAAATCGATGCTCCCCATCCTGCCTTCGACGGCAGCTTCGACCCTTCTGATGCGGCTTCCAATACCCAGGGCTTCTACACCCGTGAGGACCTCGTGGAAATAATACGATATGCTGCTGAGCATCATATCACAGTCATACCCGAATTTGACGTGCCCGGCCACTCATATGCCGCAATAATGGCTATGGAATACCGTTTCAGGGAAACCGGTGACGATACATACAGGCTTGTGGAACCTGAGGACGAGTCGGTGTATCTGTCCAGCAACAACCATCGCCGCAATGCGCTCAACGTGGCCCTTCCGTCCACATACAGGTTCATTGAGAAAGTGGTGGATGGCCTTGTGTCGATATGGGACGAAGCCGGATACCCGCTGACAGTCATCAACATGGGAGGCGACGAAGTCGCAAAGGGTGTATGGCAGAAGTCACCTGCGGCACAGGCTGTCAGATTGGAAGGGGAGAGCAACCTGCACGATTACTTCGTATGCAGGCTGATAGACATCGTCCGGGCACGTGGCCTGAAGGTGGCAGGATGGCAGGAGATGGCTGTGAATCTGAACCCTGAAACCCAGGCGCGCCTGCTCCCTGAGGTGGCCTATGTGTGCGCATGGTCCACTGATGGAGGTCTGGACGAGCACAAGGCATTTTCCCTCCTGCCATACAACATCTACAGGAGTACAGGAAAGACAGGCGTCCGTCTTGAAAGGCCGGACTGCATATATGGAACCGGCGCATATCTGTGGGGCGAGAACCTCCGTGATTTCGACCAGGCCTGCTATGCCGTGTTCCCCAAGGCCTATGGCATATTCGACAGGGCATGGAATGCCCGTCCTGACTGGGATGAACCGGGCAACAGGGGAGAGGAGCAGATGCAGGAGGCATTTGACAGACTCTATTCGACTGTCGTGAAGTACGAACTGCCATACCTCGAGAACAATGGAATAAACCACAGACAAGCACGCTGAGACGCCTATGAAACGAATGATCGTCACTGTGCTGCTTTCTGCAGCATGCACCTGCCTTGCCATGGCCCTTCCGGCTTCCGGAAACACGGGCGGCATCGATTTCAGAAGAACCGAGAAGACCGTGCTCAAGGTCACGGTAGATGGTGAACTGCTGAGTGTGACGTGGCACAAAGGTGGATACCTTCTTCGCCCCAACCGTCCCGAGGACCAGATTGTGAACGTGTACATCCCTTCTAATGCCACCAAGTCCTCGCCTGTCATGCTGTATGTCGACAATGCAGGATGGCTCAACAACCACTATCGCAGCGACACTGTCGTAGACGGAGCTTCATATTCCAGCGATTCGGACGAGAAGGTGGCAACCGCACTCAAGAAAGGATATGTGATAGTTTCATATGGCTGCCGCAGCAGGGGAAACGGACCGGCAGACGGACAGCATCTCGGCCATTCGCCCGCCACGATGACTGATACAAAGGCAGTGGTGAGATACCTGAAATACAACAGGAAGCGTCTTCCAGCCGGCGATGTGGACAAGATAATCGTTACCGGCATATCCGGTGGCGGGGCGCTGTCGACACTGATTGCAGCAAGCGGCAACAGTCCTGATTTCTTCGAATCCCTTTATGAGGTCGGCGCAGCAGGTATCTATATGCGTAAAGACGGTTCATTCTGCTCGGAAAGGGACTGTGGAGACGATGTGTACGGTGTTATCGCATATTGCCCGATTACCGATCTCGGACATGCATGTGCGGCTTACGAGTGGCTCTACCATGATACAAGACGCGCGCTCTGTCTCGCAGGTGAGGAGCACTATGATTTCGTGGATGAGAAAGATCTGTTGAACGCTTCTGCGGAACTGGCAGCCATGTATCCCGGATATATTGACAGCCTTGGCCTCAAAGACAGGAGCGGCAAGGTGCTTGATTCCGGCAATTTCAGGGAGTTCATCGCTTCGCTGATGAAGGAAGAACTTGACCGTGCGCTTTCTGTGAAGGGATCCACGGCAATGCTTGCGGAGGCCAATGGCGTCGATGAAGAGGGGATACGCCGTACAAACAACGGCTGGCTGCGCTTTGATGCAGACGGGAAAGTCATTTATGACTTTGACAAGCACCTGTACTATGTCGCGAAATATACTCCGCTGAAGCCTGCTCCCGCCTTTTCGAACAAGAGCTTGTTCGGCGCTCCGGTCAATGAGGATACGCTTTTCGGATCCACCTCGCAGGCATCTTCCCCGTTCAACCGATACTCATGGAACCATGACTCAATGGCTAATGGCGCGGGAAAGGATGACACAGGGCTTGACTGGGATTCCTTCCTCCTCACAGAAGACGGACAGCGTCTGCTGATGCAACTGAAGATGAGCAGCGCTGTGGATTATCTTATTGAAGGCACGAGTGATACCGCTCCATTCTGGTATGTACGTCATGGTATGGACGACAGGGATACATCATTTGCCGTCGAGGCCCTGCTCTTCGCTGCCATATGGAACAACGGAAAAGTGCGTGACGCAGATACCCGTTTCGAGTTTTTCCAGAACCACAATGGTGACTACGACATCCCGGAGGCGTACGGGTGGCTCGAGTCAGTGCTTCACTGATCCTGGTTCCATGGGAACAGGGTCAGTCGAAGGTTTGTACAGCCATATGGAATCAGCTCTATGTATTCGGTAGAGCCCTCAAGCTCAAATGAATACGGAACGCGGCTGGTATAACGGTCTTCGTCCAGAGCCCATCCTTTGACCTTGCGTACAGGGACACGGATCGAGCATCGTGATGTCTGCGGATCAAAAGGGAAGCCCTCCGTATCCTTGCGGATGAATTCCGGTGCGGCGCCGCTCACGATCGCATAGTTCCATGGAGCTGACGGAGTTATGTTCCAGCATGTGTATCCTGGAAGCCCAGGTTTCTTGCCGTTCATGTAGAACCAGTCTTCATTGTCCTCTTCCCACTTTGACGGGATTGCGTAGCTGAAGAGCAGAGGTCCGCGCGTTACATAGGAATACCTGCAGAGCGAGTCGGCTGCAGTCATGGGGTAACTGGACTCGTTTCCCTCCGGAAGCCTGCCTTCGGCATCGTTGGATTCGAAGTTTACGATACGGCTTTCGAAACCGAAATCCAGTACGAGGATGTCCCCGTCTTTCCATTTCCTGCTGATGGTAGCGAATCCTTTCCCGTTGTCCTTCACAGCTGCCTTGTGTCCGTTGATCCGTGCACTGACTTTGCCGTCACACCATCCCGGAATGCGGAAACTGAAAGCAAAGCGCTCAGAGACCTTGAGATCAAATGTGAAACGAACCTCGTCCTCGAAAGGGTATTCCGTTCCTTCATGGATTTTTACAGTATGTCCTGAAGGAAGGACCCGAGAGACGCTGCAAGGGCCATAGAGAGCCGCAACGATCTCATCCTCCGAACTGCCTTCAAGCCACATCCTGGACACATAATTCGGCATGAATCGCTGGACGTTGCCTGCGCAGCACTCTGTCTGGTGCGTGGCGCGATAAGCCATTTTGCAGCGGCCATGGCTGTATCTGTTATGGTCAGAAATTCCGGTGGAAATGAACTGGTTCGGAGCAGAGAAATATTGGAAAGCCTTGAAATCCTTTGTGACAGCGCCCACCCCGGCGTTGAAGACAGCCCTTTCGATGGCGTCCCCCCATCTGGCTTCGCCTGTGGCAAGCAGGAAATGACCCATGGTCCACGAATAATCCGATATATCGCATGTCTCATGAGAGGCGAGCGAGCCGTTTCCCATCAGGTCTTCACCGGAAGATGGAACACCATCAGGGAGCAGGTGGTATTTCTCAAGCTTCTCCTGGGCATGGAGTGCTGCATTCAGGTACTTTTCCTCTCCGGTATATGCATAAAGAAGCATCGGAAGTTTCAGATGCTCGCAATATGTCACTCCATGCTGATCGATTGGCGCGTCATTCCAGCAGTCTTTCTCGTCGAGAGGGAAGCCTCCCTGATCCCAGGAATCTCTGGCAAAGTCCAGCAGAGCCTTGTCGCCAGTCTTTCCATATGTCCAGAGCATGCCTTCAATTGTCAGTATTTCCCTGTCTTCCACGATGTTTATGCGTCCAGGAAAGCTTGAGTAATGCCTTTCGAGAGCTGGTATGATACGCACATCGCCAGTCGCCTCATATGCTGCCTGCAGGGCCCTGAAAAACACTGCGAAGGGCCAGAGAACATGCTCGGCATTGACGGCAAGTTCACCATTCTCATCAACGGTACCCAGGGTGTAGTCCAGGGATCTCGAGGCAATATCAAGCAGGGAAGTTTCACCGGTCAGATATCCCGTTCTCATCGCACCGTCGGTGAAATAGGCGGTCTGCTCGAAACGCCACCAGTCACAGCCCCAGTCGCCGACACGCTGCGTTTCTCCCATCCACATATCGGTGTCATAAGGGTAGGCAAGGGCATCCTTGTGGCCGGTCAATCCATCAATCTGCCTGCCAAGGAATTCCTTGATCCATCCTTCAGGTTCAATAGACGAGATCAGGCCCTCTGCGTATGTCCCGTAAGGTGCTACGTCGGGATTCCTTTTCTCTTTGACGCATGATGCAGCTGTCACTGTCAATACCGCCAGGATAGCATTTCTGAGTAGTCTTGCTCTGATATCCATTTCCAGATTCGATTTATTATACCCAAATATATGTCATTATAAACCAGAATATGAATAGCTGCACAGGACTTTGGACTGCACTTGACAAATTTTGGAGCAGGGGAGATTTATTATCCTCTACTTAACATAATATAAATTGTATTACAAACTCAGTTTTCTTCACTGAACCCTGTGAGCAGATCAAGAATGGTCGGATTGCTTTCACCGATGAATCGCACGATCTGAAGATTTGAATGAGATAAAACCATCACCAATGACGAAATGGTTTTTCCGCCATTTTCTGTCAGTCCGAAGATACAATTGAGATCCGGATCCGAGACGTCTTCATCATTCATATAGTCCAGCAAAGGAAGAAGTTCATGCTTGAACCTGGCAGTCTGATCTGCAGGAACATCGGAGAAATCAGAAAATACCGCTTCATCCATGCTGTACATATACTTTTCAATCTGGCCTGCATCATGCTTTGTCAGACCGGTTTTCACGATCTTCAGCAGCTTGATTTTCACCATCTTGAGAGGTGTGCCCTGAAGCGACGTATGTTTCACCTCAGGCTGGGACATCAGATCGTCCGCAACCGCCTCGAAATCAGCCGCATCCACCATGCCTGCCACACGAATGACATGATTTGAGTCTTCTGTCTTGGCTTTTGGCACAGGTCTCGGCACGCCTACAGAGACTCCCATAAGATAGCCGCAATATACACACGCAAGGCACGCTGCGGTGAGAACGATTATTGTCCTGAGATTATTCCTCTGCTCCCCCATATCACATCAATTTCTTGGCCCACTGTGCAGGTGTCTGTTTCTCGAATTCCTGAAAATTCCTGTGGAAAGAAGAGAGCGAATTGAAACCGCTCTGCACTGCCACATCCTTGAGCGGAATGTGTGGATCCGACTCAAGCAGAGTCTTGGCATGTCTCACGCGGCATCGGTTTACATATTCCGAGAATGAGCATGAGTATTTCTCCCTTATCACACTCTGAAGATATGTCCTGTTGGTACCTATATGCTGGGCGAATGAGATCACTGTAAGGGTCGGGTCGAGATATATCTTCGACTCCCCTGTCGCGGCCTCCAGCAATTCTGCGATCTGCTGTCTGGTCTGCGCCTGGACGCTGTCCCTCTCTGCGTCCCTGTGTGATTCCAGAGCAGCCCTGAGGTCTGCGGCCGTGAATTTTATCTTGAATGTCACACCTGCCACCATCATCAGCAGAAGACACTCCATGGAGATCAGCATCCACGGCACCCATCCCGGAACGCTTGCATAGTGAGGCACAAACATCAGAAACGTTGCCACCGGGATGAAAACTGCCACAATGAGAAGCAGAGCCCATCCATAGCCTTTCTGGACCTGAGAGGATGATGCATAGAAATCATTCAGCATACTGTAATAGTTTCTCAGACGGAAACAGCTCCACAAGAAGGCACCTGCCACATATGAAGGAAGAATCACTGAGAACAACTTCGCCCCCAGAATCACCATGACTCTGAGCCTGATCGACGGAGACGATATCGTCCCCTCCCCCTGCACCACCTGTCCTATGTAAACCACGCGCTCATCGGCACTGAGCACCGATGCCGTCACAAGCAGGATCAGGGCGTATGCAGCCGGCGGGAGCAGGGTAAACAGCAGTTCCTTGACCGTCACTCCCCTTACAGAAGTCAACGCCACTGTGAACAGGATGAAAAGAGACACGCAGAACGGCGCGACGCATTTGTAAACTATGTCAAACCAGACGGTGTGGAAATATCTCGGACTGAAAAACTGAGCCGTACATGCGATGCATACCGCGAGCAGCAGCAGAATGAGACTCATCAGGTCATGTGGCAGAGTCGCACGCGGCTCGCGCAGTGCAATCGCAGCCGCTCCCAGCAGAGCCACAACACAAGGAAGCATGTAACAGATGACCAGATTCATGCTGCAAATATAAATAATCAGAAGAATAATCGGAATGCAAAACGGCCCGGAAACCTATGGTCTCCGGGCCGCAAAGAAATATATGGCCGATACTACTTCAGCGAATCTATGATCTTTGTCACTTCGTCCATATCCTGAGGACGTGGTGCATTTACAGAGAATATCTTGCCGTCCTTGTCAAAAATCATGAAACGAGGTATGGCCTGGAAGCCATAGTCGGTCATGATCTGCTTGCCTGCGTCATCTGACACATACTGTGGCCATTCAGGCTTGTCGAATGCGAGGAGACTCTTCCAGCTGTCAAGGTTGTGGTCAAAGCTGATGCTGATGCATGCCACGTCAGGATCTGAGGCATATTTTGCGGCAACAACCTTCATGAAAGGAATCTGCATGCAGCAAGGTATGCACCAGGTAGCCCAGAAGTCCACATAGACCACCTTGCCCTTGAAGTCAGAAAGGTGAATGGTCTTTCCGTTGATGTCTGTCATAGGAAAATCTATGGCATCGCTTCCACGTACGAGAGACAGGACCTTGGATACACGGGCACGGTAGTTCTCGAGCTGCGCTTCATCTTTGACGAGTCGCTCCGCTGTCTCAAGAAGGAAATTGCCTTCATATACAGAAGAAATCTTTCCATCTTTGATGACGGAGTCGACATGCTTGGCTGTGACAGAGTCTCTTACATACTGAGAAGGTGCAAGTTCCTCGATAGCCTGGATATACCTGATGGACGCCGGGATGGTATCGCAGTACATGCCTGACTTGATCTGGATCATGCTTCCCAGAAGTGTACGCATCTTCTCGTCAGATAGATCCACGCTGTTGAAGAACTTCATATAGTCCGGATCGTCTTCAGGCCTGAGACCCTTGTTCTCAAGCTGATTGGCAAAGATAATCTTGTTGTGCGCGATGCTCTGGGCAATTGTCTGCTTGAAATACTTGACAGCATAGCGGTCCTTGACTGCCGCCAGCTTCGGAGCTCCTTCTGCGAGGCGTTCGGTCCACATGGCATCAAAGTCAGCGAACTTGTCCGGGAACACATAGTTTTTGTAGTCGATCTTGAGGAGGGTGTCCCTCATGTATTTGTAGAACGCATCCTCCACAGGGCAGTCACTCTCGTACTCCCATGCTGCCGGAGTCTTTGACAGATCGACAGAGAAATGATATGTCTTTCCAGGGACTATCAATCCATAATACGATCCACCCTTGATGATGCTGATTCCGCCGGTAATGGCTTCGTCAAGCATCTTTTCGATATGGAAACTGCCGTCCTCCGCAATCTCAAGCTGTTCCCTGGAATAATCCTTAGTCAAGGTGACATCGACTTCCTGGCCATCATAGCCGAGGATTGTACCGTCGAAGACCACCGGTTTCGGCTTGCATCCTGCCACCATGGACAGGAGAAGCACTGCTGAAAATATCCTTTTCATGATACTAGTCATTGAATTCGTTTGCGAAAATCACATCCACAAGGTCTGCCTTCCTGAAATACCTGCGGGCAAACTTCTGAACATCTGAAGGCTTCAGTTTATTGAGAACATCTTCATAATTCTTAGGATCGGTATTATCCTCACCATAGATGACATAATCCCTGATGTTCTGCTCGACCCATGCATTGTTGGTCTTGACCTGTTCGCGGTTCTTCAGGATATTCTTCCTGATATTGTCGAGTTCGGTTTCAGTCATGCCTTCATTGCAGATGTTCTCGATTTCCTGGAGCACAAGTTCCCTGAGATGGGCTGCTTTCGGTATCTCTGTATCAAACTGGACAGTATAGGTGATCTTGTTCTTAGGAAGCCTCTTGCCTGACATCTGCGACTTCACGCCGTAGGTACCGCCTTCCTTCTCACGGATATTGGTGGTATAGCGCATGCCGAGCACCTCGCGGAGTACCATCATCTCCATCTTGGTCTTGCTGTCAAGCTTCTGGAAATGAGAATACATCAGGTTCACGCTTGCCTTAGGAGTCTTGAACGGGATCACGACTTCCTTCTGGGTATGGCCTTTCACCATATATTCGTGGTTGTCCACAAACTTCTCCTTTGTGCCATAGCCAGGAAGGGAACCGATGTACTTTTCTGCAGCTGCCCTCGCCACGTCCTCGTCAAGATCGCCGACAAGGAAGAAGGTAAAGTCTGAAACATCGGCAAAACGCTCTCTGTACAGTCTCTCCACATTGTCGAGATCCACAGTCTTGAGTGCTGCAGAATTGAGGGATATCGAACGTGGATTGTATCCCGAGCTGATCTTGCTGAGAGAGTCTGAAACTATCATGTCAGGCTGTGAATTGATCATATCGAGCATTGAAGCCAGCTTGTCAAGTCCACTGTAGAAACTCAGAGAGTCGAAACGAGGCTCTGCAAATCTCAGATAGAGAAGCTGCATCATCTCTTCAAAATCATTTGTGGTGCACTTGCCGTTGAATCCTTCGGTCTCGTCCTTGATTGTAGGAGATACTTCCACTTTCTTGCCGGCCAGAGCTTTCTTGAGCTCTATGGCCGAGAACCTTCCGGCACCACATGTTCCCGCTGCCTGGCTGACGCAGGTGAGATCCATAAGGTCCTTGACCGGATAGAGAGAAGCACCGCCGTAGCTGTTGGCCGTCAGTGAGATGCTGTTCTTGTCATGATCAGCCTTGGCATACACTACAGAAGCACCGTTGGACAGAGTCCACTGCTTGGCGCCGAAGATCGGGAGAAGCTTTTCCCTGACAATCGTCCCGCCTGCAAGCGCCTTGTCCACCAGGCCGTTATCTACAGTCTTGTCGACATATGCCGTGATGGACTTGTCCGCATCGACCTTGGCAACGATGCCGAGGATATCATCCTTGGATGGGTACTTCCTCCCCTCTTCTGCCTTGGCCATTATCACGACCCTGATATTCTGGAAGAAAGGAAGAGCAGACGCGAATTCATTCACTTCCCCGAGGCTGATGCCATCAATGAGGCTGCACATCATAGGATAGAAGAAATTCATGTTGGTCTGTACCCTGTCATATGCAAATATCTGGACAATGCGCCCTGCAATGGTGCTGTTTCTGGTCTTGTCCTTCTGCTTGTACTGATTCTCAAGAGTGGATTTCAGATCGAGTTTCACGCGCCTGAGCTCGGACTCGGAGAAACCGAAACGCTGAGCTCTTACGACCTCGGTATAGATCTTCTCGAACGCAGGCAGATCTCTGCCCTCATGTCCTGTAGATGATACTGTATAAGCCTCGACTCCGTCGATGAAATCCTTGAGGCTGCCGCTGCCGCCGACGAGATCAGGATCTCCCTCTGAAATCATCTCATCGATACGCTGCTTCAGCATCATGTTGTAGAAGTCGCGGATGATCTTGTAACGCTGGCCGCCGATGGTCTTTTCCACCACCTTGTTCCTGGTCATGAGAAGTTCCACGTCTGTAGTCGCCTGCTCCGCATCGGTAGCCAGCCCATAGACAGGTTCGGCATTCTCAGGGAGAGTGATGACCTCCTTCGGAGTAGGATTCTCCACTGCCGGGATAGATGAGAACATAGACTTGATGCGGTTCTCGATATCTGCCACGTCGATATCGCCCACAACTGCGACAGCCTGCATGTCTGTACGATACCACTCATAGTAGAAGTCACGGAGCTCTTCATACTTGAAGTTGTTGATGATATCGTAGCTTCCTATCACATCATGGGTGCTGTAGCGTGTGTCGCCGAAAACGACAGGCATCCACTGCTTGCGCATACGTGCGCCTGCATTGTTGCGTGTCCTCCATTCCTCTGATATCACACCGCGCTCGCTGTCGATCTCTTCCCCTTCAAGGGACAGATAATGGCACCAGTCGTGGAGTACAAGAAGACATGTGTCGATGAGGGTGTTGTCGGTAGTCGCCACATCATTGAGGTAGTACACGGTGCGGTCCAGAGCAGTGTAGGCATTGATATTGCGGCCGAAGGCCACACCATGCCTCTCCAGAGTCTTGACGATGCTGGTGGATGAAGAGTTCCCTCCGGGGAAATTCTTCGATCCGTTGAAAGCCATATGCTCGAGGAAATGTGCGAGACCGTTCTGGCTCTCATTCTCCTGGAGCGCTCCCACCTTGTAGATGATGTAGAAATCTGCTCTTTCTTTTGGTTCTTCGTTGTGCTGGATATAGTAGGTCAGGCCGTTATCCAGCTTTCCGATCTTGAGATCGGGATCCATAGGCAGAGGCATGTTCATGTCGTACTGCGCGCTGGCAGTCACAGACATGAACAGGGCCATTGCCAATGTGAAAAGGGTTCTTTTCATTTCTGGTCAGTTAATAAGTCGGACTAATTGTCCATCCAGTCTGAATGATACTTCTTGACTGTGTAAGGAATCTTCCATGTGAGCTGTGAAGAAGCATCCATGGTATAGGTCTCGCCACCCACTACAGTGTGGGTGAATGCGGCCTTCTTGAACTGGAACACAGGATCGTTCCAGAGTCGCTTCATATCGATGACTGACGCTCCGCGTGCAGGATACTCGAGGATGCGCTCGTTCACGATGAACTTGATGAGATCTTCCCTGGTGGCCACCTCTGCTGGAATGGCGGCAGCCTCATCAGTTGCGAAACGGGACTTTCTGTACTCGAGCATGAGCTGGCGTGCAGTGTCCTCGGAACCGGTGCGTGCCTCACATTCTGCAAGCATGAAGTAGAGCTCAGGAAGCTCGACCATGGTATTGAGATACCTTCTGCCAGCCGGTCTCATGCCACCTGTTGCGGCATGCTTGGTGAGGTGGTTGATACGGAGGTCGCCTTCCTTGTACATAGCCACATATTCAGGCTTGATGAAGAGAATAGGATTGGTCTCATTCACGAGGTCTGTCATGGTGTTGTAGCGTATGAGCACGGTCTCTGAGTTCGCCCATGGATCCGGGTAGGTGTTGTAGAAAGCCTTGGTACCTTTCCATGTCTTGTCGCTGGTGCGGTAGCTGAGGAAAGCATACTTCGAATTGGCCTTGATGATGCCATATCCGGCCTGGAGGTACTTGAGAGCGTTTGCATAGTCGCCCATGTACCAGTAGACACGTCCGAGGATCACATTTGCCGGACCGCTGTAGCATCTGGTCAAGCCATATCCGTCAGGAAGGTCTGCGATGGCCTCCTTCATTTCGGAGGTGACCCAGTCGTAAAGCTCTGCCACTGTAGCCCTCTTATAGCTCTCGCTGCCGTTGGTGTTGGCCTCTGTCACGATAGGGATGCTGAGGTCAGTGGATGCTGTAGAAGCATTGTATGGCTTTGAGAAGAAGATGGATGTGTAGAAGTGAAGGAATGCACGCTGCATCCTTGCTTCTGCCTTGATCGCCTTCTTCTGCTCTTCTGTACCATCCTCGGCATTCATCACATTTGCTATGATTGTATTGTACTGATAGATCTTGGCGTAGCTTGCATCCCATTCGGCAGATGCCACATCTCCTCTGAAAGGATCGTCCTTGTACTGGAATGCGAAGAGTCCCGGTTCCTTCTGCTGGGTCTGGAGACGCTCCAGAGGTGAAGGATAGTTGGTGAGCTCCTCTCCCATGTTGGCATATACGAGGTTGCCGGTCACGGAGATGATGTTGGTATGGTTGATCTGGCCCACGAAGTGGTCGATCTTGGTGGCAAGATCCTTTCCCCTTGGCTTTACATCGAGGAATTCCTGCACGTCGCAGCCAGTAGAAAGGATAGCTGCGGCCGCAATGCCCATATATATGAATATCTTTTTCATGATCTCTCCCTTTTAGAAATTGATTTTAAGTCCGAAGGTGTAAGCCGGGCCCATTCTCATAGGACGGTACTGGCCGACCGATGCGGAGTACTCAGGATCGATGCCCTCCTTGTTGGCAGCGATGTAGCAGAGATTGTTGATCTGTCCGTAAACTGACATGCCGCTGAGTCTGAGTGTATTTGCGAAACTTGAAGGGACTGCGTAAGAAAGCTTGATCTCCCTTAGCTTGAGGAATGCTCCGTTCAGGACATGGATGTCACTGTACATATAGAGGTTCTTCTCGTAGCTGTAGGTACGGCCCTTGCCGGTGTAGAGGTATGAAGGAACGTCGGTCTTGAGCTCGTCACCCGGTTCTCTCCAGCGCTTGTCGAAGTCGTTGTGGACATTCTCGCCGAGACGGTCATACCAGTAGGTAAGCTGGTCGTTGTAGATCTTGTGGCCGAAATTGTAGACGAACATCATGCTGAGAGAGAGTCCCTTGTACCTGAATGAAGTGTTTGCAGAGCCGAAGTATGGAGGAATGGTGGTTCCCAGGTACTTGACGTCCTCATTGGTAAGGGTGGAGTTGCTGCCCGCATAGATATCGCCATCCTTGTTGATGATGCGCGGAGTTCCCTTCTCAGGATCGAGACCGCCCCATGTATAGGCAAATACCGGCCTCATAGGATAGCCCTCGACATACTGCTGATTGAGCACCTCGCTGGCCTTTGAGTATGGAGTGTGCCAGATGGACTCGACCTTGTTGTTATTATAGGTGAAGTTCATCGATGCATCCCACATGAAGAAGCCCTTTCTGATGATTGTACCGCCGAGTGTGAGCTCGACACCGTTGTTGGAGATGGCTCCGACATTCGAGGTCACTGAAGTGAAACCGGTGGTAGAGTCGAGATCCTTCTTGTCGAGAAGGTCGGTGGTGTGCTTCTTATAGATATCTACAGATCCGTAGAGTCTGTGCCTGAACATCGCGAAATCGAGACCGACATTGGCAGTACTTGTCTTCTCCCAGTGGATCTTGTCGTTTGCTGGCGAGTTGATGTAGTATGTCACACCTGTAGCCATGTTCTGATAAGGAGTTCCAGGAGTGAGGATATTGTAAGGTCCGCCCATGGTAGAGGTCGGCGAGTTTCCGCCTAGACCGTAGCTGGCACGCACGCTGAGAGTGTTGAGCCAGTCTGCATCCTTGAGGAAATCCTCCTTCTTGGCATGCCAGATGCCTCCGACAGACCATACAGGCTTGAACTGCACGCCAGGGTCTGTACCGAAGAGGTTCGACTGGTCAACCCTGATGCTGGCATTTACTGAATACTTGCTGTCAAAGGTGTATGCAGCATTGGCATACATGGAGAAATATCTGAAGATGGCATCGGCAGTCTCGAACTTGTTGATTCTCGGAGCATAGACCATTGAGCCTGTCGAACCCATGCAAGGGCTGAGAAGAGCGGTTGTGACTGTCTTCTGAAGTCGGGTGATGTCATAGTTTGCAGAGGTCATCGACTGGTAGTCATAGCCGAGCTGAAGGTTCTGGTTGGACTCTGCATGATTCTCTCTGATCTCGGTACCTGCAACTGCTGCCACATGATGGCGCTCGCTGAAGGTGCGGTCGAGGTTGAGCTGGTTTCTGACAGTCCAGTCTGAACCGTAGCTGTCCACAGAGGTGAAATCTCCACCGTTTGCTGGTCCGTACTGTACCTTTCCTGTCTTGTCATAGGTGGTGCCGCGCTCATAGAGCACGAAATATGTGTAATCAGGGAGATACTCCTCCTTCTGCATGCTGCTTCTGCTGTATGCGAAACGTCCCTCATACCTGAAGCCTTCGAAGAACTTCACGGTGATACCGGCGTTCGCACGGATGTTGGTGGAAGTGCTCTTGACCATCGAGGCTTCGAAATCATCTGCCGGATGGTAGTCGAGAGACTTGCCGAGGGCTGCTTCCGCCTGTGCCTTGAGGGCTGGCATCATGTCGAAGACAGAGTGGTCGAGAGCCACACCGTTCTCGTCATATAGGGCGGCATACGGAAGGCTGGACATTGAAGGATTTGTCCTGTTGGTGACAGCTCGTCCTGAGCCGTAGCCCATGCGGGAATGGCCGTTGTTCTTGGCGAGGGATGCATTGAGGCCCATATCTACGCGGAGCCACTTGTTTACATCAACCACGCCGCGTACGTTCATCTTGACTGTACCGGTGAAGTCCTTGGCAGTGCCCTGGTTACCTTCGTAGCCGATAGAAGAGAAGAGCTTGCTCTTGGCGGTACCGCCTTCGATGGATACCTGGTGGCGGGTGAGCCATGCGTTGCTCATCATGTACTTGGCATAATCTGAATACCAGTCACGCTTTGCGAGGACTGCCAGCTGTGCATCACGCTCGGCCTCTGAGATCTCACCGTTCGCGAAAGCGTACATAGGAACCTCGTGAGGGAAGAGGACTCCGTTCTTGATGAAGTTGGTGGCACCTGTTCCGGTCTGTGCGGAAGCATACTTGTATCCGCTCGGATCGAACACCTCGAGAGCGTTCTTGATGAAGGTCGGGCTGTCCATGAGGTCCTGATAGCCGTAGTCCATCTTGCCCTTGTATGTATATGTGCCGGAATAGGTCACATTGAACTTGCCGTTGGTGTTGTGGCCTGACTTGGTCTCGATGACGATGACGCCGTTGGCAGCCTGTGAGCCCCAGATGGATGCTGCGGTTGCGTCCTTGAGGACTGTCACAGATGCGATGTCATCACCGCTGAGGAGGCTTTCAATAGACTCGCCGGCCACAGCCACTCCGTCCACTACGAAGAGAGGTGCCTTGTTGGAATTGATGGTATTGACACCGCGGACGATGAATTTCTCATCCTCACCTGCGGTGCTGCTCATATTCACGAGCATACCGGTGGTCGCACCTTCGAGGGACTCGAGTACCGACCCCCTTGCATTGGCCTTGTCTGCGATGGCGCCGCCGCGGATGGTTGAATACGAACCGGCGCTGCGCTCCTTGGAAAGTGTCTGGTAACCTGTAACCACCACGTCATTGAGCCTCTGGCTCTTCTCGCGCAGGGTCACGTCGAAACTGGTACGGCCGTCAACCGGAATCCTCTCGGTCTCCATGCCGATGAAAGAGATGGTGATGTGTCCGTTGGCCGGGACATCTACTGTGAAGCTTCCGTCGATGGCGGTAACGCTTCCATTGCGGAGTTCATCAACGAAAACATAAGCCCCCGGAACAGGGTCTTTCTGTTCGTCACACACGACACCGCTCACCTTGATGGTGCCGGCGCCGGCAGCAGGCTTGCTCTGGGCAGAGGCAACAGCCTGCCCGAGAACAACGCAGAGAAGCATGACAGTGATGCTTCTGGCGACTTGTCTGATTTTTCTCATAGAAATGATATGAATGATTGTTGAAAACACTACTTCGCCGCCCAACAATGCGGCTAATCAAAGAAAAGTAATATTTCCAAAAAATCCCCGGCGCCGTTTTTCATATCTGCAAATCGCTTTTCAAATATGCAAAAACGTCATATCATGGTCTTCCTGAAGGAGGATGGAGACATTCCGGTCATTTTACGGAACAGCCGGCTGAAGTGGTTCGGGTAGTCGAATCCCAGCGCCTCCGCAACCTGGTTGACCGAGTTGGAGGGATCGGCAAGGAGAGTCTTTGCCTGCTCCATCACCTTGTTGTGGATGTATTCCTGAGCCGAGATATGCAGGTCTTTCCTGACAAGATTGCCGAAATAGTTCGGGGCCAGATGGAACTGTGAAGAGCACCATGCGACTGTGGGATATCCGTTGGTCTTGGGGAGGTCACTCCCCTGCGCGAAATAACCATCAAGCAGGCTGTCGAGTCTCTTAATGAAATCAGAAGACTTGAGCTGCCTCGAATCGAACTGCCGCTCATAGTACCGCTTGCAGTAGCTGAGAGTCTGACCGATGCCGAGCCTGAGCATATGCGATGTGAGCTCGTCATTCTCCGCCTTCAGCTCCGCCTCGATATTTGAGAAGCAGTTGAGCATCACCTTTCTTTCGGTATCGTTCAGGAGCAGGGCTTCCGGCGCCTCGAAATCGAAATAATTGAACAGATAGAAATCACGGCCGAGGCCTGTATTCTCCATGAGTTCAGGTCTGAATGCCAGCATCTTCCCACGTGGTCTGGGGTTATCATTCAGGTCCATATAGACGATTTCTCCCGGCTTCATGGTGAACATGGTTCCCGGTCTGTATCTGATGACGTTCCCGCCTTTGTTGAGAATGCCGAAATCCGAATCCATCAGCACCACACAGTAACAGCCGAAATCAAGCGGTTCAAAAAGACTGAGTTCAGCGTCAGAAAGGTCACCGATTCCCACCATTGGATTGGCCGTTTCCTGATGGAAAAAGGCATTGAACTCATCCATGTTTCTGACCGTATGCTTCATAATCAAGTGTAATTATGGTACAAATATACAAAATTTGACCGCATTTATGTAATATTGGTATATAATTATGGTATATTCTTTATCCACGATCTTTGATTTTGGTCTAAATTAGAGTAAAAAAGTTATCATCGCCCTCATCCATTATGCATATATTTGCAAATACCGCAGAGGCGGCAACACAAAGAAAGACTATAACCAACATAATAATTACAAAAATGGCAGTAAAATTCTACAAGTCAGAGAACCAGGTGCCTCTTGAGATGCACAAGGTCCGTATGGTCCAGAAGTTGAACCTCCTTCCTGTTGACGAACGTCTCAAGAAGATGCAGGAAGCCGGCAACAATACCTTCCTCCTCCAGAACGAGGACGTATTCCTCGACATGCTCACCGATTCAGGTGTGAACGCTATGTCAGACCTCCAGTTCGCAGCCATGATGAAGGCTGATGATGCCTATGCAGGATGCGAGACTTTCAACCGCGTAGTTGACGCTGTAGATGAGCTCTTCGGATGCAGAAACGTGCTTCCTACCCACCAGGGCCGCGCTTGCGAGAACATCCTCGCCGAGGCATTCTGTGGACCTGGCAAGGTCGCTCTCATGAACTTCCACTTCACCACCACCAAGGCTCATGCCACACGCGTGGGATCGACTGTCGAGGAGCTCGTACAGCCTAAGGGTCTCATTCCTCAGAGCGACGATCCTTTCAAGGGCGACTATGATCTTGACCTTCTCAGAAAGCGCATCAGCGAGATCGGCTCCGAGAATGTTGCGTATGTACGTGTAGAGGCAGGTACCAACCTCATCGGCGGTCAGCCTGTTTCTCTCGAGAACATGCTTGCAGTTACCGATATCTGCCACGAGACAGGATGTCTCTCAGTTCTTGACGCTTCCCTCCTCCAGGACAACATCTACTTCATGAAGACCCGTGAGGCTCGCTGCAAGTACATGGAGGTAAAGGATATCTATCATCTCCTCGCAGACCATTTCGACCTCATCTACTTCTCTGCACGCAAGCTCAGCTTCTCTAAGGGTGGTATCATCTGCTCTAAGGATCCTAAGTGGACCAAGATGCTCCAGCCATTCATTCCTCTCTACGAAGGATTCCTTACCTATGGTGGTATCGACGTACGCACCATGGAAGCTATGGCACAGGGTCTCTACGAGTCTATGGACATGGATTACATCAGCCAGGGACCTATGTTCATCGAGGCTCTCGCAAAGGAGCTCCACGAGTATGGCGTTCCAGTGATTCTTCCTGCCGGCGGTCTCGGATGTCACCTCAATGCTGGTGCATTCGTTCCTGACATGCCTCACAACCAGTATCCTGCAGCAGCAGTCGGCACAGCACTCTACATCATCTCAGGTATACGTGGTATGGAGCGTGGTACCGTATCAGAGCAGCGTGAGCCGGACGGAACAGAGCGTTACGCAGAGCTTGAGCTCCAGCGTCTTGCATGTCCACGCCGTGTGTTCACACTCTCACAGATCAAGTATGTCGCTGACCGTGTGAAGTGGCTCTGGGACAACAGGGAACTCATCGGTGGCCTCGAGTGGACTGAGGAGCCTGAGGTTCTCCGCTTCTTCTTCGGCCGCATGAAGGAGATCGGCAACTGGCAGGAGAAGCTCGTCGAGAAGTTCAAGGCTGACTTCGGCGACTCACTCTAGTCTCAACCGACCATAAATCAATAGCGAAGGCGACCCAGACGGGCCGCCTTCATTTTTTATTCTCGCGATTATTGGATTCTATTGATTAAATTTGCACAGCAAATTCACACATCCATGACACTTCTACTGGTCTTCCTGACAGGTACCGTCTCCATATCATTCCTCTGTTCCATCCTGGAATCAGTGCTGATGTCCACTCCCCTTTCATTCATCACAATGAAGAAAGAGCAGGGAAGCAAGCTTGCAGACAGATTCCTTGATTATAAGACAGATACAGACAGGCCACTTGCAGCGATACTTTCACTCAACACGGTAGCCAACACCATTGGTGCGGCCGGGGTCGGACGCCAGGCGACCATTCTTTTCGGCAGCGCCTGGTTCGGCATCATATCAGCCGTCACTACCCTGCTCATCCTGATCTTCGCCGAGATCGTGCCCAAGACCATAGGCACCTCTTACTACAAGAACCTGATGAGCTTCACCACCAGGATGATCTCCATCCTGATAGTCATCATGTATCCCCTCGTGCTCCTCATCGGCATCATCAGCCGCTGGATTACCATCGATGACAACGAGACAAGCGTCAGCCGCGAGGAAGTGGCCGCAATGGCAAACATCGGAGAAGAAGAGGGTGTGCTTGACCAGAGCGAGAACAAGGTCATCCAGAACATCATGAAGCTCGACAACGTACAGGCATGCGACGCCATGACCCCACGCATCGTTGCCGTTACGGCTCAGGAGAACATGACTCTCAAAAACTTCTACAAGAACGACACGTATCTGCATTTCTCACGCATCCCTGTATATGCCGACTCCCCTGAGTATATCACCGGATACATACTGCTGAGCGATGCTCTCGAAGGACTGGCTGACGATGAGTTTGACAAGAGACTCAAAGAGCTCAAGAGACCTGTCAGCTTCTTTAAGGAAGAAGAAGCTCTCAGCACCATATGGGAGGAGCTTCTCAGGAAACACGAGCAGATGGCTCTCATCATCGACGAATACGGCTGCTTCCAGGGCATTGTGACCCTCGAAGACATCATCGAGACCATCCTCGGCCTCGAGATCATCGATGAGAATGACCAGGTCATCGACATGCAGCAGTATGCACGCGAACGCTGGGAGCGCAGACAAAAGCGATTCAAAACCATCGTCATCCCTGAGGAAACCCCGGAAGACTGATTTATTGCCCGAAATGAAAAAGTATCTGATCATGCTGGCTGTCCTGGCGGCATCATGCGCCAGCGAAACCGACTTCACCAGTTATGTAAACCTTTATTCAGGCACTGACGGCAACGGCCACTGCCACCCATGCGCCACCACTCCATTCGGAGCCATCCAGGTCGGCCCGCAGACCGGCAACTGGGCATGGGAGTATTGCGGAGGATATCAGTGGAAGGACACGACAGTCAACGGGTTCTCTCAGAACAGAATCAACGGCACCGGCAGTTCCGAGTACGGAGACCTGCTGATGATGCCGTTCACCGGAGAGCTCATCAGGGAAAGCTATACAAGCCGCTTCTCCAAAGCCACGGAGGCTGCAGAGCCGGGGTTCTATGCCTGCGATCTGGAAGATTACGGCATCCGTGCAGAGATGACATGCACCCCGCATGTGGCTATCCACCGCTACAGCAGCCAGGAGGGCCCGATCCGGCTCATGCTCGACCTCCAGAACGCCCAGATAGGCTCAGCCGAGAGGATGTACAGGCGCATCCTCGACTGTGACGTGGACTGGTCAGACGGCAGCCATGTAAGAGGATACATCCACTCCAAGGCATGGAACGACCGCGTCACATATTTCGACATCGAATTCAGCCGCCCATACACCGTGGCTGCCGAGCTCCCGCTCAGGGACCCGAGGGAGAAGATTGCGCGCAAGGTGCTGGATTTCGGCGACTCGCAGGAGCCTCTCATGGTCAAGGCGTCCGTATCCATAAGCAGCATCGAGGGCGCAGGCCGCAACATAGCGGCCGAACTGCCGGGCTGGGACTTCGACTCTGTGCGCCAGGCGGCATCCCGCAGCTGGAACGAGCATCTCGGGCGCATCGAAATCGAAGGTACAGAGACTGAGAAGCGCATATTCTACACCGCAATGTACCGCCTCATGATGCACCCCAACGACATCTCGGACTGCGGAGATGACGCCTTCTACTCCACCCTGTCCCTCTGGGACACCTATCGCGCCGCGCATCCCCTGTTCACCATCATCACTCCTGAGATCGTGGATGATGTGGTCAATTCCTTCATGAGGTACTACAATGCGCAGGGATTCCTGCCGATGTGGGCGCTTGGCGGCACCGACAATTTCGGCATGATAGGAAACCACTCCATACCTGTGATAGCGGACGCGTACCTGAAAGGATTCCGCGGCTTTGATGCCGAGGCCCTGTACGCAGCCATGAAACGCTCCGTCACCGAGGACCACATCAAGTACGACTGGGCTGCATATGACAGCTGCGGCTACTTCCCCGATGACGTCATCAAGGTCGAGAGCGTGTCACGCACGCTCGAATGCTGCTACGACGACTGGTGCATCGCACAGATGGCAAGTGCTCTCGGACATGCGGAGGACACCGCATTCTTCAACCGCAGAGCCGGTTACTGGAAAAACGTATTCGACCGTGAGATCGGTCTCATGCATCCGCGCAACAGCCGCGGAGAATGGCAGCCTGACTTCGACCCGTTCCTGGTAGGCCACTGGAAGACCGGAGGCGCTTTCACCGAAGGCAACTCATGGCAGTACACATGGCATGTCCAGCACGACCCTGAAGGCCTCATGGAGGCCATGGGAGGACGCGATGCCTTCCTCACGAAGCTTGACTCGCTCTTCTCGATCACCGGAGAGCTTCACGGCTCCGGTCCGGTCGTGGATGTCAGCGGCCTGATAGGCCAATACGCTCACGGCAATGAGCCAAGCCACCATGTCACATACTTCTACACCTTGGCAGGAAAGCCCGAAAAGGCTGCAGACCTGATTCATGAGATATGGACATCACAGTATCTTGACGGCCCCGACGGCCTGAGCGGCAATGACGACTGCGGCCAGATGAGCGCATGGTACATATTTTCTGCCATGGGCTTCTACCCGGTCAACCCTTGCGGAGGCACGTATGTGATCGGAGCGCCTCAGCTGCCTGAAATGACCATCCACCTCCCTTCCGGCAGGGATTTCCGCATCATCGCCAGAGGAATCGGGGAAGGATGCACGCGTGTGGCATCTGTCACACTCGACGGCAAGCCTCTGGACAACTGGTGCATAAGCCACAGGGATATCCTGAACGGAGGTGAACTTGTATTCAACATGAAATAAGCTACGGATATGGTCTCAATGCAGGACATAGCTGACGCCGCCGGTGTTTCCAAAGCGACAGTCTCTCTCGTTCTCAACGGAAAAAGCGGAAAGAGGGTAAGCGAAACCGTCAGGAAAAAGGTAGAGGATACAGCCAGAGGCATGGGCTACCGGATCAATGATCTGGCAAGGAGTCTCAGGACCGGTCGCACCAACCTGATCAGCATCCTGATGACTGACATATCGGATGACTTCTTCGGCAGGATGGCATCTCATCTCCAGGAAGAGGCCATGAAGCATGGGTTTACGGCAGTCATTTCCAACACAGGAGAATCGGCCGTGGAATTCAGCGCCATTGTCTCTGTCATCACCGCCAAAAAGGTAGACGGCATGATAGCCGTCCCTCCTCAAGGCTCAGGAGCGGAACTTGAAACCGTACTTGAGCACAAGATACCTATAGTCCAGATAGACCGGCACATAGAAGGTCTGGATGCCCCATACGTGGAGACCGACAACTATGACATCACATGCATGGCTCTGAAAGAGCTTCTATCCTGCGGCAGGAGAAAGATAATCATGATATCTCCGGACATAGATGTGAATGCCATCTCAGAGAGGGAGAGGGCATTCAGGGACACACTCTCGGCCGAGGGCAACTACAGGGAGAACCTGGTACGGAAGACAGGTCTCGATGACCGGAAAGAAGTAAAGACAATACTTGCCGACCTGATGGATCAGGATACGGAAGCGATATTCTTCGCATCCAAGAGGACATTCACCCTGGCCATGGAGAATCTTCCTGACTGCTGGAGAGCAAAGGACATCACTTTCCTCTGTTTCGGCGAAGCGAGGTCATACAAGGCCCTACTTGGGGACAGGCTGTGGTATATCGAGCAGCCCCTGGAGGCTATTGCGAGAAAGGCTTTCTCATTGCTGCTGAGCAAGATGAAAGGAGAGGATACAGACATGGAATCTGTAATCAGGTCATCTCTCTCAAGACAGAGCATCAATTGATGCACGACCTGACTACAGGCACTACGATGAAAGCGACACGGATAAACAGCCATGCCAGCATCACGACGCCGAAGATGATCTTCTTCCTGCGGCTCAAATTCCTGAATCTGTCTGTTATCTTCATGATTGCCATTTTGTCATTATGACCTTCGTTCAAGCAAAAACTGTGCGAACATTTTACTAAATTTGAATCCTGAAAAGAACTAACAGAAAAAACATATGAAGAGAATCATCCTGATGGCGGTCATGCTGCTGCCTTTATGCCTCGCGGCACAGAACCAGAAATCCGAAAAGACCACACCTTTCTATACAAGAGAAGAGGCACCGCATCTTGAGAATGTACTCCCAGCTCCCCCGGCTCTCAACGACCCACTTTTCTTCAACGACTGGTCCCAGTATCTCTGGGGAAAGTCGATACGTGACACAGAGCGCGGACAGCAGGCCGTGGTCGACGCCAAACTTGGAGGAAGCTTCTTCTTCAAGCGCTACTCCGAAGCCATGGGCATCAAGACCATGACGCAGGAAGACTACCCTATCCTCTATGAACTGCTCAAGAAGGCTCACTATACCGAAATGGAAGCCGGGGCCAGTGCAAAGAAAGCTTTCGCACGCGTGCGTCCCTACCAGCAGTTCAAGGAAGCCAGCGGTGTTCCGAAGAGCGAGAGCCCTACAGACTTCACAAGCTACCCTTCCGGCCACACTCATGCCGCATGGCTTACAGGCATGATTCTTACCGCAGTGGCTCCTGAATACACTGAGCAGATCATGAAGGCGGCCTATGAGGTCGGACAGAGCCGCGTCATCGTCGGATTCCACTATCAGAGCGACGTCGATGCAGGACGCATCTGCGCAAGCATCACCTTCGCACGCCTCTGCTCTATGCCTGAATTCCTGAACATGCTCGAAAAGGCGAAGAAGGAATTCGCCAAGAATGAAAAACTCAGAAAATAAACAAAGCACATGGACAATAATGAAACAAAGCAGGTCAGCATCGACCTCAAGCCAGAGATAGCAAAGGGCTCATATTCAAACCTCGCCATCATCAGCCACTCTCCGAGTGAATTCGTGATAGACTTCGCGACTATCCTTCCAGGCATGCCGAAGCCTGATGTAAGCAACCGCATCGTCATGAACCCGGAGCATGCCAAGAGGCTTCTCATGGCCCTTTCCGACAATATCAGCAAGTACGAGTCACAGTTCGGGCAGATCAGACTTTCTGTCGAGCCAAAGGGAACATTCAACCTTTCGGACTTCGGACCTATAAATAACGGTTCAAAGTCATAGTGGATATGGACTACTCAAAAATCAAAGCCTTCGCCTTCGACATCGACGGAGTCATGACAGACGGAGGTCTCTTCGGCGACCTCAATGGCGAGTTTTTCAGGACCTATGACGCCAAGGACGGATTCGCCGTCAGGATGGCGACCATGAACGGCTATGTGGTGGGAGTCATCACCGGGGGAAGTTCCCTCAGCATCAGGGCCAGATTCAAGGCATGCGGAATACCTGTCGAGGACATCTATCTCCATTCAAGGGACAAGATGGAGGATTTCGAGGACTTCTGCAGGCGCCACGACCTTCTCCCTGAGAATGTGATGTATTTCGGCGACGATGTCCCGGATATGGCAGTGATACAGGCGTGCGGCATAGGTGTCTGCCCTGCAGACGCAATGCCTGATGTGAAAGCGGTTGCCGACTATGTCTCACCGTTCCCGGGAGGAAAGGGATGCATACGCGAATGCTTTGAGACAGTGATGAAGGCACAGGGCAGGTGGACATTCGATACCGGTGTCTACAAAAAGGCATTCTAGCATGGCCAGAAAGATCATCCTTGCCAGCGGTTCACCCCGCAGGCGCGAGCTGCTCGGCGGCCTCGGCATCGAATTCGAGGTCGACACACGCAACAATTTTGAAGAAAGATTCGCGGAAGACACACCGCACCGCGAAGTTCCTGCCCTGATGTCGGAGGGAAAGTCCGCAGGGTTCCACCGACCGCTCGAAGAGGATGAGATACTCATCACCTCCGACACCATGGTCCTCCTTGACGGTCTCATCATGGGCAAGCCGCATTCGAGAGAAGAGGCTGTGGAGATGCTCAACGCCCTGTCCGGACGCGAGCATGAGGTGGTGACAGCCGTCACCATCAGAGACTGCAGCCGTAAGGTGACATTCACCGACACCACCGTCGTGGATTTCAAGGCACTCAGTCCCGAAGAGATAGATCATTACATAGACACATACAAACCATACGACAAGGCCGGGGCATACGGCATCCAGGAATGGATAGGCTACATAGGCATCACCGGCATACGCGGATCATATTTCAACGTGATGGGATTCCCTGTCCACCGCGTATATGACGAACTCAAGAAATTCCTTTAATTCATGAACAAGCTATTCTTCCCCATTCTGGCCGGAATGATGCTCGCCGCCACAGGCGCTTCCGCACAGAAGAAGCCACTCGACCACAGTGTGTATGACTTATGGGAGACTTCCCAGATCAACAAGCTGTCCAAGGACGGCAGCATACTTGCTTATTCCGTGACCAGACAGGCCGGAGACGCAGTCCTCTACGTCAGGAATCTCGATACTGGCGCTGAGCTCGTCATACCTCGCGGCGAGAGATTCTCGATCACCGAGGATGCATCATACGCCACCTGCTTCATCAAGGCTCCATATGACTCCACCAGACAGGCGAAGATAGCCAAGAAAAAGAAGGAAGATATGCCGAAGGACACCGCGGCATACATCAGGCTCTCCACACTCGAGATCGTGAAGCTGCCTGAGGTGACATCGATGAAGATGGGTACGGCAGCCGCACCATTCATCATTGCGGCGACAGATGTACCAAAGAAGAGCGGCATCCACAACCTCCTTGTCATCGATCCGGCGACAGGAGCGGCAGACACCATCCGCAACATCGCGGGATACGAGGTCAGCCGCAACGGACTCAAGCTTGCCATGACCACGAATCTCGACAAGAAAGATTCGCTCTCACTGAGTTCCATCATCCTCAAGAATCTCGAATCCGGCCGCATCGACACCCTCTCACGCGACAAGAAGTCCTACAAGGGCATCAGCTTCAACCATGAGAGCGACAAGATGCTCTTCATCGCCACCGGCCAGGAAGCAAAGGAAGTCGGCACACCAAGCTACTCGATCTTCCTCACAGAGGAGAAGACCCTGACCAAGGCGACAAGGAAGAAGCCGGCAGTCAAGACCGTCGAGACCAGAGAGATCGTGGCCGAGAACTGCAGCGATGTACCTGAGGGATGGGTCATCGGCGAAAAGGCGGGAGTACGCTTCTCCAACACTGACAAGCGCCTCATCCTCTCACTCTACCCTGCCATCGAGCCAAAGGACACAACAGTCATAGACTTCGAGGCTCCGAAGCTTGACATATGGCGCTGGGACAGCCCTGCAATACCACCGGTACTCAAGAAGAACGGATACGACCCCAAGCTGACCGCCATCATCAACATGGACAGCCCTTCGAAGGTACTTATCCTCTCACAGAACCCATTCGAGAGCATCACCTTCAATCAAGGAGCCGACAACGACATCGCGATGGCATGCGATGCATCGAGATATGCATTCGATGCCCAGTGGACATACGCAAGCTACAGTGATGTGTCTCTCATCAACCTTCGTGACGGCTCGAGAGAGGAGATCGCCCAGAGACTTCCGAGTCCTCAGCTCTCCGACTTCGGAAAATACATCACCTGGTTTGACCGCAATGAGGGCAACTGGTTCTGCTACAACATCGCTACAGGAGCCACAGTCAACCTCACATCCGGCCTTGGAGTGTCATTCGTGAATACTGACATCGACACCCCGAGCGAGATAAGCCCATTCACGGGCAGGAACTGGTTCGGAGAGGACGAGTTCATGCTCATAGGTGACCGCTATGACCTCTGGAAGATAAGACCTGACGGCAAGAACCCTGTGATGCTCACAGCAGGAAAGGGACTTGAGGACAAGATCCAGTACAGGTTCACCGACTTCGAGAGCAGGGACAACAGCCATATCTACCAGAATCTGTATAAACGCCCTGTCAAAGGCAAGATCTATCTCACGGCATTCGATGACATCGAGAAAAGGAACGGACTTGCAACCATGAAGATCGAAGTTCCTGGTCAGCCGGAGGTCTGTCTTGACACATTCTCGTTCCAGAACTATGTGAAGGCTGCCGGTTCAGACAGGATTATCTATCGCAAGGGCAATTTCACCTGTCCTACGGACATCTGCATCTCTGAAGGCAGCATCGCCTCATGCAGCACGATCACCGCGATCAACCCTCAAAAGAATGACTATGTATGGGGAAATGCGCGTCTTGTAAGCTGGAAGGCGTACGACGGGACAGATCTCAAGGGTATTCTTTATACCCCGGACAACCTCGATCCGTCTGAGAAATACCCGATGATCGTATATTTCTACGAAAAGAACACCCAGAACCTGTACGCAAGCTACTCTCCTGCCCCGAGCAGGTCGGTTGTCAACTTCCCTTTATATGTCAGCAACGGATATGTAGTATTCGTTCCGGATATCGTGTACAAGACCGGACATCCGGGAGAAAGCGCATACAACTGCATTGTCTCCGGTACCGAAGCCATGTGCGCACAGTTCCCATTCATCAACAAGGAAAAGATGGCACTCCAGGGACAGAGCTGGGGCGGATATCAGACAGCGTACCTTGTGACAAGGACTGACATGTACGCAGCTGCCGAGGCCGGTGCTCCTGTATCGAACATGACCAGTGCCTATGGCGGTATCAGATGGGGTACAGGCCACAGCCGCATCGGACAGTATGAGCATGGACAGAGCCGTATCGGCAAGACTCTCTGGGATGAAGGAGGACTCGATCTCTACATAGAGAACTCCCCTGTCTTCTTTGCAGACAAGATCAAGACCCCGCTCATGATCATGAGCAATGACGGAGACGGAGCTGTGCCGTGGTATCAGGGAATCGAGTACTTCATGGCCCTCAGAAGGCTTGGGAAGCCATGCTGGCTCCTCGAGTACAACAACGAGGCGCACAATCTGAATTCAAGATACAACTCCAAGGATCTTTCGGTAAGGCTGATGCAATTCTTTGACCATTATCTCAAGGATGCACCGGCTCCATACTGGATGAATCACGATATACCTACAAGCCTGAAGGGAAACAGATTCGGTTACGAATTGGAGAAATAATTTGGAGATAAGGATAATAATATCTATAATTGTCCAGACTTAAGCTTAAAAAACTCAACAATCGGAACTATGAAAAAACTCAGGTATGTCTATGCCGCGTCAGCAGCATTGCTGCTCGTATCCGGCAACGCCTTCTCTCAAGACCTCAGAATGGGGTTTTTCCTGGACAATTATCTTTATGGCTACCGGATGAATCCGGCATCTCAGAGTGAGGTGTCGAACACATTCTTCGGATTGCTCATCAATGACGTGGCAATCGGTGCCAGCAGCGACATCGGTCTGTCCAATCTCCTCTTCCCTACCGACGGACGTCTTGTCACCGGATTCAACTCAAGCATCAGTGCAGACAAGTTCATCAGCGGCCTGAAGGTATCCAACAAGCTTACCACAGACCTCAATGAGAACATCTTCGCACTCGGACACAGGACTTCCAGCGGAAAGGGATTCTGGACCATCGAGGCGAATTTAAAGTCATATTCTGCCGCATCAGCCCCTATGTCGATGTTCGAGTACCTCAAAGTGGGTGCTTCAGACAACATCTACAGGATGAACGACATCAATCTCAACTCCAAGAATTATGGAGAGCTTGCGATAGGCTATTCACACAGATTCACCGACAAGCTGAAGATCGGAGTCACTGCCAAGGGCATCCTTGGACTGGGTTATGCAGACATGAGCATCGCAAGGCTCGCGATCAACACCAAGAAGTATCCTGCCGTAGCTACAGGTATCGGCACCTTCACAGGTGCTCTTCCGCCTGCCGACTTCGGTGTCACACCTGACGGATGCATCGACTTCAGAAATGTCAATCGCGGTTCGCTCGGGATCTCAGGTATCGGCGGGGCTCTCGATCTGGGTATCGAATATGAACTTATCGAAGGCCTTAAACTCAGTGCGGCAGTGCTTGATCTCGGAGCGATTGCATGGAAAAAGACAGTAGAGGGAACTATGGGTGAGCATTCATTCAATGTCCTTGAGAACGCGGATCTGTCAGACAACCTCGCAGACATGCTCAGGTTCAGCAGCGACCCTACAGGAGGCATACTCATCGACATGCTCAACACGCAGATCAATTTCGGCGCGAAGTATATACTACCGTTTGCAGAGAAGGTATCTCTCGGCGCCCTCTATACATTCCGCCTCGGTGACAAGATATCACAGTACATAGACTTCAGAACCGGTGCGACCTACACCCCCGGCAAGGCTTTCAGTGTCTCCGGGACAGTCGGAGTCAACACATACGGAACCACTGTGGGCGCAGCCTTCACTGTCAACGCAGGTCCGGTCAATCTCTTTGCAGGTATCGACGGCATCTTCGTGAACGTGACCCCTCAGTTCGTTCCTATCAATTCGCTTAATACCGTTGCCAAGGCCGGTCTTTCTTTCATGATCGGCCGATAACATCACATGAATTCTGAAACGGTATTGGACGCTTCCTCTGGGGAGCGTCCTTTTTTATGTCACCGAAAATTCATACATTTGATATGAATATCAGATGAACAATGAGAAAGATTTTTTCTTCGGCACTTGCAGTGCTCATGCTGGCATCATGCACAGCTCCCGAACAGGAAGGAGCAAAGATTCTTGTCGGAACCTATGGTGAATCGATCTATGAATTCAGTTACAGGCAAATAGACAGAAGCTTCACTCAGATATGCACCATCCCTGCGACACGTCCTTCTTTCGTGGCACTGACAGAGAATGGGCTGTATTGTGTCTCTGAGAGTGATGGTCTGCCGGGAGCCCGTTCATTCAGGAATGACGGCAGCTGGACAGAGAGCGGATGTGTCACAGGCAACGGCAAATCTCCATGCCACATACTCGACTATGAAGGACTGGTATATACTGCAGACTACACGTCGGGTTCTCTGTCTGTCTTTTCGACAGAGAACGGAGCTCTCAAGAGCCTCAAGGACAGGATAAACTACCCTTCTTATTATGATGGTTCCGGACCTTTTGAGGACAGGCAGAACAGCGCCCATGTCCATCAGGTCAGGAACCTGCCGGAGAAGATCGCATCGAACCTCTCCATCAAGGGAAACTACATCTTTGCAAGTGACCTTGGAAACGATTGCATCCATGTCCTTACGGCCGGCGATCTCAAAGCAGTCACAGACATTCCATGCGGTCCCGGTGCCGGTCCGAGACATATGGAGTTTGATACGGAAAGAAACACATTGTACTGCGTTACTGAGCTTTCTGATGAGATCTTAGTATGGAAGATTGGGGCGGATGCAGGCATCCCCGTCTTTACCGAGCTCCAGCGCATCAAGGCAGATGATGCAGGAGGTGCAGGCAGTGCAGACATACACATGAGACCTGACGGCAGATTCCTTTATGCCTCACACAGGCTTAAGCATGACGGTGTGAGCATACACGCAGTTGCAGAGGATGGCACTCTCACCAAAGTCGGATACAGGACCACAGGAATACATCCACGCAACTTTGCCCTAACACCTGACGGCACACAGGCGATTGTGGCATGTCGTGACAGCAAGACACTAGAGGTCTATGACATCGATGCCGAGACGGGACTTCTCTCAGAGATGAAGGCCTGCCACACCTTCGATCAGGACCAGCCTGTCTGCGTCATCTTCGAATAGACACCTTTATCCGGTATCTTGTGAAGGACATCTCGCTGAGATGTCTTTTTTTGTACATCCACGGTTCAAATAATCACAGCAGGCCATGCCGTGACTGCCGCAGCTTCGCTGAACAGCAGCTTGCTGAAAATTGACACGATAATGCCTCTTTTCATGTCAAAAAGCAGGGGCTTCCTGCTCGGCTCGTGCCGATGCATTCAGTTTCCTAAGACTTTGCTGACGCGACGCGGTACTTTTTATTCTAAATAAAGCGTCGCGTCATGAAATACCGTAGAACAGCCAGAAACCATGACGCGAAGCGGTACTTTGTGCACAAAACACCGCGTCGCGTCACAGACTTATCCAGATAGCCACTATTCTTCGCCATCTGGGCAGAACGTCCCGGCACGAGAGGCCGATATTGCAGCAAGAATGGCGGCATTTGCTGCAAATGACTGAGAAAAGCACTGAATTGCAGCAAATACAGATCTCTTTGCAGCAAAATGGCGACCTCAATCAGCAATCTGCGTGACATATTCTGTTGCCCTACAAGGCCCGGCAAAAGAGCCGGAGACGGGAAGACACGCAGCGACTTGGAGCAGCGGCGGAATAGCTGAGGTGTCGGAAGAGCCGCCCGGGAGCGGCTTTTGTCTGACGACCATCGGTGGTGAGCATCAGCGAACCGGCCCGGTGCCGGGTGTCTGCACCTTGCATGTGAATTGTGCAGACACGGAAAGGCACTTGAGGGCCGCAGGGGGTCAGGGGGCGGTCTAGCCCCCTGCATGGATATCAGCCGCGACAGGCGATGACGATACTGAAGCAGCCGCTGCGAACCAGGAGCAAGGGTCTTCCCGTCTCCGGCTCGGCTCGGGTCGCTGAGATCTAATTCCGCTGGACCGGCAGTGTGACGGTGACTGTCTTGCCGGCAGGGGCGGATACTTTCGGCCAGTTGTAGAAGGCGTTCCAGCCGAGTGCGTTTGCACGGGCGTATCCGGATGTCTCAGCCAGCACCTTGATGATACCGTCGCGGTATGTTGGGTTCTCTATCTCCAGAGTGACACTCGACTCATCACTGGATACTATCCTTGCGTTCACGTGGTCGAACACCATCAGGAAGCCGTTGTCAGGCTGGACATATATGCCGGGGTTCTCCGTGGTGTGGTGCAGAGTCGTGTTCTCCCAGGCAATATTGGAGTCATCCTTCGGGATGTTGCCGATGCCGTTCTCTCCTTCCCAGTCACCGATATTGACTCGTTCTGTCACGTAGCCGAAGCCGCCCTCCTGGATGCGGTTTCCTTCAGTATTGGTGTACTGGACAATATTGTGAGCCATATCCTTGTCGAGTTCCAGATAGCGGATATCACCCGTGGCACGGTAGAGCTTCAGCAGGAAATCGCCCGACAGCACATATATACCAGGGGCGCTGTGCTCATTCTGTACGCTGGCCCATACGGATCCGGTGGACTTGACATCATGCCTGCCGAACGTACATGTCTCAGGGAATGCATAGTCATACGACACTACCCAGGTCGAGAAATATGCTGCCGCTTCACATGCGCGGGTCAGCCATTTCCTGTCGCGGGTGATCTCGTAGAGAGCAGTATAGGACTCAGCCAGTTCGGCTGATGACTCACTGTCCGGAGCCTGCAGAATCTCCGGAGGACCACCGCCGACATAGCCCTTTGCCAGGTGATTCTCGTAGTAATAGTCCCCGGCTTTTTCGGCAAGTGCCAGATACTCCGGCTGATTGAAATACCTAGAAGCGTATGCCAACGCGCCCATGGCGAGAGCTCCTGCCGTCGAATTCGGCGTATGAATCTCGCCCGTGCATGCGTAGACCATCTGACCGAATTCTCCGTAGCGGTTGAATAGTGTGCAGAGGGCGTCACATGCTTTCTGCATGCACGTCTCCCAGCTTGGCTTGATCATCTCGTCCAGACCTTGCATGCGCATCATGTCAAAGCATTGCAGGCCGAAGTATATCGTCATTGCAGTGCGCCGTATCATAGACACATCGCGATTGCCCTGCTCACATGTGGCGAAGTCGTCGCCATAGAACTGTCCCCTCATCATGATTCCGTTGAAGAGACCGGACTCGCGCTGCATGTATTCTATCGAGTCGAAAGTGCGCCCGATACGCCTGAGGATTTCGGCATAGTCGGGATGAGGGTTGGCAAGCTGGACAAGCGAAAGTGCCGGAGGACCGTTCCAGGCAAGCTGCAGGTGGGCAAATCTGTTGTACGACTCAGGATGGTTGCTGTCGTAGCCGAAATCCTTGTCTTCGTACCATTTGTGGATGAAATGGTGTGCAAAGATGGTGGAATCGATGCTTGAGAACGGTTCCAGATTGCGGTATTCATTCTGGCCGGAAAGGTCCTTTCTCACGGTCATGAACTTGTCGAAATATGCCATCAGGTCTGCGCATGGGAACTCATAGACGCGGAAATGCATCCTGATCCTGTCGCCTTTCTTCAGCGCTATGCCCCTGTCATCGCTTGGATTCTCGCTGTTGCACATCCTGTATCGGTGTTCCCTGACGCCTGGGGCGGAGAGACGTATGGTCAGACGTCTTTCTGAGGGGTACTCGTTGATGAAGAAAGCCTCGTTGCCCAGTACCTTGTCCTGCTCGGTAAGGATGAAGAATCCCTTCTTTGCACCCCTGTCGTAGAAGCCCGCAAGGGGAGTGGTACAGCTGTTGGTCTTGAAATCAATGAATGCATCGCTGCCGTCGCTGGACAGATGCGGGATGTTGGTGGTAGTGACCGGCATGCCGTCTGGACGGTCCGCTTTGTCGTATAGGAACGGTGCATAGCCGATCTTGTGGATGCGGAAGCGGTTGCCACCGTATATGTGGGCTGGGGCGAAGATGTAATTCTCCGTATCCCAGTCATTGAAGGTGAACTGCACCGCTGCGCCGCCGGATGCCATCTCACCTTCGTCCATGGTGAAAGTGAGGGTATAGTCCACTGCTTCTGCAGACACCTTTTTCGTGTCGACATCGACGCTCCATTGTCCGGCACCGTCCCCAGCAAGTCTGTCCCCGTCGAAGACGAAGGTCTGTGACACCTTGTTCCCGTCGTAGGATAGAATCTGTGTCTCGAAAGGAAGATTTCTGCAGGAGACCGAAAGCATGGCCACTGCGGCCATGCATGAAAGTACGCTTGTCCTCATCATTATCATCTGATAGATTTATGATATTCAACCGTCCGGCCTCCTGTACTGTGCAGCCTGAATCTCACGCCCCAGTCGTCAGGGAAGGCCGGCAGCAGGTAGTCGTTGCCATCATAGGTCTGCAGGACCATTTCCTGCAATGTCGTCAGCAGATTGCTGCCGTGATCCTGGTCGGGAGTCCAGTCGTAGTTCGGTCCCCAGTATGCAGGGAAACGGAACGCAGGATGTGAATTGCCGATCTTTGCCAGCAGATTGGCAGCGGCCTCTTCGGCAAGGCCGAGTCTGGCTGCCTCCTGTCCGTCCTGACTCCAGCCGAAGGTCGTCTTTACAGGCCTTCTCTCAAAGGACTCACGGCCGGTCTGAAGATTGTCAGTGCTGATATTGCAGAGATGGAACGGGAAGACAGGGTAGAGTTCAGGGTTCTCTACATTGCTTCGTGCAGGATTGTATGATGCAGCGGGAGAGAAGACCTCAACCCCGTCTTCGACCCTCACAGGAATGTCTGGCAGGGACTCGAAGAGATGCTGCCACAACGCCTTGTCTGCGTCGTCACTCAGGTCTTCCGGCAGCGCACGCAGGCGAGGCAGGACGTCATGCAGACCGGCGACAGTCGGCATGTCGTTCACGACGTTGTACCAGTAGGTCTCGATGCTCTGTGTCGGCTCTATCACCAGTTTCCCCTCGGCGTCGCGGCCGTAATAGCTGTCATAGAATTTCAGGAACTCCCTTGCATACGGGACAGTCATATCCCTGGTGAGCGACTTGTCACCGGTATAGTCGTAATAGTCGAGCATCAGGGAAATCATCTCCAGAGATGAGCTCCAGATTCTCCTGATGTAATTGTTGACCGTGAGCCTGTCTGTGCACTGGCTTCTGTCCCAGCCATAGTCCTGAGGACAGTACGTGCCGAACACTGTCGCGGTCTCGGGACTGATGGCTCCTTCCGCTCCGAGCAGGGCACGGGCATTTGCCTTCATCATTTCGAGATTCCCGAAATAATGCCTGAACAGGACCTTCATCATGTCGAAGTCTCCGGACCTTAGCATTGGATAGTAAGGCAGACGCGTATTCTGCCACCAATAGTCACCGCCCCATCTCCTGAAATCCGGATCGAAGTCGGCTCCGTCATCGGTGAACTTCGGATCGACCGTAAAGATCGACCCGTTGAACTTTATCGGATAGTTCCCGCGGCCGGCGCAGGCCATTATCCATGACTGAAGTATGTACGCCCTGTTTATCTTTCGTCCGGTATCTCCGTCTGGAGTCTCCACAAGGATATAGCTCTTCTTCCAGAACCGGTTCCAGTATCCGGCGGTCCTGCGGAGAGATTTCCGGCTGCCAGGTACCGAAGCTGCAATACTGTTCACCTTCGATGTCCACTCGTCCGGATCGGAGTAGATGCCGCTGTCCGTGGAGATGCATATGTCGATGCTCTTGACCGCGCCGCTGCTTGCCAACTCAAGCGGTGAAGACTTTGCCAGGCCGGAGCCCTCCATCCTGAATCCGAAGCACCTGTCCTTGAACGGGTCATATGATGCCCTGTCCGCAATCTCGATGCCCTCCAGATCCAGTGTGGCGTCATATGAAGAGCAGATATTGCGGTGGCGCACCATGACGGCATCTTCGGCATCAAGGATATCATCGGGATACCTGTGGAAAACGACATCATCGGAGAATCCGGATATCGACCGGCAGCAGTTGCCGGCATATTCGGGAGTGATCCGCATCTGGCGGTCCCTCCATACCTCCGCTTTCGCGGTGACGCTCACTCCTTCCCTGGAATTTCCGGCGATGCGTATGACAGGCTGTTCGCTGTCGATCCAGAACGAAAGGTCGGTCCCTGCGCCATGCAGTGCGATGCGCCCGTCGGCGAGGTCCAGCGTCTGGCTGAAATCATCTCCGGAAACGATTGACGGGGTGATGCTCACACGGATACGTCCCAGCTTGTACAGCTCTCCGGTCTCGCTCCAGCTGTCGGTCCTGGAAATGTAGAATACAAGGTCACCGTTCGGCTCGACCCATACGTTTGCGCCGACTTCTCCGTTGCCGATAGGCATGCTGCCGGATGCATCCTCGGACGGGGTGTCCCATACGAGGTCATAGCCGCTGACGGGAAGGTCGGTGCAGGAAATCATCAGCATGGCCAGAGCTGCCCCCGGAATGAGAGTGAATATCTTTTTCATCATTTATTGCTGCTTTCGTAAAACTTTACATCGGAGAGGACCGGGCACGCCTTGGAGTCGAGAATGTTGATGCGGAGTGGCTGACGACACCTGGCGTGTCTTGTCGGCTGTCAATTGTTTCAGAAGCTCTATCTCCTCCGGATCATAAGCTGTCATGTCGCCGTGGAAGATGTCGTGCTGCCAAGGCCCGGTATATGGCCCCATTTCCGGTCGGTGACCCCATGGCAGGTGGGTCTGGTTCTTGCCGTTGACAAGTCCCCACATCATGCAGTCGCATCCGGCCTCCTTCAGGGCAGGGAGAACGTCCTTGATCGTGGATTTGTTGATGCGGTGCATCCATTCCGTAAGGATGACAGGACGTCCATAGGCTTTCATCCGGCGATACATGTCCAGAGTCTCCTCGGCGGGAGCATAGATGTGGAAAGTGATGATGTCCGAGTTCTCGCTCAGAAAACTGTTGAGGTCCTCATTTCCGTTCCAGATGCTGGATGTGACAGGCTGCGAAGGGTTCACCTCACGCGCCCACTTGAAGACACTGCGGAGCAGAGGCCATTCACTCTTGCCGTTCTGGGCATAGTGGACAGGCTCATTGTAGAGGTCCCATGCCATGATGCGGCTGTCGTCCCTGAATGTAGTCATCACATCCTTCACAAACTTCTCCAGCAGGGGGTGCGTCCTGACGTCGAATGTCATCGTATAGCCTGGAGACGGCGACCATGCCCAGCCATACCATCCCTCGAGCGGCTCATCCTGAGGGCCTGGCTTTGGATCCGTATTGGCGCCGCAGGCGACAGGGTCGAAAAAGATCGGCATGACCATGACTCCGTGTCTGTCGCAGATGTCGAGGAAGGTGCGGAAGCTTTTCTTGAACCGCTTCGGGTTCTCGGCATATACTGCATATTGGAGTACGACTCTTGCACAGTTCAGACCGCATTCCTCCATCAATTCTATCTCTTCCTCAATCTTCTTGGGGGAGAAAGTCGATGGATCCCACATCGCGGTATAGCTGATCGCGTATGCCGGGATATAATTGACTCCGCAGAACCATGGCTTGTTTTTCGACCATTCATTGGCTTTTTCGACTGACCATTGCTGTGCGGCCGCACAGAGCGGAAGGGTCAGAAATAGAAATGTAATCCAGAGACTTTTTATGCGCATGATATTTCAGTTGAATCTATTTTGAAGAAGATTGTGTGGAAGTGCTGTGGAATCGGCAGCCCGGGAAAGCGTACCAGAAGGTCGCCGGGGCATAATCCATCCTGTCGTAGTATGGATGCCATATCTCCATGAAGAATGCGAAAGACTTTTCAAACGGGATGTCGTCCAGAAGCCTGTAGCGGTTGTTGCAGGTAAGTCCCGGAGTCTTGTTCCCGTCGCCTATAGGCTGGGATATGCCTGGATATGAGAACGGCTGCGGACGGCAATAGGCATATCTGTAGTAGTCCTCAGAACCCGTGCCGAAATGAGAAGGGAAAGTCTCGCCGTCGACGAATATCTTCTCATCACCTTCACCCCACCAGTTGATGCCGGTGTCGTCAGGGAAATAATTATATATCGTAAGTCCGTCGGCGACATACCGTCCCTTTCCTGTGATGGTCACGAAATTGTAGTCGAACTTGGTGGAGCAGTCGAGCTCTCTGCTCTCGTTGTACCAGGCGTAGAAGTGCATGGAGCGTTCCGGATCCCATGTGCATGGCCTTGATGTGGTACGGAACATCTTGATCTCAACATCGGTGGCCCCGCGGTTCTCAAGGGATACTTCAGCCTTCTTCGCGAAAGGCATCACCCAATATGCCGTCATCATGCCGTCCGAATCGGTCCTGACGTAGAAAGTGCAGTGTGAAAGCTGCCTCGGTCCTATCCCGTAGAAATTGCCGACAGGGCATTCCACGGTCTGCTCTCCGTCGAAACGGATCTTGAGCACAGTCCTGGACAGAGCCTCGGCCATGTCCGCCGAGCCCAGCCTGATGGAAAGCGAGGTGATGCATTTCTCACCTTTGATGGTGAGGGCCTTCTCAGCTCCGGGAGCCAGGATGCCGACACCGGCCCTGCGTACTTCGTCGGACAGGACCGCCTTGTCTCCGGTGAGCTTCACTCCGCAGGCATAGATCTCCTTGGCATACTGCTTCACCGTGTTCTCACTGAAGCTCTCTACCGTGGTGCCCGGCTTATACGAACGATAGATGATCTGATAATAGTGGCCATGCGTCTTCGCGGTCTTGGAAGGGTCATACGGGCGGAATGTGACCTTGCAGCTCTTGGCGTAGGGGATAGGGAGAGTGAGGTTGTGGCCCAGCCATGTCAGGTTCTCCGTCTTGGCGGGAGCCACGTAGCTGAACGGGTAGCCCACGAGCCCGGTGCCTCCGACAAGAGCCTTGTTCTGCATCCTTACAGCAGGCTTCTCCTCACCATCGATGTAGATGATGTAGTCGCCGCCATCTTCGTCGCAATAGCCTCCGTAGGCTGTCCAGAACCCGAGGATCGCACCAGGACCGAAGTCTTCCTGCATCACATATTCCGTCTGGCCGTCGATTGTCTCCTCGCGGAGATAATTGTCGAAGTCGTGGTTCTCAAACCACCCCTTTCCCCAGTCGCGTCCGGACTCCGGACGGAATTTTCCGTCCTCTGCGGCAGTGGCGGGATCCACAGATGCTCGGGAATAGCTTGAAGACTGGCGGCAGACATACTCATGCACCGGCCATCTGGCATGAGATGCGGGATCCGTCATCTCGTCGAGGAGCCCGGTGAAAGTGACATCATAGCTCTGTGCCGCTGCAGACAGGGCCAGGATGAAGGTCAAAGCGGAAAGTATAGTTTTTTTCATAAGTCAGTGTGTTTCTTGATTATCTCAAGTAAGGCATCCCCATATGCCTCGCATCTCTTCTTGCTGATGCCGTCGATGGCGAGGAGCTCTTCCTTGCTGGAAGGCTTGGTCTGGGCTATCTTCAGGAGGGTCTTCTGGTGCATGATGACGTATGCCGGGCATCCCTTTTCGCTGCTGAGCTCCGTCCTCCATGCGGTGAGGGCCTCGACCAGCCTGTCATCCGCCGGGGCTTCCTTCTCATCGGCTCCCACAATCTTCTCCAGGGCCTTCACCCTGGCTTTCACGGTCGTCTCCGATGCCAGTTCGGCGTCTGTCCTGAGCTTCTGGAAATCCTTGAGCGAGAAGCCCCTGACCAGGATCATGGCGTAGAGGCCGATGCGGAACTGCAGCTCCTTGAGGAACTCCTTCACGGCTTCGTTCCAAACCTTCTTCACCTCTTTGTTGTCGATCTCGACCGAGAGGGGAGAGATGACTTTCTGCCCTGCAAATGTGAGCTGGTCGGAGAAATAGGCGGCCGCCTTGGCGACTCTCTGCTTCAGCAGGGTCTCGTCTCCGGTCGCCGCGATATGTCTGACCTGAGTCCTGAATTTCTCCGCCGTTTCCTTGAGCGCCCTGAGCCCCGCGAATGCGATCTCCTCGTCCCCGAGCCTTCCGGCGAATGGCTCCGACAGCGCTTTGAACGTCTCCGACTTGTCGCGGAATGTATTGGAGAGGTCCACCTGATAGATGCGGTTGACCCTGTTGTAGCGGTAGCGGAGATCGTTGAGGTTGAAGGCGTCGCAGATGTTGTCGGTGAGGTACAGCTTCCTGTTGCCGTCGAGCGCTCCGTCCGCATCGGCGAAAGTGGTGTATGCGTCCTCGAACGCGCGCACCTCACTGTTGGAGAAGGTGCATCTCGGGGTGATGCGGGATGCCAGCACTATGCCTTCGAGGCTCCGGCATCTCGAGAGCGCCACATATACCTGCCCGAACGAGAATGCCGCTCCGGCGTCGATGACGACTCTGTCGAAGGTGAGTCCCTGGCTCTTGTGGATGGTGATCGCCCAGGCCAGCCTGAGCGGCATCTGGGTGAATATGCCCTCCGTGTGACCCTCTATCTCATGGGTCTCCTCGTTGATGCCGTACTTTATGTTCTTCCATTCGACCGGTTCCACCACGATGCGGTGTCCATCCTCATCGATGACCACTACCTCTGGCTCGAGACTCTCGACCGTTCCTATCTTGCCGTTGTAGTACTCACCGGCGCCCGATGCGTCATTGCGGATGAACATCACCTGGGCCCCGGGTTTGAGCGTGATTTCCTTCTCTGCGGGGTATGAGTTTTCGGGGAAGTCGCCTTCCACGCTGGCGCGGAATGTCCTCTCCTTGCCGTCAAGTGCCTCCATGTGCCCGTGATTCACCTCGTCCGCCTTGGCATTGTGGGTCGTCAGCCGTATCCAGTTCTCGTCTTCCGGCGGCTCGAATGACGGGTCGAAGCGGGAGTTGAGCGAGTGGAGCGTGTCATATGAAGGACTGCCGCGGCGCACATCGTTGAGGATGTCCAGGAATGCGGCGTCGCTCTGGCGGTGCACCGTCTCCAGCTCGATGGTGATGTACGGAAGCTTCTGCAGCGCCTTTGCATTGAAAAAGAAAGGGGAGGGATAGACCTGGTCGAAATACTTGCGCTCCGCGTCCTTGACCACCGGCGGCAGCTGCTGGATGTCGCCTATCATCAGGAGCTGGACGCCCCCGAATGGTCTGTCATTGCGGCGGTAACGCCTGAGCACATAGTCCATGGCGTCGAGGATGTCCGCTCTGACCATGGATATCTCGTCGATCACCAGGAGGTCCAGGGTGCGCAGTATCTGCACCCTCTCCTTGCGGAGTCGGGTCTCCTTCTCGGGAAGCTGGTACTCTGTGATCAGTTCCTTCACATCCGGGAGGTAGGGGCAGAGCGGGAGCTGGAAGAAGGAGTGGATGGTCACTCCTCCGGCGTTGATGGCGGCCACACCGGTCGGTGCCACCACGGCGCAGCGCTTGGCACTGTCCCTGACTATGCTCCGCAGGAATGTGGTCTTGCCCGTCCCCGCCTTGCCGGTCAGGTAGACGGAAACTCCGGTCTCCTGCACATATCTCTCCGCCAGCTCGAAGCTCCTGTCTTTGATCACGGTCATATCCTTCATTTTATGACTGCAATTTAATGAATAAAATGCAAATAGTTCATAACATGTCTTTGACAACTCCGATTTGATATTTGTTTGTGATTTTCAGCCGGGTTTATCGTGAATTCTCGGCTGAAATCGTGTGTAGGGCTGCAGATAGCCGTGTTTCTGCGTTAAAGCCGGCTGAAACGAGCTTTCAATTCTCAGGCAGACGTGTATTTGCCTATTTTTGTCATAGTGCGCTGAGGCGGCTGTCAGATGGCAGCTGAGGTGAAAATCACCTGCACCAGGAATCTTTATTGTGTGGCTTATATTGCACATATGTGGTGCAGGTCCCTCTGTTCCGGGGTGACCTGCACCGCCGACCTGCCTCTCAGGCTGCTGGAAGGCACATCTCTGCTGCAGGTGATTTTCGTATGGTGCGGAAGAGGTGTGTTCCCGGCTCGGCACGTGCCGCTTCTGCCGCAGTTTCAGCCGTGAAAATGGCAAAACCAAGTCTGTCTGTGACTCGGCAATACGTTTCAGCTGGGTTTAACGCAGAAACACGGCTATCTGCAGGCCGATCTATGAATTCAGCCGTGAAATCACGATATATTCGGCAGATCTGCGCTCGACATTCGATTTCAGACGTAATGTCATGAAAATCACGGCTGTCCGAAGTCAGAACTGTGTTTTAGCCGTGAAATCGCCGGATACGCGTCTGCATGTAGATAAAGCAGGCGCCGCCGTGGCTGTCGAATCTGCGCTGAACCGCGCTTGCGGACCGAGAAGAGCTCCGCAATGCCCGCTGCAGGGGCTTTACCTCCGTCGCTATGTGGCGGCGCCGCTCCGCTTCTTCGCCACGGCCCGATGGTCTGTGACGCGACGCGCTGTTTTGAGCACAAAGTCCCGCTTCGCGTCACGATTTCAAGCCTATCAGCTGTTTTACATGACGCGACGCCTGATTATGAGTTCAAAATGCCGCGTCGCGTCAGCAACTCACGATTTAAATAAATCGTCCATGAGTACTGATGCAAATTCATAAAAACTTTATAAAAGTGTTGGATTTGTAGAAACGAATGATGATATTTGTGAAAGAATGATAGCAAATAACGCATATTGGTGGTGGCGCCTGTTACAGCTTTAAAACGAGTCGTAAGAGGGTTTCGCCTGTGTGCAACGAAGCATAAGGAGCTCAGCCGGAGATACGACTGAGCTCCAAAATTTTTTATGAATATGGTACAGAATTATAAACTTATTCCTTGTCCTGAATCTTAGTTTTTATTTATAAACACTTAACACATTTTATCAATGGCAACTGAAGCACCCTACAAGATCTATCTGAGCGAAGAAGAAATGCCTAAGCAGTGGTACAACGTACGCGCTGACATGAAAAAGAAGCCTGCACCGCTTCTCAACCCTGGCACCGGCAAGCCGCTCAAAGCTGAAGAACTTACCCCTATCTTCTGCGAGGAACTAGTAAAGCAGGAACTCGATGACAACACCAAGTGGTTTGACATCCCTGAGGAAGTACAGAAGTTCTACAAGATGTATCGTCCGAGCCCGCTCGTACACGCAACATTCCTCGAGAAGGCCCTCGATACTCCAGCCAAGATCTACTATAAGTTCGAAGGAAACAATACATCCGGTTCACACAAGCTCAATTCAGCTATCGCACAGGTTTACTATGCGAAGAAGCAGGGCCTCAAGGGTGTGACTACAGAGACCGGAGCAGGCCAGTGGGGAACAGCCCTCTCAATGGCATGCCAGTATTTCGGACTTGACTGTAAGGTGTACATGGTAAGATGCTCATACGAGCAGAAGCCATTCCGCCGCGAGGTGATCCGTACTTTCGGCGCTACCATCGTTCCTTCTCCAAGTGACACCACACAGGTAGGACGCAAGATTCTTGCCGAGCATCCTGGAACCACCGGTTCACTCGGCTGTGCCATCTCTGAGGCAGTCGAGGTCGCTGTGACCAACCCAGGATACCGCTATGAGCTCGGTTCAGTGCTCAACCAGGTGCTCCTCCACCAGTCCATCATCGGTCTCGAGACCAAGGCCGCTCTCGACAAGTACGGCATCAAGCCTGATATCCTCATCGGATGTACAGGCGGTGGATCCAACCTCGGTGGATTCGCATCTCCATTCCTCGGCGAGATGCTCCGTGGTGAGGCAAACTACAAGATCATCGGTGCAGAGCCTGCATCATGCCCAAGCTTCACACGCGGTAAGTATGCATATGACTTCTGCGATACAGGTATGATCTGTCCTCTCGCCAAGATGTACACAGTCGGCAGCCAGTTCATCCCTAGTGCAAACCATGCAGGAGGTCTCCGCTTCCACGGAATGAGCCCTATCCTTTCAGAACTATATGATCAGGGTCTCTTCGAGGCTCGCGCTTACGAGCAGACTCAGGTATTCGACGCAGCAGTGCAGTTCGCACATGCTGAGGGTATCCTCCCGGCTCCGGAGAGCTCACACGCTATCCGCGCTGCCATCGACGAGGCTCTCAAGTGCAAGGAGACAGGCGAGGCCAAGACCATCGTCTTCAACCTCTCAGGTACCGGTAACTTCGACCTCTATGCTTACAAGCAGTTCAACGAGGGTACCATGACTGATGAGATCCCTTCTGACGAGGTTATCGCAGAGGCTCTCTCAAAGCTCCCAAAGATTGAGGAATAATCCTTGTTCCATAAATGATAAAGCGCCTGGCAAATTCTTGTCAGGCGCTTTTTTTCGGAAAAAAGTGCTACATTTGCCCCCGAGATGTCGCGCATGCGGCGTCAAGTGTGCTTGGTACCACTGAAAAAACAAGGAAAAATGACAACTATCACTCGCAACGGATCCCAGGGGCTCTCCGTCACATTCCTCTGGATGGCAGTACTGTTCAACGTCTGCCTCATCGCTTCAAACCTTTTCGCTTCAAAGATCTTCATGCTCTGGGACTGGTGTGTCCTGCCGGGAGCCGTGATCATCTTCCCGGTTTCGTATATCCTCAATGACTGCCTCTGCGAGGTCTATGGCTACCGCAAGGCACGTCTGGTCATCTGGACGGGATTCGCCATGAATTTCTTCTTCGTGCTTGTGTCGCAGCTGGTCATCCTGCTGCCGGGAGCACCGTTCTGGGAAGGACAGGATGCATTCAGGATGGTATTCGGCGCAGCCCCGAAGGCGGCTGTGGCCTCATTGCTGGCATTCCTTGCAGGATCGACAGCCAATGCAGCCGTCATGAGCCGCATGAAGGTGGCGGATCAGGGACGCAGATTCGGAGTGAGAGCCATCCTCTCGTCGGTAGTGGGAGAGTTCATCGACTCTCTCATATTCATCCCGCTCGTATTCTGGCAGGCAGGGACAAGGACCGTGCTCACCATGATGGCGTGCCAGGTGACAGCCAAGGTCCTTTACGAGATCGTCATACTCCCGGCCACATCGGCTGTGGTCAGGAAAGTGAAGGCTGTAGAGGGTATAGATACCTTTGATGAGAACATTTCATACAACCCTTTCAAGATAAGCGACATTTAGCATCATGGCAGAAGGAAGAGAACTCGAGGGTCTCAAGTCCCTCGGAAAAAAGACCGAATACAAGAGCGACTATGCTCCGGAAGTGCTTGAGACATTTGTCAACAAGCATCAGGACAATGATTACTGGGTGCGTTTCAACTGCCCGGAGTTCACCAGTCTCTGTCCTATCACAGGACAGCCTGATTTCGCGGAGATACGCATCTCATATATCCCTGACGTCAAGATGGTTGAGAGCAAGAGCCTGAAGCTTTACCTCTTCTCATTCAGGAACCACGGAGACTTCCACGAGGACTGTGTGAACAAGATCATGAAGGATCTCATCGCCCTGATGGATCCGAAATATATCGAGGTCACGGGCATCTTCACTCCGCGCGGAGGCATATCCATCTATCCGTACGCGAACTACGGCAGGCCGGGCACAAGATACGAAGAGCTCGCCATGAAGCGTTTCGAGACTCACGAATAGCAACGCAAATAAAAAACATCCCGGCCGGATACGGTCGGGATGTTTTTTATTGTACCAGGCTTGCTCTTACATGAGGTCAAGAGCTCTGAGGTACTCTGTGCTCTTAGCCACACCCTCGAGACGGCTGCGGCCCTGGCTAGGCTCATCCTGCTCTACGCAGAGCCACTGTGCTCCACCGTCGATGGCAGCCTTGATGACTGCAGGGATGTCTACCTGACCCTCGCCGAGAGGACGGTACTCGAACCAGCCGCCGTCATCCTTCATGGAGTTGTCGGTAGAGATGCCGATGAGAGCGTAAGGAGCTGATGAAAGCTTGCCCTCGAGCTTGTAGTCCTTCATGTGGACTACAGGGATGCGTCCTGCATACTTGGTGAGGTACTCTGCAGGGTTGTTGCCTGAATAGTCGCACCAGCAGACGTCAAGTTCGGTCTGGAGGTTCTTCTTCTCATTCTGGCCGAAGATATAGTCGTAGCCGAGACCGCCGTCAGCGATAGGCACGAACTCGAAGTCGTGGTTGTGGTAGAGGAGCTGGAATCCAGCCTCAGATACCTTTGCACCGCACTCGCCGATCTTTGCGACTGTCTTCTTGAACTGCTCAAGGTCGATGCCCGGGCGGCTTGCCTCGTCCATGTAAGGGAATACTACATACTGAACGCCGAGGATGGTGTTCTCTTCAATCACCTTGTCGATGTCGTCGATCATAGCCTGGAAAGGAATGTGGTTTGAGAACGGAATGAGACCGAGCTCGGTGCACCACTTCTTCACCTGGACTGCAGAGTTGCCGTAATACTCACCGTAGAACTCCACACCTGCATATCCCATCTCCTTGATGGCTTTGAGTGTGCCGTAGAAGTCCTTCTCGAGATCAGTGCGCACGCTGTAGAGCTGGACACCGATAGGGAGCTTCTTGCTGAACTCTGACTTGCAGCATGCGCTGCCTTCTCCACAGCAGTCTGATGACTTGCTTCCGTTGCAGCAGCTTGAGAGCGCTGCAATGGCTGCCATCGCCATGATGGCGTTGATGATGAATTTCTTTGACATAATTATGAAAGTTTTGGATTATTCACATTAACTATACAAAAGTAATAAAAAGAATGCATAACTTAGTACCTATGAACAAGAGACTTGAATCACTCGACATCCTCAGAGGTCTTGACCTCTTTCTGCTCACTTGCCTGGGCCCGATCATCTACACATTTCTCAAGACAGGCGACTACTCCTTTTACGAGCCTGTCCACAGACAGATTTCCCATGTAGCATGGCAGGGTTACGTGCTCTGGGACCAGATCATGCCGCTGTTCATGTTCATGTCCGGCGTGACCATCCCGTTCTCCATGCGCAAGTACCGCGACCAGTTCCTCTCCGGCGATACCAAGGCCGGAAGCAAGGTCTATTGGAGAATTGTAAGGAGAGTCGCATCTCTGTGGATACTGGGTATGATAGTCCAGGGTCAGCTTCTGGATCTCAACCCTCAGGTGATAAGGTTCTTCAGCAACACGCTCCAGGCCATTGCGGTGGGATATCTCTTCACTGCGCTCGCGTTCCTCCACACGCGTCCGCGCACTCAGTATATCATTGCGGCGGGACTCCTGCTCCTTTACTGGGCGCTGATGATGTTCGTGCGCGTAGGGGAGTACGGCGGCGGTGACTTCACCCGCGATTACAACCTCTGTGAGTATGTCGACCGCGTGGTGCTCGGCCGTTTCCGTGATGCTGCCTCAATCGGTGATGACGGCTCCGTGGTATTCTCGGAGCGCTACAGATACACCTGGATTCTGAGCAGCCTCAATTTCGTGGTGACGGTCATGACCGGAATGTTCGCGGGACGTTACCTTCGCGACGGCAAGGACGGAGGCGACAGGAAGGCTCTCGTCCTTCTGGGATCCGGCGCCGCAATGGTGGCTCTCGGCTGGCTCTGGAATCTCCAGATGCCTGTGATCAAGACCATCTGGACCAGCTCAATGGTGCTCGTCTCCAGCGGCTACAGCTTCATCCTGCTCGCCATCACATACTGGATTGTGGATGTGAAGCAGAAAGGCGGCTGGCTCAAATGGCTCAAGATCTACGGCATGAATTCTATTCTCGCGTATATGCTCTATGAGGTGATAAGCTGGAAGAGTGTCGCGAAATCGATCTTCCACGGTCTGGAGCAGTACATGAGCGCACCGTGGTATGCCTTCGTCATAGGACTTGTCGGCCTGGCTATCAATGCCGCCATCCTCTATTATTTCTACAAAAAGAAGATCTATCTCAGAGTCTGACGGGGCTCACATGTGCCTATATCTTCTCTGCGAGGTCGCTGAGGCTGCCGACGCATGAAAGCACTTCGTCGCGGATCTGCCCGCAGCGGATCTGTTTCTGGTCTGATACCATCATGGCTGCCTGCAGGAGTACGGCAGAGAGCAGACCTGTCCTGTCGTCAGACCTGGCGGTGAAGGCGTTGGCGGCTTCTGCAAGGAGGCCGAAGAATTCCTCACGGTGATATCCGGACATCGTGTCGGCCATCTCTTTCTGGAGCTTGTGGAACAGCCAGCTGAGCTCCTGCGCGTGAGGAGTCTCTACGATGATCTCGCTCTTGTCGTTTCTGATGAATTCCTCCTCGACGTCGTCGGTGATGATGACGTCTGCATCGTGGAAGAACATTGTGCCCATTGAAAGCTGTGCGAGGTTCTCATAGAGTATGGTTTCCCTGATCTCTTTCAGGAACTCGATGTCGTCTCTGCGGTTGTATTTCATCTTTTTTGCCTATTTTTGCGGATGGATGGTGAAATGTAGAAAATATATCGGAATTTTCCTTGTACTCGTATACGCATTCTTCTTTGCGTCTACGAATCTGTTCTACCACTCTCACCAGCTGGCTGACAGCAAACTCGTCCATTCACATCCCTTCAGTATTCCGGGACACTCCCATACTGCCACTCAGATTCTTCTGATCGAACTGACAGATACGGCCGATTATCAGGCGTCAGCCGAATTGTCGGCTCCGGATGCCGCTCCAGGCATGTTCTGCCCGGAGATTTCTGACAGCTGTACTGAAGCCGTACTCTCCGGAGTGCTTTTCTTCTATTCTTTAAGGGCTCCTCCCGCAAGCTGCTGATCACTTCAGTGGCCCTTCCCGGGGATAACAGTGTCCAATTAAAGAATAATTACAATGAAAAAGACATATTATGCCATGATGATGGCATGTCTTCTGGTCGTGTCGTGCAAAGAATCGGGCGAGAAGACAACACAGGAAATTGCGTATCAGGGAGATACCGTGACAGTGAGCGTGGGATCTCCGATTCTGTCCAGAATATCAGCCGAAACACTTGCAGAGCAACCTTTCAGCAGCGAATTCCGCACTGTCGGCACAGTTCAGGCGGAAATGGGGCACTATGCGGAAGTCGGTGTGCCGTTCGACGGACGTATAACGACTTCGAAGGTGATGCTCGGCAGCCGTGTGCGTGCCGGACAGACTCTCTTTGAGGTCTCATCACCGGAATTCTTCGAAGCAAGCAAACAGTATTTCCAGAACGTTCGCATATATGAGACCGCCAAGTCCTCATACGATCGCAAGAAAGTGCTTCATGAGGCAGGCGTGGTGTCGGCCAGAGAACTTGAGGAAGCATATACTGAAGCCGAGAACGCCCGTCAGGAGAAATCCGCCTCTGAAGCGGCATTCAGAGCGTACGGAATGGATCCGTCCGGCATGGAACCGGGACAGGCAATGCGCATTGTGGCACCGATCAGCGGGGAAGTGGTGCGCTGCAATATCATTCAGGGCTCGTTCATCAAGGCCGACAGCGAGGCTCTGCTGACTCTCGCAGACCTTGGCCGTGTTTGGATCACGGCGCAGGTCAAGGAGCGCTTTATCGGCCGTGTGACCGAAGGCGGAAGAGTGGAGATCTTCACGGAAGCTGAGCCTGAAAGCCCTATTCCGGGAAAGGTTCTCAACATCGGCAACCTTGTGGATGAGGAGACACGCTCGGTGCAGGTGATAGTCGCCTGTGACAACGCCGATCTCAAGCTCAAGCACGGAATGTATGTCTCCGCGCATTTCATCTCAGAGCCTGAAGATGCCATAGTGGTTCCGTCGACGGCCGTATTCCAGGGCGGAAACTCGAGCTACGTATATATGACATCGCCGGACGCAGACAATATTTTCCTGCGCCGTGCAGTCACCGTGGGAGAATCCAATGACGACAATACCAGGGTACATATTGTGAAAGGCCTTCTCCCGGGAGAAAGAATTGTGTCTGAAGGAGGTCTTTACCTTAATAACTAGGCTATGGAAAAGTTCATCAGCCTTATCCTGAGACGTCGCTGGCTGGTCGCCACCGTCTTCCTTCTCGTATGCGCATTCGGTGTCTATGCATGGACGCAGCTGGCGCTTGACGCATATCCTGACATTGCCGATACCACCGTACAGGTCGTGACCCAGGTTCCCGGACTCGCCGCGGAAGAAATGGAGCAGCAGATCACCATTCCTCTCGAGCGCTCCCTCAACGGCCTGCCATCACTCAAGATGATGCGCAGCACCAATACTTTCGGTATTTCCACCATCATGCTTGTCTTTCAGGATGGTACGGAAGATTACTGGGCCAGGCAGCGTGTGCGCGAATGCATTGACGAAGTCGACCTTCCTTTTGATGCCGCTCCGGAGCTGAATCCACTCACTTCTCCTACCGGCGAGGTATTCAGGTACATCCTCAAAAGTGACAATCACTCGCTGCGCGAACTTACCGACCTGAACAAATGGGTGGTGATACCACGCCTGACTCAGATATCCGGAGTCGCATCAGTCAGCAACTATGGTGGAATCACGACTCAGTACCAGCTTGAGATAGATCCTGAAAAGCTCTCGAAATACGGTATTTCTCTTTCCGAGGTGGAGGAGTCCATCAATCTCAACAACTCCAACGCCGGTGGAAGTACGCTTGTGCGTGGCGATCAGAGCTTTGTGGTAAGGGCTGAAGGACTTATCACCGATCTGAAAGACATGGAGAGCATCGTGGTCAGGAACGTGCAGGGGACTCCTGTCTTTCTGGGAGATCTGGGCACTCTCCGCTATGGCAATCTCGAGCGCAAGGGCATCCTGGGCTATCTGGATGACACGACAGACTACTCGGACGGAGTGGAAGGCATCATCCAGATCCTCCGTTATCAGAATCCGTCAGAAGTCCTCGACATGGTTCATTCGGCCGTGGATGAACTGAATTCGGATGTCCTTCCTCATGGAGTGCAGATATATCCGGTGCTTGACAGGACCAACCTGGTAAATGCCACTCTGGATACTGTGGCACACACTCTTCTTTTCGGCATGCTGCTGGTGGTGGGAGTGCTTCTCCTTTTCCTCGGAAGCATCAAGAGTGCAGTATTGGTAGCCATCACCATCCCGATCTCCCTGCTTGTCGCATTCATCCTGATGCACTTTACGGGCATTCCGGCAAACCTGCTCTCTCTCGGGGCTATAGATTTCGGAATTCTTGTGGACGGTGCCATCGTCATGATGGAGACCATACTGAAGAAGAGGGAGGACGATCCTTCGAAGAAGCTGGAGGGAAAAGATGTCGTAAAGCGTGTCGGCCAGGTGGCGAAACCTGTATTCTTTTCCACACTCATCATCATCACGGCATATCTCCCTCTGTTCACTTTCCAGAGTATCGAGAAGAAGATGTTTACTCCAATGGCATTCACCGTCGGCTATGCGCTGGCGGGGGCGCTTATGGTAGCTCTGATTCTCATTCCAGGAATGGGATATGCTGTATACAGGAAACCGCAGAAGGTATTCCGCAACAAGTTCATTGAGAAGCTTATTATTAGATATAGGGAACGTACTTCCAATACCATTGAAAGGCCGCGATGGGTATATGGCGCCATTGCCGGAGTTCTCTGCACGGTAGCCGTGTTTGCAGTCCTGGTCGGCAAGGATTTTCTGCCCACATTGGACGAAGGCGGTATCTGGATACAGGTGCAGACTCCTCCGGGTATCTCGCTGAACCGCTCGGCCCAGATGGCCGATTCCCTGCGTCACGTCCTCAAGCAGTTCCCTGAGGTCTCGTATGTGATGACCCAGGTGGGCCGCGACGATGAAGGTACTGAGGCTTTCTCTCCGTCTCATATCGAGTGCAGTGTCGGTCTTAAGCCGTATAAGGAATGGAAGACCGGAAGGGACAAGGAAGCCCTGGTGGACGCGATGGGGAAGGAGGTGGCCAGAATGCCCGGATACAAGGTCGGTTTCTCCCAGCCTATCATCGATATGGTCATGGATCAGATGGCCGGCTCTCACTCCGATCTTGCGATCAAGATCTATGGGGAAGATCTCGTAAAGACCAGAGAGCTTGCGACCCAGGTTCTTGATGTTGTCAGCGGCATCCCGGGGGCGGCGGATGTCGTCATCGATCAGGAGCCTCCGCTGCCGCAGCTTAAGATAACCGCCGATCGTGCCAGGATAGCGCAGTATGGCCTGAACGTGGCGGATGTCGCAGATCTCATTGAAGTGGCGATCGGAGGCAAGGCTGTATCACAGGTTTTCATCGGAAGCCGTGTCTATGATGTCACGTGTCGATACACAGAGTCATCGAGAAGCACTCCGGAGCAGATTGGGAATCTGATGCTCACTTCATCCGGAGGCGCATCCATTCCTCTGTCGTCGGTTGCCCGGATCGAGACTTCCCTGGGCGCAAGTTCCATAATGAGGGAGATGGGCAGGCGTTATCTCACCGTCAGGCTCAATCTCAGGGGGAGGGATCTGACTTCATTCCTGAGTGAAGCGCAGGCCAGAATCGATGAATCCGTCATTTTCGACCATACAGAGAATCAGATCCGGTGGGACGGTCAGTTCGAGAACCAGAGCAGGGCATACAGAAGGCTTATGATAATCATTCCTTTCGTGCTTCTCCTCATGTTCCTGCTGCTCTTCGGCGCATTCGGCAAGTTCCGTCAGGCCGGTCTGCTGATAGCGCTGCTGCCTATGGCCCTTTTCGGCGGTCTGGTTGCCCTGACAGTGCGTGGGATGACATTCAACATCTCCTCTGCTGTCGGATTCATCGCCCTTTTCGGCCTCACGATCCAGAACGGAGTCATCATGATATCGCATATCAATGACCTGCGCAGGGAAGGCACCCCGCTCAAGGATGCCGTGATAAACGGAGCAGCCCATAGATTCCGTCCGGTGCTGATGACCGCCACAGTGGCCGTTCTCGGCCTGCTGCCTGCATCGATGGCTTCCGGTATCGGTTCCGATGTGCAGAGGCCTCTTGCCACCGTGATTGTATACGGACTCCTGTTCTCTACAATCATCACATTATACATCCTGCCTGTCCTGTATTACAAGATGGAGCAGCTTCACGACAGAAAACACTTGAATAATGATGAAGAGGATTATTAGCACTGCCGTGCTTGCACTTGCTGCCATTTCAGCAGCTGCGCAGCCTATGACATATGACAGATACTACAATCTGGTGGCAGAAAAGAACGTCCTGTATATCGCTGAAAAGTACAACATAGACAAGGCCACGGCTTCCGTGGAGGCAGCCAAGGTGTTCAATGACCCGGAACTGTCTGTTTCCTATGGCAACAATCAGGACTGGGGTCTTCAGATGGGACAGTCTGTCGAAATGGAGATGAGCATAAATCCCGATCTGGCAGGAGTCCGCAGAGCGCGCATTGCAGTTGCTCAGAGCGAAAGGGACCTGACAGAGGCTTCCGTATCGGCGTACCTTGCCAATCTGAGGCTGGAAGCGGCCGAGGTTTGGGCTGAAGCCTGGAGACTTCGTGAAAACTATGCCGTCCTTGAGGCGTCCGTAGACGGTATGGAACAGATAGCGAGAAGTGACAGCCTGCGTTTCATCGTGGGAGACATAGGCCGCTCGGATGCTCTCCAGAGCCGCCTGGAAGCGCAGACGATGAAGGGAGAACTTCTCAAGATGCAGGCTGAATATCTCAATGCACTGGATGCTGTGTCCCTTTTCTGTGGCGGCGAACCAGTCAGTTCTCTTGAAGGGGATCTGCCTGGTGTCGGCCTTCTTCCTGCCGAATCTGAAATCATCGGACTGGCTGAGTCAAACCGCGCGGATCTGAAAGCCGCAGAGCTTTCAAGGACGCTGTCAGAGAACAATCTCAAGCTTGTACGTGCCTCAAGGGCTTTCGAGTTGGGCATCAACCTTGGCTATTCCTACAATACTGAAGTCCGCAATGAGATCGCCCCTGCGCCTCGTTTCAACGGACTTACTGTCGGGGTAAGCATTCCCCTCAAGTTCTCAAGACTGAACAAGGGAGAGGTACATGCGGCGCAGTCCGAGATCAGGCAGAGCGAATCCTTCCTGGAAGCAGCCCGCCAGAAAGTGCGTTCTGAGGTCATTCAGGCGTACAATTCCCTGATGGCGGCCAATGCGGTAAAGGAGCAGTACAATAAGTCCATTCTGGAAGATGCACACAGCATTCTGGAAAGCCGCAAGGCAGGATACATGAAAGGGGAGAGCAGCCTTATGGAGCTCCTGTCTGCCCAGCAGACTTATCTTGATATCATGCAGGCTTACACCGAGGCCTGCTGCGACAGTTTCGTTTGCAGGGCGCAGCTTGAGCAGGCCTCCGGCTGTACATTCTGACCTGATGCCACGCCCGTCTCTATCCTGCGCGATGGAAATCCTTGCCCAATGTGCGCTCGATATAGCGGAGGGCATCGTAGTGCATTACCCAGTACTTGTTCAGACCGCTCTGCTCCGCGCGCCAGATATTGTGCTTGAGGTCGTTGACCTTCACGTTGATGGCAAGCTCGTTGCCGGAGCGGCAGATGGAGTCGATGTACTGCATGTATGACATCTTCCCGGTATCGTGCGTGAGAAGCCTGAGGGCATCCACGACCCTCTTTGAGAAGCCTCTCTCCTCGAACATCTCGAAGGTCCAGTCGGTATCCTCTACAACGTCGTGAAGGAATCCGACCACCTGCTCTTCTTCGGTCCTGCCGGCCAGACCGACCGCCATCGCATGCAGCAGGTCCGGATTGCCGGCAAGGTCTCTCAGCCCCTTCAGCTGCATGACAGCTATCTCTACAGCTTCATCCACGCCAGGGCGCATGCGTCCTATGTCACCAGACTCGATCATATCCTTTTCCATTTTATTGTTTTCTGAACGTTAAAGTCGATGAATCTATTCTGCATCCTCATCTTCCTCTGAACTTCCGTTGTAAAATTCCCAGTATTCCATAATGCTTTTCTGTTTTGATCACGATGCAAAGGTATGGGTGCTTTTTGACAACTAATGTCAAAGTATCCGCTGGGTGAAAATTTTTTTCTTGCGATTGACCGTGTAAATGTGTACTTTCAAATCATCAAGAACATGCTGATGAAAAGGATATCATTTATCAATCTTGCGATTCTTATCGCCCTGTCATTGCCTCTGGCTTCATGCGTGAATACCCATAAGACTGAAGTCTGCATCTATGGCGGCACCTCTGCTGCTGTGACCGCGGCCCGCGCTGCTGCGGAGGCGGGCTCCAAGGTGATCATCATCTGTCCGGATCCGGTACTCGGCGGCATGACCACGGGAGGCCTGGGTTCGACTGACATAGGCAACAAACAGGCAATCATCGGCATGGCGCGCCAGTTCTATCGCGACCTGGGCACGCATTATGGTACCGGGGAGCAGTGGACGTTCGAGCCATCTGCGGCGCAGGCTATCCTTGACTCTTATGTGGACAATCCGGATATCACCATATACCATGGATACTACCTCAGCGGCGTGAAGAAGAAGGGGACGAGAATCGTTTCCATCACCTGCCGGGATGAGGACGGCGGGAATGCCAAGACCATCAGGGCGGACTCTTTCATCGACGCGGGATATGAGGGTGACCTCATGGCCATGGCCGGCGTCAGCTACCATGTGGGGCGCGAGGACAGCTCCGTGTACGGAGAAGAATGGAACGGGTCTCATCTCTCCCGATGGCACCAGTTCCCTGACGGGATCGACCCGTATGTCGAGAAGGGCAACCCTGACAGCGGGCTTCTCTGGGGCATTCAGGATTGGAAGATGAAGGCAGAAGGGGAGGGCGACAATTATGTCCAGGCATACAATTTCAGGCTCTGCTTCTCGAACGATCCGGACAACCAGATCCCCATCACCAGGCCGGACGACTACGATCCATCGATGTATGAACTTCTGGGGCGTGTGTGTGAGGCCGACGCCGATCCGACGCTGAGGAACTACCTCGGGTGGAGCAACATGCCGAATGGGAAGACCGATGTCAACAACTGCGGCGCGTTCTCGACCGATATGATAGGCATGAACCATGATTACCCCGAGGCGTCATGGGAGCGCCGCAAGGAGATAATCGCGGCCCACAAGAGCTATACCCTCGGACTTATCTGGTTCCTTTACAGCGACCCGAGGGTGCCTAAGGTGGTGCAGGATTTTCTCCGTCAATGGGGATATGCCAAGGACGAATATGTCAAGACCGGGGGATGGACGCATCAGATATATGTGCGTGAGTCTCGCCGCATGATCGGCGACTATGTGGCGACACAGGCGGACTGCCAGGGCAAGGGGACGGTGACAGATGGCATAGGCTATGCTGCATACACGATGGATTCCCACAATTGCGAGCGCATCGTTGTGGAGAAAGACGGCATGATGATGGTCAAGAATGAGGGAGACGTCGAAATCGGAGGCGGACTGCCTTACCCTATCTCGTACAGGAGCATCACTCCCAAAAGGGAAGAATGCACCAACCTTCTTGTCCCGGTGTGCGTGTCTTCAAGCCACATAGCATTCGGCTCCATCCGCATGGAGCCTGTCTTCCTCGGACTCGGTCAGGCATGCGGAGTCGCAGCGTCCCTTGCAGGGCGGAGGCCGGTGCAGGATGTCGATGTCAGATCGATTCAGGAAGCGGTCGGCTTCTGAATGCCGTAATGCTTGCGTCAGGACCGCCGGTCCTTTCATGAAACCGTTACTGCACGCGCAGGTCGGTGATGAATTCGTTGGTCTCCACGTGTCTGACATTGCACAGGTCTATGCCGTCTGAATTGACCATCCAGCATATCTGCTTCATGTTGTCGATCAACATATTCTCGCAGTCATAGCAGTTCAGGGTCCAGGCAGGGGAGTCCCGGAACATCACGCCTTCAATGACCACGTTTCTGCAACCTCTCCCGGACCGTAATAGATGACATTCTCCCCGGTGACCTGGCTGAACGGCGCTCCCTGACGCTTCACGCGGATTCTGGCCGCACTCCTGAATTCGTCGGTAAACATGCAGAATCCCATCAGGGTGCGGTTTGCGCCCGTTGTATCCCTGTCATATGTTCCCTGCACGTAATCCGAAACCAGGGCGCCGTTGACCTCTAGCTTCTTCCACACGCCGTCCCTGTAGATGCTCACCTCATAATCGCTGAGGCGCATGCGCTCAGCCCTCGACAGGGCAGGATCGTCCACGGATTTCCATCCCTGCGCCGCAACAGGAAGACAAAGACAGGCAGCAAGGACTGCTGTGAAGAGAAAATGCTTTTTGGAGAACATATGTCAGTCTGTTTATGGTCAGATACAAAAGTATAAAAAATGGCGGATAAACTTCAAACCATATTAATAGTACCAAATATGATACTTTATTCTTCTGAAACTTATCCGTGATTATTGTATCATATCGGGATTTTATGAATAATTCATTATGAAAATTTCATAAAAGTTTCTAACTCCGTGACGGACACTTTCAATGACAGGAATATGGCTACACGGAATCCGTTTATCATATCAGGCCGAATCCCGGATGAGTTTTTTCTGCGACAGGGTGGATGAAAGCCGCTATCTTATCAATAAGATAGAAGGGCAGGCATCCAATATACTTGTCAGCAATGATTATGGTATGACCGACGGCTCTTGTCGTTGCGTCATTGAAGAGTCTCCGTAACATGTAATGAATTAATGCGATTCAGATTGGCGGCGACTTCCCATTCTTGCAGCATGAAATTTTGTAAAATGCTGATATATATATATTAGCGGATTCAAAAAATCATCAGTTAATTATTCGCAAGAAATGGAAATGAAAGAGACACTTTATCGGTCACCGAGAATGCGTGTGATCGATATGCAGACAGAGAGCATCATCTGCGCTTCAGATCAGGATGTGACCGTATCAAACGCCTTTGAAGGCAATACTGAAGAGGTTTGGGAATAAGTGGAGGAAGAATCATGAAGAAGATTATCATCACATTCGCTGCTCTTGCAGCAGCATTCAGCCTTGTTTCATGTAACAAGGAGCAGATAGCAGATAGCAGACGAGCAGCCATCAGCTCAGAAGGGTAATCCTGCCGTTGAAATATCCGTTGGCAATATGGATGGTACCATCGATGACGGTATTACTACGAAAGCAGCCAAGACCGATTGGACCGAGGGAGATAAGATCAACATCTGGTTTGACGATTTGGCAGCTCATAAATATGGCGACTCATTCCCTCAATACGACGAGCATTTCAACCCTGAGCTTGTCATGACATACAATGGCAGTACTTGGGTGTCAGAATTCAGCAGTTTCTTTGACTCCTCTAAGCTCAAGGCCAGCGGAAGAATCAGAGCAATCTATGAGAGCACGAACAAACTCAGTGATACGTTCTATTATAAGTTCCAAAGACCAGGAAGTTCAGAGATCTATGATATTTACCATCCTGGTGTGGCATATTCCAACTATTACATGACTCCTATGATTGTCTCTGCGAATGTAAGTTATCAGTATGACAGTGAAGAGAACAAGATCAGCGCCAACCTCTCTACTTGGAAATTCCTGACAAAGGTACAGGTTCTCGTAGCCGGACTCAAACAGCCTAATAGCTATTATCTCCTGAACATGGTTAATGAGGACGGAGCGGATGGAAACTTCTACAGACTTATGGGATTCCAGCTGGGTACAAGCGGTGCCATATATCCTTATGATTATACCATTTCTTCATATGGAACAGCAGGCGGAACACTTACTGATGAAGGTATGGCATTCTATTTCTATGACGCAGTGAATCCAGGTGAGGCGAAAACCTACAAGTTCAGAATCGGAATTTATGTGCCGGGTAATAGGAATTGGAGTTATGGAACAGCAACTTTTGAGAACAAGACCATAAACACAAGCGACAACAAGATTACCTGCATCAAGATCGACAAGTCAAAATTCTCAAATGCTTGGCAGTTGAAGTAGTTTGATATAGACTAGTCAACTCACATTTAGAAGCGAGCCTCGGACCAAATATCCAGGCTCGCTTTTCCCTTTTTTCCTGTACCTTTTTTCTGTGATTTCATGGAATTGAAAGGAGGGCCGTTTTGGTCGCGGCTGATCCTGGGCACCACCGCTACACGTGTCTGTAGGGCAGGTGGGCTGGATCAGCAGGCCCAATAGCTATGCCCTGATCCTGAGCACCCGCATTGCAGCATATTGTATGGCACCTCTCCGGGATCAGCGATTGCCAAAATCCTGAAAGGTCCCGTTTTTATCTTGTTTGGCTTTGGGGGGCATCTTCGCTGATATCATGAAACGCCAGCGAAGCCCCGTCCTTGCCGCTTTCCCGCATCAGAACGGCAGATCCTCGAAAGGGGCGTCTCCGCCGAGGTCGGCAGGCATGTCATCGAATGACGGCGCCGGTGCCGGAGCCGGAGCCTGAGGTGCGCTGCCGGAATAACCTCCGCCGGAATAAACATTGCCGCTACCGGGATATCCACCGCTGTTGCCACTGCCGCTGCCGTAGCCGCCGCCATTGTAGCTTCCGCGGTTTCCGGCATTGTAGCCGCCTCCCTGACCCTGGCTCTGCTGGCTTCCCTGGAAGTCGCTGAGCGAGATGGAGAGATAGGTGCTGCCGTTGCGGGCTGTCCTTGTCCACGCCGCAATCCTTTTTTCCACGCCTCCCACCATGATGCTGCCGGTGTAGTCCGGCTGGTTCGGTGCGGTCTTCTTGTCGTTCTTGAACAGGCTGCCCTGTCCTTCCTTCTTTGTGTAGCTTGAATTGTTGTCCATGTCAGTTTTATTATTATTGCGAATTTACACATTTATATCAGAATATATAACAACCGGGACAGCCATCCCATGGTTCGTTATTTTTTACTATATTTGAAGATAAAACAACAGAAACCACATGATAAGGAAACTGATTTCAGCAGCTGCTGCAATGGCTTTTGGACTGACGGCTGCCGCTCAGATCACGGTCCATACCGGTACGGAAGTCGGCCCGATCAAACTGATGCATGCCGGCAACAACGGTCCCGTGATCGCAGGGGATGACCAGACCCATGGCAATTCCATCTGGTACAAGATGGCGGAAATACCTTATGCAAGGACCCACGACGGCTCTTTCTATAGCCATTATGGCTCAGGCAATGCCTTGGATATCGACAAGATATTCCCGGACTTCGACAGCAATGCCAAGAAGCCGTCCTCATACGATTTCGTGAACACCGACTGGATCTTCGAGGCTATGCTCTCGTGCGGGACGAAGCCATTCTTCCGTATGGGACAGAAGATCGAGCACGATCCCATCAAGTACGGCATATATCCTCCGAAGAACTTCAAGAAATGGGCTCAGATATGCGAGCACATCATCATGCACTACAATTATGGCTGGGCTGACGGCCACGAGATGGGCATAGAGTACTGGGAGATCTGGAACGAAGCCGACCTCGATCTGGATACCTGGAATACCGATCCTAAATGCTGGGGCGGCACCAAGGAGCAGTTCTTCGAGTTTTACGAAGTGGTGGCCAAGTACCTTAAGGCGCGCTTCCCTGAGCTCAAGATAGGAGGCCCGGCCCTGGCCTGGAGAGTGGACTGGGCAGAGGAGTTCCTCGCATACATGAGTGCCCACCAGGTTCCGATCGACTTCTTCTCATGGCACAGTTACAGCACCTCTCCGGAGTACATGGCAGAGATGGCTGAAAGCATTCACGGACTTCTGGTGAAGTACGGCTACGGTGAAGCTGAGTCCATCCTGGACGAGTGGAACTATGTCAAGGGATGGGGCGATGAGTTCGACTACACCCTCAATGTTTTCCCGACGGAGAAGGGCGCCGCATTCAATGCTGCTGTCATCCAGCGCTGCCAGGATGCTCCGGTCGATATGCTCATGTACTACGACATGGCACCGGAAAGCCTTTTCAACGGCGTCTGGGATCTGCGTACATGGAAGCCGACCCCTGCCTACTATCCTTTCTATGCCTGGTCAAGGCTTGTCAGATACGGCACCCAGGTGAAATCCGAGTGCCCGGAGAAAGATGTCTGCGTCACCGCAGCAAAGGATGCTTCAGGCAGGCTCCGCATAATGGTCTCCAGATACAACTCCTCAGACAATGTGACCGCTCCGAAGAAATACACCGTCACATTTGACAGCGACTTCATACAGGCATACGGACACCTGACGGATCCATTCCGTACATATTCCGAGATTCCTCTCGAGATCAAGGACAGATCCGTCACCATCGCTCTCGAACCGAATTCATTTATCCTCATAGACCTCAAGTAGCATGAAGAAGATTACACTTGTGATTGCAGCGCTTGCCGCATGCATGATAGCCAACGCAGAGATCAGAGTCAAGCCGTCAGAGGTCACCGGTACCATCAAACGCATGAATGCCGTCAATAACGGCCCATCAGTCGCGCGCTCAGACCAGACCAGAGGCAATTTTGATGAATACAAGGCACTGGACATCCCTTTCGCCAGGACCCATGATGCATCGTTCAGCACCGTCTATGGCGGTCCCCACACCGTGGACATCAACCAGGTGTTCCCTGACTTCAACGCAGATGTCAACGACCCTGCGTCATATGATTTCACTCACACCGACATGTACATGCAGATGCTGCTCGCTGCCGGTACCAAGCCTTTCTACAGACTTGGACAGGCGATAGAGCACCTGCCTAAGAAATATGGCGTCATGCCGCCAGCCGACTTCCAGAAATGGGCCGAGATATGCGAGCACATCATCCGCCACTACAACTACGGCTGGGCTGACGGCTTCGAGATGGGCATCGAATACTGGGAGATATGGAACGAACCTGACCTCGACCTTCAGGTCTGGGAGACAAACCCAAGATGCTGGGGAGGCCCGAAGGAGCTTTTCTTCGAATTCTATGAGACAGCTGCAAAGCATCTCGACAAGTGCTTCCCTGAGCTCAAGATAGGCGGCCCCGCACTCGCGGGCAATGAACAGTGGGCTGACGAATTCCTGGCATATATGCAGGCTCACGGTGTGGATCTGGATTTCTTCTCATGGCATATCTATTCCACCAAGGCCACCAGCATAGCCAAGAAGGCATTCCGCATAAAGGATATGCTGATCAAGTACGGCTACGGTAACGTGGAGTCCATCCTCAACGAATGGAACTATGTCAAGGGATGGCAGGATGAGTATGTCAATTCGATCCGTCAGATCAACGGCATGAAAGGCGCTGCCTTTACTGCAGCCACGATGCAGGCATGCCAGGAGGCTCCTGTCGATATGCTCATGTACTACGATTTCCGTATCGGCACCATCTTCAACGGCGCTTTCGACCTCTATACTCTCAAGCCTGTCAAGGGATACTACCCGTTCTATGCATGGAAGAAGATGCGTGAGGCCGGCACTGCCGTCAAGGCGGAGTCTGATGACGACAGCTTTTATGTGACAGCAGCCAGGGATGCTCAGGGCGATGTCAAGGTCATGATCACCCGTTTCAGCCCCGACAATGACGATACCGCCACCAAGGTGTTCAGCATCAGGGTGGAGGGAGCTCCTGACGGCGAGGTTGTCGGTCATCTCATCGACGATGCCCATGACTTCACAGAAGTGACGCTTGAGATAAAGGACGGAGTCATGCAGGCCATGCTTGACCCTGATTCGGTACTTTTCCTCGAGGTCGGCATGTAATGGCAAGCTGATGTGACCATGCCCCTTTTGAAAGATATCAAGATGACCATTGCGGTTGCCGTCGTTCTGACGGCAGCCGTTTCCACAGTCTCCTGCTCATCCGGACAGGCCGGATCCTGGAATCCGACTTATGCCGTAGAGGACGCCCCCGGCTACAACTGCTGGCCTATGATCCAGCCGGTGGGGGAGAGGCTGGTGTGTGTCTATACCATCGGCCAGGCGCATGCGCCCGCGGAAAAGGGAAGAGCGACGTTTGCACGCTACTCTGACGACGGCGGTGTGTCGTGGTCTGAGCGCCGGATGATATTCCATGACGAGGATTGCGGCACATCATCCATCGGCAAGGGAGTCGACCTCGACGGCGCCGCACTGTTCTGGGTCCGCCGACTCGGCATCGAGCCCCGCATGGCGCTGTACCGTACCCGTGACGGCGTGGACTTCGAACTCATTTCGGCTCCTGTCCTGGAGCCGAATGCGATGCAGATTACGGATGTGTTTGCGACTCCGGAGGGGTTGATGTGCATGTGGTTTTCCGACGACTATTCGTCCCAGAGGGACAATAAGAGCTGGGGATCGCTTCTCAGCAGAGATAACGGTGCCACTTGGGAGCAGACTGTCATTGAGGATAATCTTCCTCTCGGAGAATGGCCCACAGAGCCTTCAGTCGTCGTTTTCGGGGACGGGCGGCTCCTTGCCATCGGACGCGCGGAGGGCGGCGGCAGCCAGTTCCAGCTGACCTCCACCGATTGGGGCAAGACATGGTCGAAGACCCGCACCAATATTGACGATGTCCTTATCTCCACCCCGTCGCTCATCTACGATGCCGCGACCGGTCTCATCTCCAACTACTACTTCGAGCGCGGAAAGGGCTGCCTCAAGCGTCGCGTCGCCGATGCCGAAGCTGCATTCATCGATCCGCGCGCATGGGGCGAACCGGAGATTGTGGCATGGGGAAATATGCTGAGGCCTTATGATTCAGGCAATGCCAATGCCGTGCAGATGGGGGACAGGCATCTTGTGACCTATTATGCCGGAGATGAGTGGGACTGCAAGGTCCTTGTGGCATCCGTCGGCGATGGCCGCGGCTTGAAGTCGAAAGCAGGACGCCGTATCCTGATGGTCGGGGACACCGGAGACGGAGAGTGGTGCAGGGAATATGCGCACCGCCGCCATTGTGTCGTGGAGAATTATGGAAAGGCGGGATCCGACACCGGGGACATTGCGTCCCAATTGGACACCGCGCTCCTCAACATCCCGGCACTGTCCGTCGATGAGGTCATGGTGGTCTCGCATGATGCGGTAACCCCTGAACTCCGGGAACGCATGAGACAACTTATGCCGCAGGCAAAGATAAGAACCAGAAAAATATAGCAGTCAGATATGAAAAGAAAGATCCTTACATTGATTTTCGCCGCCGCGGCAGTCATGGCCTCGGCTCAGAATCCCAAAGATGTGAAACTGAAGTTCATCGAGGCTTCGGACCTCAATCTTTCGGGAAAGATATTCTATGATACACCGAATCCCTACCATCGCGTGGACACAGTCCGCTTCAAGGGATTCACGGATGTGGAGAACCTTCAGGTGAGGGAGTCCTCAGGAATAGCCTGTACCTTCCGCACCGATTCCCGTATCATCACGGTGAAGACCGTGTACGGCACTCCGGGATGGCCTCAGAACGGCAATGCGTTCAGCGGCAGGGGATATGACCTCTATATCAGGAAGGACGGCCGCTGGGTGTACGCGGAGTCGGGAGTGGCTCCCGATAACGACCTTGAGCAGAACTATATCCTCATCAAGGACATGGATCCGGTAGAGCATGAGTGCCTGCTGTACCTGCCTCTCTACAGTGAGGTCAATTCAGTGAAGATCGGTGTCGAGGAGGGATCCAAGATCGAGGCATTCATGCCGTTCAGGCATCGCATCGCCATCTTCGGCTCATCCTATACCCATGGGTCCAGCACTTCCCGCTCCGGAATGACCTATCCTGCCCTGTTCAGCCGCGCCACCGGCATTCAGCTCCTTTCTCTTGGATGCAGCGGCAACTGCAAGCTCCAGGACTACTTCTGCGACGTTCTCTGCGCAGCTGAGGATGTGGATGCTTTTGTCTTCGACGCTTTCTCAAACCCCTCGCCTTCCACAATGGAGGAGCGCCTTTTCCCATTCATCGAGAAGCTTCAGGCTGCACAGCCGGGCAAGCCGCTCATATTCCAGCGTACGATACGCCGTGAGTCGAGAAACTTCTCGAATGCCAATGAGGAATACGAGGCCAGGAAGATGCGTATGGCGGACAGCCTGATGGCTATCGCCGTCAAGAAGTATGACGATGTCTATTATATCAGTCCGGATGCGTCATCGCCGGATCACAATGCGACCGTGGATGGTACCCATCCAGACAATTATGGCTACTCCCTCTGGGAGAAGTCTATTGAAAAACCTCTTCTGAAGATTCTCAGGAAATACGGAATACGTTAAAAGTCAAACAATATGAAAAAGTTTCTCCTTACACTTGCAGCCGTGGCTTTCCTGCTGCCTTCACATCAGGCAAAGGCAGGCAAGATCGTCACAGACAGTCTCAGCAGCCAGATTCTCAATTCGACTGTAAAATTCAATGTCTATCTCCCATCTGGGTTCGATAAGAACACAGAGAAGAAGTATCCTGTCGTATATCTTCTCCACGGACTCAGCGACACATACACCGCGTGGAAGGACAAGGGCAACATGCAGCTCGTCGCTGACGAACTCATGCGCAGCGGCGAAGCCTGCGATATGGTCATTGTGATGCCGAACGCAGGAGGTCCTGACACACACAACACCTGGAACGGCTATTTCAACATGCCGGGCTGGAGCTACGAGGATTTCTTCTTCCAGGAGTTCCTGCCGGAAGTGGAGAGCAGATACCGCTGTGTCGGAGACAAAGGACACCGTGCGGTTATGGGACTCTCTATGGGCGGCGGCGGAAGTACAGTTTACTGCCAGAGGCATCCGGACATGTTCTCAAGCTGCTACGCCATGAGTGCATGGCTCGACAATGAGTCCGGCCAGGTCGGCGGCAACAATACCGAGAAGGATAAGCTCTACTATGTATGCCAGGCTGTGCACGAGCATTCGGCACTTGCTTTCATCGACAATGCCGATGATGACACCAAGGCTGCTCTCCGCACAGTGAAGTGGTTCTTCGACTGCGGTGATGATGACTTCCTCTTCGACCTTTCCGTCGAACTTCACAAGAAGATGAGAAATGCCGGCATCAAGGATGAACTCCGCATCAGAGACGGTGTCCACAACTGGGAATACTGGCACCTCGCACTCCGCATGTCACTGCCGTTTGCTTCAAGGAATTTTGACAAATAATTATATTTTCGTATAAAAATATAAATACATAATCATGAAAAAGCCAATTCTGACCCTCCTGGCGCTGGTTTCTGCTTTCAGCGCAAATGCACAGGTATCTCTCAAGGATGTTCAGGAAGATCCATGCCAGTCGGCAAATCAGCTCAGATGCTACCCTGTGTCTGAGATAGTCCCTCTGACTCCGGCACCCAAGGGATACTCCCCATTCTATATGTACTATATCGGCCGTCATGGTTCCAGGTATCTAACCCGTGAATCTCAGTACAAGGAGCCGCTTCAGGCGCTGGAAGCCGCTCATGATGCCGGTGCACTTACAGAAAAGGGCGAGGATGTGCTCAGGCGTGTACGTGTCATCAATGATGAGGCTCGTGGAAGAGTCGGTGCTCTTACACAGGTCGGCGTGAAGCAGCTTCATGGCATTGCGGAGCGTATGTTTGCAAATTTCCCTCAGATCTTCATGGGCGAGACTGAGGTGGATGCGAGATCGACGGAAGTGGCTCGAGTCGTCCTTACCATGTGCGCGTGGAGCGAGCGCATGAAGGAGCTCAACCCGAAGCTCAACATCATCCGCGAGTCCGGTGATCATGACGGTTTCGAATGGGGCGGCAATACCCCTGACATGAAACAGTTCGGCAGCAGTTCCGCTCCAGGGATGAGGGCAGCACAGATCAGAGACGAGAGCCTTCAGCCTGAGAGACTTGAGAAGATTCTCTTCAAGAAGCCGGCGAAGTACGTGAAGGACTCCGGCCTCGACACCAAGGAATTCATGTTCCAGCTCTATCAGCTTGCCAGTGGCGCACAGAGCATAGACCTTCCTGTCGAGGAGTACGGTCTCTATGACATCTTCACTCCGGAGGAGCTTTACAACATGTCCCGCATCACCAATTACGAGATCTATTACAAGTACGGAGCGTCACCGGAAACCCGCCTTGCAAAGGCTCCTATGGGTGTCCCTATGGTTCAGCATCTTGTGAGGCATGCGGATGAAGCCGTGGCTGCCGGTGTGCCTTATGCCACCATGCGCTTCTGCCACGACGGCAATGTGGGTCCTTTCGCGGCTTTCCTGAGAGTTCCGTTCGCTGTGGGTACAGAAGTCGATCCTCATGTCGTCAGTGACTTCTATTCGGCATCGGATGTGGTGCCTATGGCAACCAACATACAGTTTGTGTTCTTCCACAACGCCGACAATGATGTCATAGTAAAGGTCCTCTTCTGTGAGAAGGAAGTGAGACTTCCTGCCGAGACCGATATGTTCCCTTACTATAAGTGGTCTGATCTCCGTGAGTACCTCGTCTCTCTTACAGACGTCAAGTAGGGGAGATTGTGACAAACTGTCATGTCTGTGTCGTGGTCTGAGCTTTGCTATGGTACGGTCAGAACCAATACCTGAAAGTTTATGAGATCATCACTTGATATAATTGCTATACTCTGGATCATCGGCCTCATCCTTCTGCTTGTGCTTCTGGCACCGGTGATAGGATTCATGTTCAGAGTCGGCATCTTTGCTCTGCTTATCTATTTGATTTACAGGGTTTCTATGTCCGTCATCGGAACGTTGACTTCACATTTTCAGAAGTCTGGGTCAGATATCTTTGACAGCGATCCAAAGATTACCTATGGTGCTCCGACCCAGCACTATGATGACAGCGTGGACGACCAGTAGCAGTCAGTTTGTAATCATGTAAAGACTATCATCAGATATGGCAAACAAATATATGACGCTGGCCATAGAGGAGGCTATGGCGGGAATCACCAGCCAGCATGGCGGACCATTCGGGTCAGTTATCGTCAAAGACGGGGAGATAGTGGGGAAAGGCCACAATATGGTTCTCAGGAACAATGACCCGACATGCCATGGAGAAGTGGCTGCCATCAGGAATGCATGTACCAATCTCGGTACGTACGACCTGAGCGGATGCGAACTGTATACCACAGGAGAACCCTGCCAGATGTGCCTCAGTGCTTGTCTGTGGGCAAATATCGACAGGGTTTACTATGGTTGCACCATTGCCGACAACGGCAGGATCGGTTTCAGGGATGACAAGTTTGACCGTATTTTCTCTGGAAGAGAGAAGCTCGGCGATTTCCTGACTGAGGTTGATAGAGACAGATGCATCGAACTGTTCGACAGATACAGCTCGATGCAGCACAAGATATATTAATTGTCAGTAAGAGCTTTCGATTTTTGTTTCTTACTTGATTTCGAAATTGAGCGCGCTGAGGTCAGCGTCACGTGATGAGGATCCGTAAAGGATCTGGTAGCGGCCCCTGTGCACGGCGACCTTCTTCTGTTGGAGGTCGTACCTCTCGAATGAGTCGCCTGCGAGGGATATCTTCACCTGAACGGTCTGGCCTGGCTCGATATTGACTCTCTCGAAGCCCTTGAGCTCCATGACGGGAGCTGTGGGGTCGTCGAGGCTCTTGATGTAGACCTGCACCACCTCGTCGCCTGCGACTGCGCCGGTGTTGGTCACGGGTATGGTCACGTCTACGCCCTTGCCGGCCTTGACTGAGCCTGCTGAAAGCGTTGCCTGGCCGTATTCGAAACTGGTGTAGCTGAGACCGTAACCGAAATGGAACTCGGGCTCCTCGCCGCGAAGGTACCTGTAGGTGCGGCCCTCCATGTTGTAGTCTTTGAACTCGGGAAGCTGGTCTGTCGATGCATATACAGTCACGGGCAGTCTTCCGGCGGGATTGTAGTTTCCGAAGAGTACATCCGCAACGGCCTGACCCATGGCCTCGCCGCCGTAGAACGCCTGAAGGAGCGCATCGTACTGATCTTCGATTTCCGTGAATGTGACGGCGCTGCCGGAACAGTTGACCACCACGACGGGTTTGCCGGTGGCATGCACCTTCCTTATGAGATCCTGCTGTTCGACTGGAAGCTCGACCTTGGTGCGGTCGCCGCCTGAAAAGCCGTCAACAAGTATGCAGTTCTGCTCGCCCTCAAGGCCGGCATTCAGGCCGCCGACGAAGATGATGGCGTCCTCGTCGGTCACTTCAAACTTTTCTGCGTGGTAGGGGTGCTGCTCGGCAAGGTCGAAGTAAAGATGAGCCGATTCTCCTGCGGGATGCACGAAATCAAGTGTGAAGGCATACTTCTTCCCGGGCACGACCTTGATCATGTTGTCCATGTCAGGCACGGAATCGTATCCAGTCTCGTGATGGACCTCCATCTGGCCGGCAACCTCCTCTCCGTTGATCTTCAGCGAGTAAGGCATGTTGCTGCGGATCACGTATAGCAGGGTAGAAGGCGTGTCAAGCATTACTTCGCCTGTATAGCGAACCGAATAGGAGTCGTGACCTTTCAAGAACTCCGGCAGCGGGGTGTCAGGGCTGATGTTGATGTATCCGGCCTCGCCTGTGCCTATGGGCTTTCCGGAGAAGGTCTCGCCTGCGAAGTATTCAGCCTTGAGGTTGTGCATGTCGAAATAGAAGGTCGAGCCTTCTGTCTGGGCATATCCGCAGCCCTTCACGTAGCGGACCTCTATACCCGGCACGGCCTCCCTTATTGCGGACAGTATGGACTGGGTGTGCTCCTCGGTCGGGGTTCCGTTGTAGTTGCCGAGGTGCATGCCGGCAGCATCGGCATTGGGGCCGACTACGAGTATCTTCCTTAGGTCCTTCTTCAGAGGGAGAGTGCCGTCGTTGGCAAGGAGCGTCATCGACTCGCGTGCTGCCTTCAGTGCCAGCTGGTGGTGCTCCTCGGAACTTACATCCGCAGCGCCCAGGTCCTTCCATGGAAGCATTTCCGCTGGGTCAAGGTTGCCCAGTCTGATTCTGAGAAGGAGCGCACCGCGGAGGACTCTGTCGATGTCCTCGACCTTGACGAGGCCCTGTTCGAGGCTCTTGCCGAGGTTGATGTAGGCGTTGGTGCCTCCAACGGTCGGGCATTCGATGTTCGCGCCGCTCAAGATTGCGTCTGCGCTGGCGTCGATGCCGTCCTTATGGGTCATGTGGTGGTTGTATTCGTAGAAGTCGCCTATGGCTCCGCAGTCGGTCACAACGATGCCGTTGAACCCCCACTGGTCGCGGAGGATTCCCGTGAGAAGCTTGTCGCTGGCGCAGCATGGCTTGCCCTCGAAGCGGGTGTATGCGCACATCACTTCAGATACTCCGGCCTTCTGTACAAGAGTCTTGAATGCCGGAAGATATGTGTCCCAGAGGTCACGGTCGGACACGGAAGGGTTGTAGCTGTGGCGGAGAGGCTCCGGGCCACTGTGCACGGCATAGTGCTTCGCGCAGGCCGCGGTCTTGAGATATTTGCTGTCGTTACCCTGCAGGCCGTTAACCACGGCGCTGCCCATGACTCCTGTGAGGTACGGGTCCTCGCCGTATGTCTCCTGGTTGCGTCCCCACCTTGGGTCGCGCACTATGTTGATGTTCGGGGTCCAGAAGCTGATGCCGCCATGGCCCTGGTTCCACGTTGCGCGGGCTTCGTCGGAGACTGCCGAGAAGACTTCGTAGTTCTGCTCCTTGTCGAAGCTGGCTGCCAGGGCTATTGCCTGCGGGAATACTGTTGCGCCCTTCTGGCATAAGCCGTGGCATGCCTCATTGCCCCAATTGAAGGCAGGTATGCCGAGCCTCTCGATGGCGGGCTGATCCGATAACAGAAGGGATATCTTCTCTTCGGTGGTCAGAAGTGACATCAGGTTGTCAACCCTTTTTTCAGGAGAGAGTTTCGGGTTCTGGAAAGGGTACTGATAATTTGTCTGAGTACATGCGCACAGAAAGCACAGTGCTGCTGAAATGAGCGATATTGTGATTCTTTTCATATTTTATCCTTACCTTAATGGGAAGTTGAAGTAAGTGTCCGGATATGGCTCATTCTTAAGTGTAAAGTGCCACCATTCACAGTCGTATGGCTTGAATCCGTGCGAGAGCATGGCCTCGCGCAGAAGCATGCGGTTGTTGTACTGCTCTGCGTTTATCGGCTTGTATGCACCTATCTCCTGTCCGGGGAGCACGGTCGGATGCGACGCCACTCCGAAATAGTCAAATACGCATCCCATGTCGACTTCGCGGCCGGTCTTGATGTTGACGAGAGTCAGATCGACGGTTGATCCGCGGGTATGGCTGCTCCGTCTGGCTACGTATCCCTGAGGTACCACTGACGCCTTTTCTATTTCAGGATAGAAGCTTCCCTTCATCCTGACGTCACTGATATCCTCCGCCCATTTCATGAAATAGTCGACTGCGCACTGCGGACGGTATGCGTCATATATCTTCAGGATATACCCCTTTGCCTTCAAGTCATCGTTCACAGCCTTCAGTGAGTCGGCAGCCTGACGGGTCATCATGGCCACCGGGGCCTCGTAGCCAGGTATGCGGTCGCCGATGAAGTTATATGTACTGTAATAACGTATCTCCAATATGGCATCAGGGATGACGTCAGTCACATACACAAATCCGGAACGGTCTGTCTCCGGTGACTCCGCAGGGAGCTCTTCCGTCTTGTCGGAAGTACGGTCTATCCTCCTGTTGAACGGCTCACGGAGACCATCTTCCATGACAACCTTGAAGGCGAGGGTAGCGGACTCCATCAGCTGGTCGAAGGTATAGCATACTGTAGGGTTCTGTATGTCATCGTATGATGACGAACATTCAACGGTAAGCCCGAGAGCACCGGAACAGTAGTTTGCCAGCTGTGTCAGATCCACAGCCTCGTCACCTCCCTCTATTTCTGGCACGTCGTCTCGCAGACCTGCTTCCTTGTATGCTGTGAGCACCTTGGTGTAGAGGGTGTTCCCGCGTTTGATATGCTCTGGTGTGTCAATGAGACCAGGCTCGAACATCGTAGATGATATTTCGCATGAATGGACATTGAGGAGCAGATCCACTCTCCAGCGTGACATGAGACGGCATACAGCCTTGGCCTCTTCAGTCTTCATGTCGCCCGGGGTACAGTCGTGCTGGATGTTGTATCCGTCACCGTTCGGATATCCGCCAGGGAAGCTGACCTTGTCCAGTGGCAATGGATAATGCTCCTTGCTGCCGAGCCAACCGATGAGACTGCCGTCTTTCCACGTCCCCTGGCACGCCTTGCGGAACACCTCATAAGGCTGTCCACGCAGGTGGTCCGGACAGATGGAACGTCCGTCCATATTGAGGCATGGTATGATGATAAGGCGATATCTTGAAGCCAGCTCGAGCAGCTCAGGGTCTGTATGTCCACGGAAATCCCTGCCCGTCTCAAGCATCTGTATCATGTTGACAGCGGCGGCCACACCTTCGGGCTCCGAACCATGAACGCCGGTGAGATACATTATCGTCTGCTTTACATCAGGGTCACTGTATCTGTCTCCGAGGTAAGACATGATGGTGCTTGACGAGTTGCCGGCAGAGAAATTCGTCTGAGGCTCCGGCTCTGAAAAATCGCCGTAGAACACAGCATAGACAGGAAATCCGAGTGGAGTCACTGCTATCTTTTCAGAGTGTCCTTTCCTGACACTCTCACAGAGGTCGATAATCTCTTGAGGACGTACCTTCCAGAAATCGGGACGCGGCTCCAGATTCTCCACTGCCAAAGGCTCAAACCCTTTTTTCGTCTTTTCTGCCTTGTTACCCTTTGCCACACATGGTGTCAGCACAACTGATAACATGATCAGAGAAAATAATATCCTTTTCATAAACTATATACATTTAATATAGAACTCCTTCCTGTGACTGTATCTTGTCCGACAATGGACGTGTGCTTCCATTGATGGTTATCTCTCCGCCGACGTTGCCATGTCGGTTGAACCATACCGTCACCTTACTGCCGTTAATGATAAGCTGCACGCCGTCACGGTCTTTGTCTTTCAGGCGCTTCGTCTTGAACGGCTTGGCCATAGACGTGTCGCCGACACTGATGACATTGAGGAAACGTGCCTCGGAAGACTCCTGAGGCTTTGAAATCTCTACACGCCATCTGCCGAAATATGTGCCTCTTCCGCTCTTTTCAGCCATTCTCTGCTCATTGGCAAGGAAGGCTGGATCAAACGGATAGTTGCGGTCTCGCACCCAGTATTCCTTTCCCTCGCCGCCGATTTTCTCGATCACCGGTTTCTCCGGCAGGAGAGTCTCGCAGAACAGCCGCCCCTTGCCGCAGTCTGCCATCAGCGTATTCCCGCGGTACAGCGGTTCGTTCTCGGTATGAAGCAGCCACTGTTTGCGGTTCGATGGGTCAGAAGAGGCGACACGGTCATAGACCACAAAGCAGTCCGGGGTAAGATATACAAACTGACGGACGGCCTCCCTGCATTTGTCGCCGTAGCTGGCTGCTGCATCGCACGCCACATAGGAATAGTCGTCGTTGGTCTCAAATGCGAGCATTGTGGCTGCTGCTTCTTCTATCTGACCGCCGTAATTCTCTTCTGCTGTCTGATCATCCGTGAATGTCGGGCCGAAATGTCCCGGACGTCTCTCTCCCGGTTTGTGGATCAGCACGGCATTGTGAGCCACTGTCTGGCAATAGTAATATGTGACGTTCATGTCCGTGCCATCCGCACGGCATCCGGTATCGAGTGCGAGATGGTCGTGCTTGTAGATGGCGAAGCTGTTGGAGTCGTAGTGGCGGTGCATGGCTCTGCCGCCACCGAGAAAGATGCAATTCGTGGCATCGTCAGTCCAGCCAGAACGCATGGATACCATTCCAAGCTCTTCGAAATAGCGTGCATGTATCTTGCTGTGTTCCAGTACTTCCATCGATATCGGCTCAACCTGTCCATCAACTCCGGCAATGTATGGATAGATAGGGAATTCGAAGTCGAAAGCCTTTTCAGGGAGCATCCCGCACAGAGTCTCGGCAAGAGCACATGCCTCTGGCTGCATCTCTTTGTAGAAATGGATATAGTTGCGAAGGTGTGCGTAGAACAGATGTACATCCATGCTGTTCTGTCCGTGGTAGTTGTCACCGACGCCGAGGTAGCGCATATTATTGCGGTCAGAATCGTCACGCACCCAGTTCCACCAGAGGAAATTCGGCATCAGTCCGATGTTGGGGTATCGGGACGCGATATTCTCCCCATAGGCGGAGAGATAGGTGTACATGAAATTGAAGTGAGCCCATGGATAGCGGCCGAAGGTATAGTTGATGGCGCATGAGTTCAGTCCGCCGTCATCGCCTGCCGATGCCTCACGGTACTCCATCACCTCCTTGTGGCGCTGATAACCATCAATCAGCTGCCGGCGCGCTTCGTCATCGCAATAGCCATCACCATATGCCGCAATGCCGGAATACCAGAGCAGAGGTGTCATGTTGTAGAAACCGTCGTACACGTCACTATCCGGCTGACGGGGAATGTCAAGTCCAGCCTCCGGCTGCACGAGGGTACAGTGGTGTACAAGAGGCACTATGATCTCACGTCGTTCCTCATCGGTCAGTGCTTCAAAGATCCAGTCGTATGCACACAGGGCATTGATTCTCGGCATTGCAAACCAGCTGATCGGCAGGCGCATGTCTGTAGCTTCTGTGTAGCCCCGTACAGACTCTTTCAACAGTTTTTTCGCCTTGGTGAGATATTTCTCCTCGCCGGTGAAACGCCATGCCAGGGCGGCCAGTGCCGACTCTGTGCCGAACTCCTTCGGGTAGGTCACCACGGCATCATTTTTAGGTATGTAAGTGCCATCTGGCTGCTGCCCCCATTTCAAGCATTCCGGACTTATTCCTGAGCAGTGTGGCTCATCGGTTATCCTGTCCACTGTATCCAGCAGATGCTTCAGCTCAGTCTTCATCGGCCCGAGGGCATTTTCCTTAACCTTGGGCCATGTGTCGCTGTTGAAGAACATCCTTGGATGCTCTTTTCTAATCATCTTGAGCAGTTGATCCTCGGTCTGAGCGTGAGAAGAGAATCCTGCACACATCAGTATTACGATGAATACTGTCACAAAAATTGTAGGTCGCCTGTTGATCATGATTATCGTCTATTTGTTTTTGGCAAGCCACATCGCAGGTGTCTCGCCGACCATCTCTCTGAACTTGTGGTTGAGATACTGTGCGTTCTTGAATCCACATTCGGCAGCAATGATTTCCTGAGTGGCACTAGGGTTCTCGCACATAAATCTCTTGGCGTGCTCAATGCGGTAGCTGTTCAGCAACTCCCGGAAAGGAATGCCATAGGTGCCAGTGACCAGTGATGACAATGACGAACGGCTGATTCCAAGCATCTCAGCCACAATGCTGGATGTCAGATTCTCATCAGTGTATATCCTGTTCTTCTCCAGCAGATCGTTCAGTTTCTGCGCAGCCTCTGCCTGTCTGGATGTCATTCCCTTGCCTGTCTGGTCGGCTGCTGCAGAGTCTCCCTCTCCTGAAGCCGTGTCTTCGCCGTCCGCCGCCTGCCCAAGTTTGATATGCGACAGCTCGTACAGTGTCACCTGTTTCAGATGGCTGGCATAGAACTCCACATGGCTGAGGCAGTGCATCACCACTGCTATGCAGATCGACATGAAAACGCCCATTGCTTCATGGAGAAAAATATACCTGCGCCCCATCAGCAGTATCGGGATCAGAATGATGAACGATAATAGCATCAGGGCTGCAAGTATTTTTTGCGGAGGCACCGCCTTCCCTTTGAAGAAGAATCTCATCATGTCGCCTACCTGATAGTTCCCCTTGCGGATTATTTTTGTTCCCAGGAAGAATATCCCGAGAATGAATATGCCGCTGCAGACATCCACCATCGGTTCTGTGAAGAAGTTGTACATCCGGTAAATGTCAGTAGTGTATTCGGCCGGGACTGGCAGACCTTTGTCTGCCAGCTCTATCAGTTTGGCGGTGTTGTCAAATCCCAGTATGTAATAGAGCATGTTTACTATGGTCCCGAGCACGATGGCTGGCACCAGCAGTACCAGCTGCAACCCTTCGAACTTTGCACTATTCCTGTCGTTGAAGTACATGTACAGGACAATGAAGGCCAGAAGCATAAGAATGACCGGAATGTTGAGTGCGTCCATCACGACCATTGTGTGGTAGTCGGTCGTGGGCGAGATATAGACTGCATATGTGGCGTAATAGAACACGTACATGACGAGGATGAACATGAACAGCGTCTGACGCTGGGTCTTTACCCTGAAGAGAAAACTCAGCAGCCACAGCAGCGACACCAGGCAGGGGAGAAGGTATAGTATCGAAATCAACATGGTGCAAAGGTACAAGATTTCCATTACAGTTTTGTCCAAATCGCACATTTTAGTAACCATTTTGCGCAAAAACGCAAAAAGTTGCGATAATGAAAGGCGCTTTTGTAATAGTCTTGCCCTCATCCCCCTTTACCTTTGTCATGCAATCAATCGCAGACACGATATGGAACCAGAAAGAAGAATAAAGATCGCCGCCGCCATGCAGCGCATGGTATACGTGCTCTTTGCCATATTCCTTGTCCTGTTCATCGCATACTTGATCAAATAAAGTGTTTTTAAGTAATAAACTGCAACAATCATGAGAAAGCTCTTCCAAATTTTTTGCGTCATCATTCCCGTTTTCGTTACATCTTCATGCGCCAAGGATAACCCTATCCATACCGATTATAAGATGCAACTCAAGCAACCGAACACGGCTGTCGTTTTATGGAATCCGTCAGACTATGATTTCGATAAAGGAAATACTGCGATTCTTGAAAAGTACGGTGAAATGGAGAAACAGATTCTCAAGGAGAACGCCGGTGCGTGCAGCAGCTGGAGGAACGGATCGTTCCACGGCCGCAACCTGGACTGGTACCAGGCTGACTACGGTTGCCTCATCATCCAGATGCCTAAGGGAAATGGTGTCAAGCACGCAAGCGTAGCTCTCGTCAATTCGAACAAGACTGTGACCCAGGATTTCATCAAGGCTGGGAAAATCAGCGATGAACTGAAGAGCGTATTGCCATGTACTGCAGTTGATGGCATCAATGACGCCGGAGTCGCCATCAACATCAACATCGTGCCTCACCAGCCAGGAGACAAATATATCGGAGAAGAGGGTGACCTTAGCAGCCAGTGCGTGGTACGCTACGTCCTTGACAATGCCGGCAGCGCAGCAGAGGCTGTCGACCTCATCGGCAAGAGGAAAGTACGTCAGGCCATAGTAAACATTGCCGGAGACCAGACTCATTACATGATATCCGACAAGGACCGAACTGCAGTTGTTGAGTTCGTCAAGGGTGTGATGAAGGTCACATGGTTCGACAAGAAAGGCGACGGATGGTACAGCCAGAACTCCAACCCGGCAATCATGACCAACTTCTATGACTATGCGGGCGAACAGTACGGCGTGGGAACTGATGCATTCTATAACGCTCATCCTACTGCAATGGGAGTAGAGCGCTGGAATACCATCAAGGACCAGTATTCAACTGCATCAGCCAATGTGAATGCAAACCTGGCCATCGCGAAGTCTGTCTGGTACTTCAAGAATCTCATGGCAGACAAGAAGCTGTGGCTGTCAGAAAACGCAGTAGCTGGCGTTGGATATGGCAAGGATGCTGACGGATGGTACTATATGTCAGGGGAGACCCGTATTCCATGTGAAGACGTCAAGGCTGCACAGCAGGGATATTGGGATACCGCCATGGAAGCTTACTGGGCAGCATATGACAAGGAGTATGGAAACAAGCCCGACCCTCATGTGGAAGGCAACGGCTTCTGGGAGACATCCCATACTGTCATCTACGACATAGAGAACAAGGTAGGCTATCTCTACCCATTTGAGAACGCATACTCGACCGATGGCACCCCTGTTGAACTTCGTTTGCCGGAATAAACCTGAAATACAACTTTTGAAGTAAAAATGATGACCAGAATAAAGATAGTCCTTGTCGCATTCTCTATCATGGCAATGTCGGCAATGTCCTGTTCCAAGATTGAAAACAGGACCAAAGAAGAGGCAGATCTGGTAGTATATGGCAACATCTACACTTCAGAAAAAGACGGCCTTCATGCCGAAGCATTTGCAGTGAAGGATGGAAAATACATCTATGTCGGTGACAGAGATGGGGCAAGACGATATGTCGGAGATGCTACGAATGTAATAGAACATCCTGACGGAATGATCATGGCAGGCTGCACGGAAGGTCATGGCCATTATATCACAGAGTCCATATTCAAACAGCTATGCTACCTCAAGTCTGAAAGTTTTGAGGACTGCCTCGATGAGATCAGGGACTATTATGCCGCACATAAGGATATAAAGCAGTTCTGGGGCTACGGCTGGTATGAATGGAACTTCAGCGAAGAGGAACTGGAGAACTTCCGCATCGAGCTGGACAAGATAATACCTAACATCCCGGCATTCATCTGCGACCGCGAGATGCATCAGGGCTGGGTCAATACAAAGTGTCTCCAGGCAGCTTGCATAGACGACGCGACAACAGTCCTTGAGGGTGGTACCATATACAGAAAGGATGGTGTCCCTACAGGAAGAATACAGGATCAGGCCTGCGGATATGTGCGTCTCAAGGTTCTTGAGCCACTCGCTGATGTGAGCACATACAGAAAAGCCGTGATGGATGCCCAGAACAATCTGCTTTCCATGGGATACACCAATTATCTCGATGCATGGCTTTCGTATGACAATTCTCCAAATGCATATAGCGCCCTTCAGTCAGTTGACAATGACGGAGATCTGAAGATCAATGTCATCGGCTGCTATGAGGTTGATTCTTACAAGATCAAGACCTCGGAGGACTATATGCGGGAGACAGCGACAGCAGTAGACTGGAAAGGCAGATACTCTTCCGCTCATTTCACACCAAACACCATCAAACTGTTTGCAGATGGATGTACTGAGTCGTTCCAGGGATATGTATATGATGCCTACCCGGCAACAGGTGAACGTGGCACAAAGAACTGGGACAATGAACTTCTAAACCAGACAGTCGCATATATGAATTCCAAGGACATGCTCGTCCATATCCATTCTTATGGTGATGCTGCTGCAACCATGGTCGTCGATGCATTTGCATACAGTGCAGACAAGAACGGAAAGCATTTCCGCAATGGCATCGGTCATGCGGCATCGGTCATTCCGGCAGACATGGACAGAATCGCGAAGTATGGAATAGGTGTGGCTGAGAACTTCTGTTGGCACAACCTTGTAGCCGCGGAGGACGATGTGGAGGGTGTAGGCGCAGACCTTTTCTACGGGATGTATCCTATGAAGTCATTCTTTGACCATGGTGTCCCTGTCAGTTCCTCCACTGATGCACCATGCAGCGTCGGTTATCCGGCTGACCCGTTCGGAATCGTGGAGAACATGCTCACCGGTATCAACCCGTTATCGCCGGAGGAACCGCGCACTCCTTCTGAGTGTACAGACATCGATCAGGCTATTGCATCATTGACCATTAACGGCGCTTGGCAGCTTGGTCTCGAAGATGAGAGAGGATCGATAAGCAAAGGCAAATACGCCGACTTCCAGATTATAGACAGAGACATCACCAAGGTAGAGAAGACAGATGTCCACAATACTGTTATTGAAGCCGTCTATTTCGAAGGGAAAAGGGTGATATAAACAGTGAATATTTGAAAAGGACAAGAAAATATGAAAAGAACACTATTATTTTTGGCGATAGCAGCGTTATTCTGCTCATGCGAAAAAACCCCTATTGATGATCCGGGAACACTTCCAATCGGCATGCACACTGTCGACCTCGGTCTTCCATCCGGCATCAAGTGGGCGAAATGCAACCTCGGTTCGATCCGCCCCGAAGAATCAGGATATTGGTTTTCATGGGGCAACCCGATTGGATATAAACTCTCTGAAAATGGAGATGTGGTAATCGCTGACAAATATGATGGAGCAGGAACCATCCTGGAAGGAGGCTTTATCTACAATAATTTTTCGAAACGTGATTCATTCTCCAGCATCGATCCGGAAACAGGCTTTGATGCTGCCAGGGAATTATTGGGAGAGCACTGGAGACTCCCAACCAATGAAGAGTTCAATGAGCTGCTGGATCCGAAGAACACGGAATGGCAATGGGTTGAAGACTATAACAGCACTGGTGTCAACGGATGGCTGTTCAAAAGTGTTAGACCAGGATATAATGAACCGCTGTTCCTCCCTGCAGTGGGAGGCGTCAGCGGCAACCAGATTTCCGGTGTAAATGACATGGGATTGTATTGGAGCAGCAGATGCCAAGGATCATCATTCTTCTCCACAAAAGACAGGACAGATGTAATGTTTGAATTCTTCGGCTGGCTTGGAGGATCTGTACGTGCCGTATATTCTGAAGATCCTACAGAGGGAATCAAGGGTATCAAACTCGGAAAATCTTCAGTCAACATGAAGGTCAAAGACAAATTGATTCTAACTGCCACTGTCGAGACTGAACCAAACGTGATTAACAAGGCTGTATCGTGGGAATCTTCCAACCAAGATGTTGCAATTATACTTCCCGATGGTACAATCACAGCATACGAAGAAGGTACAACCACAATCACAGCAACAACTAACTTCGGAGGTTTCACAGCCACATGTGAAGTTACTGTATTCAAGGACAACAACGGGCATGAATATGTAGACCTCGGACTTCCTTCAGGCACAAAATGGTCAATCATGAATGCAGGATCGAACAGTCCGTCCGAATTCGGCAGCTACTATGCGTGGGGCGAGACCAGGACCGACACAGAATATATCTGGGAAGCATATGACTTATGCGCACTCACCAACACAGCCCTCATGAAATACAATACCAGCAAATCTTTCGGTCGCGACGTAGATAACAAGACAATACTGGAAGCCGGTGATGACGCAGCGAGCGTATCTTGGGGCGGCAGCTGGAGAACCCCGACAAAAGTTGAATGGAATGAGCTCATTAACAACTGCAACTGGACCTGGACAACAATTGAAGGAACTTCAGGATATAAAGTTCAATCAAAGATTGATGGCTATACAGAGAAGTGGATATTCCTTCCTGCTTCCGGACAGACAATTGGATACTGGACTGAGGATTTCGGATCAAATGGATACTATTGGTCATCATCGCTCTATACAGCATCTCCAGATCAGGCTGAGGCTCTCAACTTCAGTAAGTCTACTAAGTTAGTATCAGGTGTGATGCGATGCAACGGACTGAGCATAAGACCAGTATTTGATTAATTGCAAAGAACGCAATTAATACTAAATGAAATATTGATAAAAAAATAATGTCCAAGCAATATGAATACAAAAAAAGAAATAGACAACAAGAAGGATCTCTACAAGAGCCCGTATGTAAAGGTGATTGACATAGCAGGCGAGAGTGTCATCTGCACAAGCAGCGGTACAGAAGGCTATGGCATGAACAGCCAGTCCCTCGGTGATGACGATTTCGAATAGGACAGTTACAGAGAAGAATAAGAATGAAGAGATTTTTTATCATTTTCGCCACACTCGCTGCTGCAATTGCATGTAATGACAAGTTGGACCCGGACGTGGAGATTCCCGATCCGATAGACGCAATGGAGGATTATGCTCCATACGGAGATCCTACACTCGCGGTTGGTGACAACCTGGGAGCAATATCCCTCGATCCGGATATCGACAATACGGTAGCGCCGCCTGCCGATTTATTAGGAATCGACTGGACGGCGGCTGGAAAGAAAGTGCTTGATGCGGCAATCGACAAGCTCGCCTCATATGGCGGAACCATAGGCTCCACTATCGCAGGAATCCTTTCTCCTATACTCAGTGAGGAACTGTTCGGACCGGAACCTACATCGGAAGAAGTGGTTCTGCTCAACACCGTGCTGGAGAACATCCATCAGCTGGACGCAAAGCTCGATCTGATCATCCAGAATACTGAGAAGATTTATAAGAGACTGGATGAGATGGAGCTCAACACCCTGCTGGACAAGTTTACCACGGCCAGACATCACCTTGAGAGCGTGAGAGATCTGAATGATTTCACCTTCGCCATGCTGTATTCCACTTCCGACCCTAAGGAACAGTACGACATCATCGATGAATGGGCCAAGACCCTTGTCAATGGCAATTCAGCATACCTTGAAGTGAACAATATTCTTCGCGAGATCAAGGACTACAGTTACGCATACAATGGTGTGAACGTCAACTTCTGCGCAGCTATCGACCTGTTCGTATTCAGCAGCGTCGCCTGGGAAGCGTCCGGATACAATTACCGAGAGGCTTTCAGGGCACAGATCTGCACCGAAATCGCGCGCGCCAGCATTCTGCTCTACTCTTACTACTCCATGAAATTCAAGAACACGACGTATGCAAAAACAAGTATGGACAATATCGTCAAGAACCTTGAGCTTCTGGATAAGTTCATCGAAGAGTCCGCAGTGGTACGTAATCCAAACTATGCCGTTCTGCAGCTTCCTGGACATCATGTCAAGTGGCGTGTGGACGCCCTGTGCAAGAGGGCGAAGTCTGTAAAGGAGTGCTGCGACCAGAACAACTACGCAAATGCCTACCTCACCTCCATGGGGTATCTCTGGGCAGCCTGCTATCGAGATGGAACTGTCTATTCACAGGTTCATTACCAGTGGGATGACGAACGCGAAGACAATGATCATATCGCCTCCCCGGCGTTTGCAAAACAACAGTTCACTGAAGAAGAGATCAAGGCGATCGTCAATTACTACATGCCGGCCTACCCGGACATCACTTTGCTGGATGCCATCCAGGACGGAGGTATTGTCATCAACGATGATCTGCTTGACGCCGGAAATGCCTGGCTCGCAACCTCTGATACTGAGATCAAGATGTACACCATGTCGACTGAGAACAACAGGACCACATGGGTGTTCCTGGCAAACTACTGGCCACTGAAAGAGAAACTCAGCCCGGAACCAGTCTCTCAGGAGCCGAGATCGGATTATAATATCGTCTACACAGACAACTATACCAGCGGCAGCAGCCAGTTCCACAATGCCTGCAAGGTTGAGACCTGGTTTGACGATTCTCTCAATCAGAATGTTACGCGTACATGGCATTATAGATTCTATTTCCGATCACCTGATACATTCTACTTCCCAGATGAGAATCTGCTTTTCTTCTCACAGCATTCAAAATATGATTACAAGACTCAGTATGAGGACGAATAAATTCTTTGTTTCAGCCGCATTGATTGTACTCGGTCTGGCATCCTGCAGCAAGGAGGAGACTATGCCTGCTGAGCGCCAGATCACCCTCGAAGCCAACATAGAAGGCTGCGTCGACACTAAGACTTCACTGTCAGGAGATGACGCAACCGGCTATCAGGTGCTGTGGAGTGAGGGGGACCAGATCACCTTGGTCAATGGTATTGATGAATATGTGTTTACCCTGTCCCAAGGAGCGGAATCAACGCAAGGAACATTTGTCGGAACGTGTCCGGATGGAGAGTATCAGGTCTTTTATGGTATAGACGTACTTCAGTCCGGGAGATTTGATTGCAATGGATCGAATCTGACCTGCCCTGCTCCGATGATGGCCAACATCACTGTCAGTGATGGAGTCGCTTCCATGGCAAGTTTCAGGAACCTGTGCGGTCTGTTGAGACTGACATTGAAGGGTAGCGGCATTGTGAAGGACATCAAGGTCCATGCCGGCCTCCCATTGAATGGGCCGTTCAGCATTGACGAAAGAGAAGGCTATGCTGTGATCGTAAGAACGTTTGACTCCGAGAATTATGAAAACATCCTCGACTGTGGCGACGGAGTTGAACTCACAGAAACAGGAAAAGAGTTTTTCATTCCCATGCCACAGAATAAGTATAGCAATGTGAGTATCCAGATTTCTGACCTTGCCGGCAATATCTGCACCAAGACGCTGAAGTCCGGGAAAACGCTCGAAATCACGCGTGCGATGATCACTCCCGTCAGCCTCAGAGCCACCAATATCACCTCATTGCCTGACGGCGCGCTCCCTAGCGCGTTTACAGTAAACGATAATGGGAAAAAGGTATACTTCTCCAGGGGCAACCTGTATTGGGATGGCGACTCGTTCGAGTTTGAAGAAAACCAGGACGCTCACCTTACTTCCCGGGATGAGAATCATGTCGACCATTTCTACTGGGCAAAAGAAGCTTCCGCAGCACGTAGTAAAACTCCTATCAGTCAAGATTTTACAAGTAGTGACGTACTCTTTACCAACGCAACTTCCGAATCGCCCAATCCCGATTTCACCGTCAACGGTGTAACTGGAAGATATCGCACACTTTCCAGCGCCGAGTGGCGCTATCTGTTCGACAAACATCATCACAAATGGGTCACGGTAAATTACAATGTGGGAATGGAGAATGTTTGCTTTGCGGGAATGGTTATAGCTCCGGACGGAGTGGGTTTTGATTATTCAAAAAACTCATACTCCAGGGATGAACTCGCAAGTGGCGGGCTCGTGTTCCTTCCTGCAGCCGGCAACACACTGAATAATGGTAACTATGAATCGGTTGCAGACATGGGCGAGTATTGGTCATCGACAGCCACTGCCACAGCCGATACAGATAGAAAGGCGTACAATATACGATTCAGCTATAACGGTTATGACTTTTTTGAGAACTACAGCTTCTATAGTCATTGTACAACCGGTATGTCTATACGCCTCGTGACAGAATAAAACAAATAGTTATGAGAAAGATACAATATTTCATTTCAGCTGCAGTCATTGCGCTTGGGCTGGCATCGTGCAGCAAGGAGGAGACTATGCCTGCCGAGCGCCAGATCAGCATTGTGGCCAGCACAGAGAGCGCCGTTGACACCAAGACATCTCTGTCGGGCGATGACCAGACCGGTTACCAGGTACTCTGGAGCGAAGGAGATAAGATTCACCTGAACGATGGTTGGAACTCAGAGTTTACATTGAAAGATGGTGCAGGCACGGCCAGAGGCACATTTGAGGGAAGAGCCACAGATGGCGATGGAGACTATAAGGCTTATTATGCGGTTACAGGAATGTATATGCCCGATGTAACCAATTATATGGGCGAAAATGTGATCAGTTCCGTTCCAATGGTTGCTTCTGTCAGCATCAAGGATGGTGTCGCATCAGTTGCAGAGTTCAAAAATATGTGCGGTATTCTCCGTTTGACATTGAATGGAAGCGGAGATGTGAAGCAGATTAAGATCTATGCCACTCAACGTATGTACGGAAATTTTACTGTAGCAGATGACTGTTCTATGGAAATAGGAAAAGGGTCAGCTACACAATATATCTCGCATTATTGCGGAGATGGAGTCGCACTGTCTGGCGAGGGTACTGATTTTTATATTCCATTGCCACCAAACAATTATAGTGGAGTAAAGATTGAGATCATAGATTGTTCCGGTAACATTTGCACCAAGACACTGAAATCGGACAAGAAGATAAATATCGGACGTTCTCTGATTACTCCTGTAAGTCTCACTGTCACCGGTCTCGAAAAGAAACCTGACGTTCCTGACGGAGCTCTTTATGGTGTATTCACGGTAAAGGACCCTGATGGCGTGATGAACAGTGGTGATGAAAGAAAGGTTTACTTCTCAAGAGGAAACCTTTATTGGGATGGCGACTCCTTCGAGTTTGAGACTCTACAGAGCGACAGACAGACTGTTTGGAACCAGCATCATGTAAACCACTTCTACTGGAGTTTCTGGGATGAAGAGGCTAGTGCCAAGGATTATAAAGTAAAAGAACTTATCGGTATCTTCACTAATGAAGAGTATGATAATAGTAAGGCGCGTGAGAGTTTTACTGTAAATGGCGTGACCGGAAAGTATCGTGTCCTCACCTATTTCGAGTTGAAGTATCTGTTTGAACACCATTCTCGTAAGTGGGTTACAGTGAACGGCATCCCTGGTTATGTGGTCGCTCCTGACGGTGTGGAACTTGACTCCAGAAATTCATATTCAAATGTGGAGTTGAACACCGGCGATCTCGTATTCCTTCCGGTAACGGGCATTCGAGTGGAAGGGAATATCTCGTATCCGGAGGTCGGCTACTACTGGACATCTTCTATGGACCAGAATAATGAGGGCGGTTATATGTATTTAAGTCATGACGGAGTTGACCAGGGAGCCATATTGAACTGGGCCTGCTGTATCCGCCTCGTGGTGGACATAGATTAATCACTTGTAAACAATAAAAACGAAATAACAATATGAAAACTATAGAGTCAGTAAACAAGAAAGAGCTCTACAAGAGTCCTTCAGCCAAGGTAATTGACATAGCTGGCGAGAGCGTCATCTGCACAAGCAGCGGCACGGAAGGCTATGGCATGAACGGCCAGTCCCTCGATGATGACGATTTCGAATAGGAATTATATAACGAATAATGACTATGAGAAAGATATATTGTTTAGTCTCAGCTGCTGCCATAGCGCTTGGGCTGGCATCGTGCAACAAAGAGCCGGTCGAAACTGCTGACCGCCAGATCACCATAGTGGCCAACACCGAGAGTGGTGTCGACACAAAGACAGCCCTGTCGGGCGATGATCAGACCGGCTACCAGGTGCTGTGGAGTGAAGGGGACAGGATTATTCTGGATATTGATGGGAGTTACCCATTTGACATAAATGGCGGAGTCGGTACGACGAGAGGCACATTCGTGGGCAATCTGCCATTTGGCAGTTCATCGGCTGGTATTAATTGTCGGGCATACTACGCTACTGACGGAAGCTATTTGGACAGCAAATCATATTATAAGCCGGGGAATGTGATCAGTTCGGCTCCAATGGTCGCTACCGTGTCAGTTAAAAACGGTTTCGTATCAGAAGCGAACTTCAAGAATCTGTGCGGCCTTCTGCGCCTGACATTGAAGGGAAACGGCACCATAAAGAAGATCAGGCTCATTGACGACGCACCGCTGTATGGAGATATCGACAGAATAGCATCTGACGGTGCTGCGGTCCTGAAATCTGCCGGTCTCAGTGAATATGCCCTTACGCATGACTGTGGGGCAGGTGTGGATCTTTCTGCAGATGGCACCAATTTCTATATTCCTATGCCGCAAGGCAACTACGACGGTATCAAGATCGAGATTACCGATCGTCTCGACCGTACGATAACCAAGACTTTGAAAGCAGGAAAAATCCTCAACATAACCCGCTCGAAGATTACCCCTGTCAGCCTTACTGTCGCCAGTCTCGACGTTGATCCGCTTCCTGATGGTGCGCTCTCCGGAGCGTTCACAGTGAATAAAGAGGGAAGAAAGGTGTTCTTCTCCAGGGGCAACCTGTATTGGGATGGCGACTCATTCGAGCTTGAAGAGGAGCAGTACAATTACCCCAATGAACGAGTCGATAACCATATCGGTCATTTCTTCTGGAATATATCAGCGTCAGAATCATTGAAGGAAGGCGCATACGACGAAACGTATGTCCTGTTCACCAATAATCCGGATTATGCGGATAGGGCAAATGCAGACTTCGTTGTTAACGGCGTAAGGGGAAGGTATCGCACTCTCACTAAAGCCGAGTGGGGGTATCTGCTTGACAATCATCAACACATTCATGCAGCTGCAGGAGGTGTAAATGGTCTTGTGATAGCTCCGGATGGAGTAACTCTGGAGGATGATAAGAAATCGTATACCAGCGAGGAGTTGAAAAATGACAATCTGGTCTTTCTTCCTGCTGCGGGATATTACTATTTTGGATTACCAAATATTTATAGCTGGAAACTCTATAGCTGTGGAGTAGAAGCTTACTATTTGTCATGCAATCCTTACACTGGCGATAAAGCATCTGCTATTCTGTTCAACAACGATAGATTATGGTACGAAGGTTATCCCTTGGTAGATATGGGCACTTGTATCCGCCTCGTGACAGCCATGAGCGATGACGAACCGTTGGACTCATCTGACATTGAGAAACCAGAGGATGGAAATGATTACGAATGGGAATAAACAGCTATGAATATGAAAAAGACATTATATCTACTTTCCATGCTTTTCATCGCTGCGTGTACTGCAGACAATCTCGGCATCGAGGAAAGCGCAGACAATGATATGAAGTTCTACGCCTCATTTGAGGGCGCAGGACTTACCAAGACCTATCTGAATGATGAGGGGTACATCCGCTGGACCGCAGATGACCGAATCTCCATCTTCGCCGGTAATACATATAACCAGCAGTATAGGTTTGACGGCGAGACTGGGCAAAGAGGAAACACATTCACAGCTGTCGGCAGCCTTAGGGCAGGATCCGCTCTTCGAGCTAACTATTCCGTATACCCTTACGCAGAGGGTAATACAATCTCGACTGATGGAGTGTTCAGCGTGACACTTCCGGATACCCAGGCATACGTAGAGAACTCTTTCGGTCCGAATGCCAACACGATGGTAGCTGTCACAGAAGAAGTCGACGACAAACATCTGTTCTTTAAGAATGCCTGCGGCTACCTCAAGTTGTCTCTCTACGGCGAGGAAACGATTACGAAGATCACTCTCAAAGGAAACGGAGGAGAGAAGATCTCCGGTGCTGCACGTATCGCGGCGTCATATAATGGCAATCCCATCGTCACTATGGGTGATGATGCCACGAATTCGATTACGATTGACTGCGGTGAAGGAGTTGCTCTGGGCTTGACCAAGGACGAGGCAACAGTCTTCCACTTCGTACTTCCTCCTGTGGTGTTCTCCGAGGGAATCACCATCACTGCGACTGCCACGGACGGAAGGGTGTTCGAAAGGACGGCATCCCAGTCCATCGCCGTGGAGCGTAACAAGATATCCAAAATGAGTTCACTGGAGTGCGACATTTTCAGGGGTCTGACATTCCTGGCAGAAGAGGCGACCGAGATTGCTCTTTACAAGTATGGAAATCCGCAGGCAATCACTCTTGAGTATAGGACAGGCAGAACATGGATGCCATACTCTATCGGAACCGCCATTGAGCTTGAAGCTGGTGACAATGTATGCTTCAGGGCAGGAGCAGATGGGAATGAGATCTTCACTACCGATGCTGATAATTCCTACCAGTTCTCAATGACAGGAAAAACCAGAGCATCTGGAAACATCATGTCGCTGCTTGACCCTTCTCTGAAGAGAAATTCAGTGCCGGCGAATTGTTTCTACGGATTATTCGCTCGTTGCGGCAACCTCACCTCTGCGCCAGAACTTCCTGCAGTGAACCTTGCAGATCATTGCTATACATTCATGTTCTTTAATTGCACAAGCCTTGTAGATGCTCCGGAACTTCCGGCAACGACTCTTGACGAGTATTGCTACAATGCCATGTTCGCAGGTTGCAGTAGTCTTGAAAAAGCTCCGGAACTAAAGGCACCAATTCTTGCTAAAGGCTGCTATGTCAACATGTTCAATCAATGTGAGAGCCTCTCTTGTGTAAGGATGCTTGCTACTGATATCTCAGCGGTGGATTGCCTTGATTGTTGGCTTAGTGGTGTTGCCGAGCAAGGATCTGTGGAAATACATTGGGATCTGCTTAATTCCGATGTTGATAACACTCTTCCTAAGAGATTAGGCCTCCCTAAATATTGGGAGATTACGCTTTATGTTGATGACCCAATTGAAAAATAAAAAAACATATTATCAATCATGAAAAAGTTTATACAGATTATCTTAGTTATCGTTTCCGTCTTCGTTGCATCCTCGTGCACAAGAATCGAGGAGGATTCTTACAACATCGTCGGATTCTGGAAGCTTAACGGTTTCAACGGCAATGAGTATCCCGATAACTATCGCTATCTCCAGATCACAAATGACATGATTGTCGTCTATGACCGTCAGGAGAACACCGTTGATTCATTCGGTTACAAAAGGACGAACAATACGCTGACCCTGACTGCTCCTTTTGCAGGGCAGTACACCTCCATACATGTGGACTCCGCATCTTATGACGAGGTAGCCAAACTCGGTCAGATGTGCTGGGACTGCGGAAACGGGCAGAAGTACTATTTCGGCATCTGGGATAGGTAGCCCGGCGTCCTTCGATGAAAGATGAAAAGTCAGCGGCAGCGAATCGGGCACATACTTCGTAGAACGCCAAGCAATATGAATACAAAAGAAATAGACAACAAGAAGGAACTCTACAAGAGCCCCTCAGTCAAGGTGATTGTAGTATCTAGTGAGAAAATCATCTGTACGAGTCCTGGTAGTACGGAAGGTTATGGTATTAACGGCAAGTCTCTTGGAGATGACGATTTTGAATAGCCCAAATCAAGTAGGACAAGTAATGAAAAAGCTGTATTATTTCATGTCAGTTGCAGCTATTGCACTTGGGCTGGCATCCTGCAACAAGGGAGAATCTACGCTTACCCCTGAGCTACCGACAGGCCATCAGGTCACCTTTGTCGCCAATACTGAAAGCAGTGTTGACACCAAGACATACCTTTCAGGCAATGACAAGTCTGGTTACTGGGTGCTGTGGAGTGAGGGTGACAAGATCATCCTGGACAACCCTGCCTCAAGCCGCTTTTACCTGCTGTCAGGCGCGGGTACAACAAAAGGTACCTTTCACGGCTATGGGATGGGCGAGGGCACTTTTGATGCGTATTACACCACTGCTAGTACTATAAACTGGTTGTCTGATGAGACGGAATATATCCCCGGAAACGTCATCAGTTCGGCTCCGATGAAGGGTACTCTCACTTTCGAAGGCGGTTATATCTCATCGGAGGCTGAGTTCAAGAACCTGTGTGGCCTTCTGCGCCTGTCTTTGAAGGGAGATGGCACAGTCAGGCAGATCAGGGTCTATGCGGATCAGTACTTGTATGGAACGTTTGATGTCAACGAGGAGGGCTCTGCGGTAATTAAATATCAGCCTGAACATGACTATGTCACTCACAACTGCGAGGAGGGCGTTAATCTAGCTTCAGATAAAGGCTCGGACTTCTATATGCCGCTACCTCCAAACAACTATACTGGAGTAAAGATTGAAATCATAGATTTCTTGGGTAAAAAATGCACCAAGACTCTAAAGGATGGCAAAGTGCTCAACATTGCCCGTGCGATGATCACACCTGTCAGCCTTAATGTGACTGGTCTTACAGACAAAGGTATTCTCCCTGGCCGTTTCTTTGTCGGCACTACTAAGTTGGTATACTTCTCCAAGGGCAATCTTTATTGGGATGGGGATTCCTTCGAGTTCGAAGAAAACCAGTACGATTGTCTGCCCGGATGGAGCAGTACACATGTTGATCACTTCTCATGGAATAAGGATGCTGCCGAGGCATATGCAAGGATTAGTAGCGGCGGTACCTTAAGCAGTGATGTACTCTTTACAAATGATCCTGATTATGAGCAGTATCCAAATAAAGATTTCACTGTTGGCGGCGTAAAAGGAAAGTATCGTACACTTACACAAAACGAGTGGGAATATTTGATTAAGAATAATCCCCATAAATGGACAAAAGTACATGATGTAAACGGATTGGTCATAGCGCCGATAGAACATCGCGGAACTCTTTTGGATTCATATGCTGATAACGATGCCTTGGCAGCAGAGAATCTCGTGTTCCTTCCTGCAGCCGGCAGTTACCCTTACAACAATGGAGAGAGCTCCTGCGGCTTGTTTAATACATATTGCTACTATTGGTCATCATCCGCCTTTAGTGATGGATATGGATACTTTACACGATGTGATGCCCAATATCTGGTCTCAGATATGCATTATTCAAGTACATATAAGTTTTCTATCCGCCTTGTAAAAGATGAATGACGGTAGTGGAAAATCCTATGCAATTGGAAATTCCATACAAAGTGTTCTTTTGTCTGCGATGCTTTTACTCCCGTAATCATATCGGCCTAGCGAACAAGCTATGATTTCAGACGGATATTTGGCGTTTTCGCCTCTGTTTCTGTCCTGAATCTAGTTTTCAGAGGTGTTTTTGAGGATTTCACCTCTGTTTTTGGCTTTGGTGCTAACTTTCAGCGTCTTTTTTCAAGATGGTTGTAACTTATTATTTTCTGAACAGTTTCGGAAAAGATATTGTTTATGTATACAAAGCCTTACACCTGCTTGTCCTTGGCAATCCACATCGCAGGAGTCTCGCCTACAACTTCTTTGAACTTGTGGTTGAAATACTGGGCATTCTTGAAACCAGACTCGCTTGCAACGACTTCCTGGGTTGCTGATGGATTCTCATGCATAAAATTCTTCGCGTGCTCTATGCGGTAGTTGTTCAGCAGTTCTCTGAAAGGCATACCATAAGCACTCATAACAAGCGATGAGAATGAAGATCGACTGATTCCAAGCATATCAGCGACTGCGCTGGAAGTTAAATTCTCGTCAATGAATATCTTGTCCTTCTCGAGCAGATCATTGAGTTTATTTACGGCTTCTGCCTGTCTAGATGGCAGTTCCTTTTTCGCCTCAGCCGTGCTAGCGGATGCCTCATCACCAGGTGCCGCCACTTCTTCATCGTTAACAGACTGTCCCAATCTGATATGAGACAAATCATATAGAGTCACCTGCTTCATATGACTGGCATAGAACTCCACATGACTCAGGCAATGTATATCTATTGCAATACAAATAGACATGATTACGCCTACAGTTTCGTGAAGAAAGATGTATCTGCGTCCCATCAGAAGGATCGGTATCAGCAATATGAACGTAATCAACATAAGAGCAGAGAGTATCTTATTCGGTGGCAGAGGTTTTCCTTTGAAGATGAATCTCAGCAAATCTCCATGACGATAGTTCCCTTTATGGATTATCTTAAATCCCCAGAAGAAGATCCCCAGGATGAAGATACTACTGCAAACATTCACAAACGGTTCAGTAAAGAAGTTATAAATGCGATAAATCTCCGTAGTGTATTCGGCTGGAACCGGCAGACCTTTATCAACTAACTCAATCAGCTTGGCTGTATTATCGAATCCCAATATATAGTAGAGCAAGTTAACGATGGTTCCAAGCACTATGGCAGGAACCAGCAGCACCAATTGCAGTCCTTCAAACTTTGCTGATTTCTTGTCGTTGAAATACATATACAGGACAATGAGAGCAAGAAGTGTAAGTATTACCGGAATGTTGATCGCATCCATCACCACCATTGTATGGTAATCAGTCTTAGGTGAGATATAGACCGCAAAGGTGGCATAATAGAACACGTACATGACAAGGATGAACATGAACACAATATGGCGCTGGGTCTTTACTCTAAAGATAAAACTCAGCATCCACAGCAGTGAAACCAAACATGGAAGAAGGTATAGTACCGATATCAGCATGGGGCAAAAATAGATATTTTCTTTACAATTTTGCCCAAAATCACACATTGATGTGATTGAATAGCACAAAATCGTAAAATCTTACAAAAATGAACGGCGGTTTTGTAACAAGTCGGACACTCCTATCTGCTACCTTCGTATCACAACAAAACCAGAATAGAAAGAGTATGGATAATAATAAAAGAATAAAGATCGCCGCCACTTTGCAGCGCATAATATATGTGGTCTTTGCCATATTCATTGTTCTATTCATCATTTACCTGTTTTAATAATCACAACACTATGAAACGAATCATTTCAACTATTCTTTCAGTTCTTGCATTCTCACTGGTTTGCTCAGCACAGAGCGAAAACCTCACTCCAGGTATCTATTCCATAATTGATGGGAATGCTACACATCTAACTTATGCTAATGGTGCAGCCATCAGTTCGTCAAACAACCTTCTCGGAGTTGAAATCGGCAACACCAAATTCAAGTATAAGGGCGAGACAGCAGAAGTGAAGGTCGTGGACAAGATAGTCATGGTCATCAACCCAGACAAAAAGGTAATCAAGAAAACCACAAAGGAATATGACCCATTCATCAAGAGCATGACTCCTGCAAACATCATAATCGTTCCACTTGAGGTCGTTGACGGAAAGCGCATCTATAACGGCGGCAGGACTATCGAAGGAATCAATACTGTAAGAAAGGAGCGTATCGATTTCGAATGGGAGATGGTAGCAGACAACACTTTCGAGATCACCGCCAATTTTGAGCCAGGAGAATATGCCATCATCTTCCGCCCAGCAAAGCTCGGAGAGTTTGACTTCACCAGCATCTATGGATTTTATGTAGAAAAACAGTAATAATAATACTAATTAAACATTTACAACACTTATGAAAAGAATTATCTACGTACTTCTAGCACTCACAATAGTTACACTGGCATCATCTTGCTCAAAGGAAGATATCATCAGTATCACTGGTTCATTCAGGTATGACGGTAATCGTGAATCAGTTCTGGATAACAAAGACTTCTATGATTTCACAATCACAGAAAACACAATGAAGGTTATCAGCATGTGGAAGGAAGATGCCGGAACATTCAATTATACAAGGTCTAACAACAAGATCAAGATCACTCCAGCACTTGGTGGAAAGGTTTCTGCAGCCACAATTGTAGAGACATCAAACGGCTTTGGTCTAAAAATAGACGAAGAGAATACCCTATATTTCACAAGAAGGTAACACGTCAAAATAACAAATCATTACACATTGTCTGCGTTTTAGTTTTGCAACAGAAATGAATTTATAAACTAAGCAAAGGAAAATGAATAAGATTACAATTGCAATGTTGGCCATGGGAATCATGGCAACATCTTGTCAGAAAGACGACGATCATGAAGTCAAGTCCTCCGTGCCAATGACCATCAACGCGTTCTGCGAGGAGCTCAAGAGCGCTACCCGTGCAGCGGTGGTAGACCGGTATGACATTGTTTGGAGTGCAAACGACAAACTCTTCGTTACGGATGGCGTAACAGGCGTATCAAACGATACGTTCACCTTGATAAGCGGAGAAGGCACCAACACCGGTAAGTTCAAGCAGGACGGTACTGCAACTTTCACTAGACGGGTGAAGGCGTATTATCCTTCTACCCTCATGCAGAACGGGAAATTGGTTTGGCCGGCAACTCAGACTGAAAACCAGGCTATCCCGATGTACTGCACCAAGGACTACTTCTCCAATATGGAGGACCTGACTTTCAACAGCCTCTGTTCTGTTCTTCAGGTTGTTTTCAACACCAAGCAGGAGAACGTCGTGCTCAAGTCCATTGAGATAAAGGATGGCAGCAAGACGATGAGCGGCGAGTTCGAGGTAGCTCCTTCTGGCAAGGCGAAAATCACGGCTTCTGACCATGCCGGCATTACCCTGGATTTAGGTACGTCTGGAGTGGCTCTCGGTACTGGGGCCAACTTCTTCCATCTGTTTGTGCCTGCCGGTGATTATGAGGACCTGACCTTCACGTTTACCGCCATGGACGGAACTCAATGTGTGGTCAGCGGCTGCAAGGCCTGTATCGAGAATAATACGTTTAACCGAATTACGATCACTGGCTCTCAATTCAGATCTGCCGTTCCTGCTGGCGCGCTTCCAGGCAAGTTCAGCGTAAGTAACGACGACGGCAAGCACGTCACTCAGGTTTTCTTCGCACAGGGCAACTTGTATTACGACGGTAAGTTGTTCAAGTTCGAGGAGAAACAGGAACAATATAAAAATGTGTGGTACATAAACCATGTTTCTCATTTCTACTGGAGTACTTCGCCTTACGTAGCTTATGCTACTGGTTATAATGATGAGCGTGCTAACAGAAGTGATCAGCTCTTCACGAACGCCACAGAGACCACTTCAAGAGAAACCTTCAGCGTGGATGTAGACGGCAAGCCACAGTACGGCTGGCGTGCACTCTCTCTGGCAGAATGGGTATATTTGCTTGAGAAACGAACAGTCAACGGTGGCAAGGGAAAAGACAGAAGCTTTTCTACGAATGTATATTATAATGGAATTAGAGGTTTCGTGATCTATCCAGACGACTATACCGGAAAACCAATTGAAGGCCAAGTATCTGAGCTTCCAGAGGGCGTAGTCTTCTGTCCTGCGACAGGTGTCCGATATTCTTCCTGGGTTGGAAATCCACGCGACAACCATCAATATTGGACCTCAACGGTGGCTGACGAAAATTTTGCCAACGCTGTCGAGGCCATAAAAGACGCCACCTTATCTTGGGATGAACCACAAGACCGCTACCAAGGTTCCAGCCTCCGTCTGGTCATTGAATAACCGTGTCACGGGGACAGACCTAGGCTGTCAAGTTAAATAAAAATTATGATGCATTTTTAAGCATCATGCTTCTTCTGATTGCCAAGTTTGGCATTAGTGATTCCACCTTCCATTTCGCAAGTTTTGTAAGGCTTGTTTCTGTAAGATGGCCACGGATGTCGAACTTGGCACGTCCTTCCAAATCAGCCAGTTTGAAATGGAGAGGCATGACGAGTATCAGCGATGTAAATCCGTGGTTTGCACAAGAGGACATTCTGCTCTTCAGATAACCAAATGATGATTCAATTACATCAGAGCTGATGTTGTGGACAGAGTCCTTTCCCTTGAGCAGAGAGATGGTATGGACTTATTGATGGCAGTATCGCCAATAGGCAATTGGTGTCAAGAACGATGGTTCTCATACTATTATCTTTCCGTCTAAGTGATTATGGAAGATAATAATGTATATTTACCCAGGTGAGTTATTACGAATGCCGGATGCTGGCAGACGCACACGCATCAGCAGTATGTTCGGAATAATTGACGTATATTTACGGCATAATTGCGAATTTTTGCGCTTAGGGGTAGCATGCACATATTGACATTTTTGCACAATAAGACTTAAAAAAGACCTTTACCCTGAAGAGAAAACTCAGCAGCCACAGCAGCGACACCAGGCATGGGAGAAGGTAAAGTACCGAAATCAACATGGTGCAAAGGTACAAGATTTTCATTGCAGTTTTGTCCAAATCGCACATTTTAGTGAGGTTCTGTTATTTACTTGCACCATTACAGAACTCTAGTTCTCGATTACAGTTCGTCTGACATAATATCAGGAAGGTCATTATCATGGCCTTCCTGATTTCTATTTAAATAACAACGTATAATAGCAATGGCAGAATTCAGGGCTTGCGCCGATACACCCTGCCCCAATCCTCTGCCCAGATATGTTGCGGCCTGTTACAAACAGTAAGGAAATTGTCTCATTCCCTTAAAATAACTAAAAAATGTATTAACTTTGTCTCATTGGATAACGATATAGTTTTTTAGAGGTATCCAGTAAATATTTTATTATTGATGTTGCGCCAATACCGCGCATTGTGCCGTTGAAATACGGTGCTCGTGTTTTAAGTTGGTTACTTTATAACCATTCCGACTTGGAAAGCGTTCAATAGAGTAGTAAAAGTAAATATTTGCTATATAGACTCTTAAGACTGTATCGATTCTAGGATCCATCATCCCACGATTCATACAGGCGTACATAACAAGAAGGTAAGTTTTTGTTGGACTTATTAATTCATTCTGCTGATGAATCAAGAAACAGCCCCGGTTTACGAGGCTCTAGAGGAATTCAGAAGGAACCGTGTGGTTCCTTTTGATGTGCCCGGACACAAGAGAGGAAGGGGGAATTCAGAACTGGTAAAACTGCTCGGGAAACAGTGCGTTGAACTGGATGTGAATTCCATGAAGCCGCTGGACAATCTCTGTCACCCGATTTCTGTTATTAAAGAAGCAGAGAGGCTTGCCGCCGATGCGTTCGGTGCATCTGCTGCGTTCCTTATGGTTGGAGGCACCACCTCTTCCGTCCAGGCTATGGTGATGACGGCGTGTAAGGCTGGAGAGAAGATAATACTTCCACGCAATGTCCACAGAAGCGTGATCAATGCCCTTGTGGTGAACGGTGCCACTCCTATTTATGTCAATCCAGACGTGGACAAGAAGCTCGGTATAGCTCTGGGAATGAAGATCTCGCAGGTCGAGAAGGCGATCGAGGAGAATCCTGATGCGGTCGCGATCCTTGTCAACAATCCTACATATTATGGTATCTGTTCCAATCTCAGGAAGATAGTAGAGATCGCGCATGCACACAACATATTGGTTCTCGTCGATGAGGCACACGGCACGCATTTCTATTTCGGCGAAAATATGCCTGTGTCAGCTATGGCTGCCGGTGCAGACATGGCATCCGTGAGCATGCACAAAAGCGGTGGAAGCCTCACACAGAGCTCTTTCCTTCTCGCTGGCCCGAACGTCAGCCATGGATACGTCAGGCAGGTGATCAACCTCACTCAGACGACAAGCGCATCATATCTCCTCATGGCGAGCCTCGATATCTCGAGGCGCAATCTCGCCCTCCGTGGCAAGGAACTGTTCCGTTCGGTGATGGACATCGCCGATTATGCGAGGACGGAAATCAATAAGATAGGCGGCTATTATGCCTACGGCAAGGAACTCATCAACGGAGACAGCGTGTTTGACTTCGACACCACGAAGCTTACCGTATACACCCTTGACATCGGTCTTGCGGGCATCGAGGTGTACGACCTGCTCAGGGATGAGTATGACATCCAGCTTGAGCTCGGCGACATCGGCAACGTGCTGGCATATATATCCATCGGCGATCGCATGAGGGAGGTGGAGCGGCTCGTGAGCGCTCTCTACGACATCAAGAGGCTGTACAGCAAGGACAGAGCCGGCCTGTTCGATCATGAGTACATCAACCCTCAGGTCGTGCTTACTCCTCAGGAGGCATTCTACGCTGCAAAAGAGGAGATGATCCCTATACGTGAGACAAATGGACGCGTGTGCACGGAATTCGTCATGAGCTACCCTCCGGGAATCCCTATTCTGGCGCCGGGGGAGAGGATCACTCAGGAGATCATCGATTATATCCTGTATGCGAAGGAGAAGGGATGCTCGCTCACCGGACCGGAGGACGAGAAGTGCGAGAGACTCAACGTGATCAAAGAGAGGACAATTTATTAGCGGATGACTATGGAGTATTGGTTTTCAGAACATCATACCCAGAATGTGAAGTTCTCGCTGAAAGTTGACAAGCACCTGTACAGCAATGAGAACGACCTGGGAAGGGTGGACATCTTCGACTCTCTGGAGTATGGCAGGATACTCGCTGTCGATGGGTATATCATTTTTACTGAAAGGGATGAATTCATTTATGACGAGATGCTTGCACATGTGCCGATGGCAGTCCACAGGGATGCCAAAAACATCCTCGTGTTCGGTGCAGGCGATGGCGGTGTAATAGACGAACTGGTCAAGTATTCATCAGTGGAGAGGATAGACCTTGTGGAGATAAATGACGGCGTGATCGAGGCGTGCCGTAAGTTCTTTCCGGACGTGGCAGCCTCTCTGGATGATCCGCGAGTGAACCTCTACACGGATAACGCTCTCCGTTTCATACGTCATATCGAGGACGAGTACGACCTGATAATCGTCGATTCCGCCGGATTCTATGGACCGGGGGAGAGTCTGCTCACAAGGGAATTCTATGGCAGCTGCTACAAGGCGCTCAAAAAGGATGGCATCATGGTCAACCAGCATCAGAGCCCATTCTACGAGGAGGATCGCATAGAGACGCAGAAGGCGCACAAGCGCATCCTCAACAACTTCCCGATCAGCCGCGTCTATCAGGCGCATATACCTTCATATCCATCAGGATACTGGCTCTTCGGCTTCGCCTCGAAGAAATATCATCCGGTTGCAGACCTTGACGCCGATCGCTGGAACAGCCTGGGTATCGCGACAGATTACTATACAACCAATCTCCATGTGGGCTGTTTCGCATTGCCTGCATATGTTGAAAGAGCGCTCAGAGACGTGGAGACAATCAAGGATTAAATATATGTTGGACAAAAATATAGAAACATTCATCGGATGTGATGCATCATATTGCGACTCTCACATTGTACTCTTCGGTGCTCCATTCGATTCCACGACTTCATACAGGCCTGGTACAAGATTCGGAAGCCGTGCGATAAGACAGGAGTCTTATGGACTTGAAACCTACAGTCCGTATCAGGACAAGGATCTCTGCGACTATGATATCTTCGACAGCGGTGATATCGAGCTCAGCATGGGCAGCAGCGAGATTGCCCTTGAACAGATATCCGAGCGCACCCGTACCATACTTGAAGATGGCAAGCTGCCTTTTATGATAGGCGGTGAGCATCTGGTGACTCTGGGAGCATTCAGGGAGGTGTACACCAGGTATCCTGATGTGCACATCATCCATCTCGATGCGCATACAGACTTGAGGGATGAGTATCTGGGTGTGAAGCTCTCCCATGCCTGCGTGATACGCAGGTGCCATGATCTCGTCGGTGACGGCCGAATTCATCAGTTCGGAATACGATCCGGCGACCGACCGGAATTCATATGGGCTGCTGAGGGACATACCGAGATGCACAGGTTCACCCTTGACGGGCTCGAAGAAACTGTCGAGGCATTGGGGTCGATCCCTGTGTATTTCACCATAGATCTTGACGTTCTGGATCCGTCTATCTTTCCTGGTACCGGTACCCCGGAGGCTGGTGGCATAGGTTTCATGGATCTCATCAGAGCCGTCATGCTTGTGGGATCCAGATGTCAAGTGGTCGGCTGCGATGTCAACGAACTCAGTCCATCATACGATCAGAGCGGAGTATCCACAGCGGTAGCCTGCAAGGTGGTTAGAGAACTGCTTCTCGCTATCCAGAAATAACATTTAAACAAATATTTCATAAGTAAAGAAAATGGGAAAAGTATTGGTAATCGGTTGCGGCGGTGTCGCAGGAGTTGCTATCCAGAAATGCGCTCAGAATGATTCAGTCTTCACAGAAATCTGCATTGCAAGCCGTACGGTAAGCAAATGCGACGCTCTCAAGGCAAAGCTTGAAGGCAAGACCAAGGCTGTCATCACCACTGCAAAGGTCAATGCAGACAGTGTCGACGAGCTCGTCGCTCTCATCAATGAAGTGAAACCTGACATCGTACTCAACCTCGCCCTTCCATATCAGGATCTCACCATAATGGACGCATGTCTCGCCACAGGAGTAGACTATGTCGATTCAGCCAACTATGAGCCAGAGGATACCGAGAATCCTGTATGGCGCGCAATCTATGAGAAGAGATGTAAAGAGAAAGGCTTCACAGCATATTTCGACTACTCATGGCAGTGGGCGTATCAGGACAGATTCAAGGAGGCCGGCATCACAGCTCTCCTCGGTACTGGCTTCGACCCTGGTGTGACCAGCGTCTTCTCTGCCTATGCTCTCAAGCACTACTTCGATGAGATCCACACCATAGATATACTTGACTGCAACGGAGGTGACCACGGCTATCCTTTCGCCACCAATTTCAACCCTGAGATCAATCTCCGTGAGGTCTCTGCCAACGGCTCCTATTGGGAGAATGGCCACTGGGTGGAGACCAAGCCGATGGAGATCAAAAGGGAATATGTATTCGAGCAGGTGGGCCAAAAGGACATGTACCTGCTGCACCATGAGGAGATAGAGTCCCTCGCGAAGAATATCCCAGGCGTGAAGAGAATACGCTTCTTCATGACCTTCGGCCAGAGTTATCTCACCCATATGAAGTGCCTTGAAAATGTCGGCATGCTCAGGACCGACCCTGTAATGTTCAACGGCCAGGAGATTGTGCCTATCCAGTTCCTCAGGACTCTCCTCCCTGATCCAGCATCACTAGGTCCGAGAACAGTCGGCAAGACCAACATCGGATGCATCTTTACAGGCATCAAGGACGGCAAGGAGCGCAGCATCAAGATATACAATGTATGTGACCACCAGGAGTGTTACAAAGAGGTTGAGTCGCAGGCCATATCATACACAACAGGCGTACCTGCCATGATCGGCACCATGATGGTACTCAAGGGCCTTTGGAAGAAGCCGGGTGTATTCAACGTGGAGGACTTCGATCCGGATCCGTATATGGAGGCTCTGAACAGATGGGGGCTTCCATGGGTGGTAGACGAGAACCCAGTGCTCATAGATTAGATGAACACACCGTGCTACGTGATAGACAGTGACGCCTTGCGGCGCAATCTGTCCGTCCTTCAAGGAGTGACGCAGCGCACCGGTGCGCACATCCTACTTGCCCAGAAGGCCTTCAGTTGCTATGCCCTATACCCGATGATAGGGCAGTACCTGTGCGGCGCGACTGCAAGCGGGCTTTATGAGGCACGTCTCTGCCATGAGGAGATGCCAGGAGGGGAGAACCATGTGTTCAGCCCGGCCTTCAAGGCAGAGGATGTCGATGAACTCGTGGACATATGTGACCACATTGTATTCAATTCTCTACGGCAGCTTTCCCTGTATGGCGCCAAAGCCAGGGAAGCCGGGTGCAGCGTGGGATTGAGAATCAATCCGGAGAAATCCACACAGGAGGGTCATGCCATATATGACCCATGTGCACCTGGCAGCCGAATGGGAGTCACGGCTGCAGAGTTGGAAACCGCCATGGTGAGTCAGCCTGAACTTCTGACCATGATCGATGGCCTTCACTTCCATACGCTTTGCGAGCAGGATTCTGATGCCCTGGAAGTGACACTTGATGCTGTAGTCGAAAAGTTCGGTCATTACCTGAAGTCGATGAAATGGATCAACTTCGGGGGCGGGCATCACATAACTCGTGAGGGCTATGATATCAAACGACTTGAGCGGTGTATCATGAAGATGCGAGAAGAATATGGGCTTGAGGTGTATTTGGAACCGGGCGAAGCCGTTGCCTTGAATGCCGGTTTTCTTCACACACGGGTCCTTGAGATACAGAATCGAGAGTCAGGCCGGATTGCAATTCTCGACACATCCGCCGCATGTCACATGCCAGATGTGCTGGAAATGCCGTACCGACCTCCGCTCCAGGGCTCCGGCTGTCCGGATGAAAAGCCGTTCAGTTATCGTCTTGCAGGTCCGACTTGTCTTGCTGGAGATGTGATAGGGGACTATTCTTTTGATTACGAACTTAAGGAAGGCGAAATGCTTACTTTCTGCGATATGGCCATTTATTCAATGGTGAAGAATAATACCTTCAATGGCATGCCTCTCCCTTCTATATGGATTAAAGACGGTGACCGTATGAGTCTGTGGAAAGAGTTCGGCTATAAGGACTTCAAGAACAGAGTCTGATTTAAAGCTTCGGTATTTCCTGCCGAAGCTTTTTTTATAGTTGTAATTCTAACAAAAAGATGATATTTTTGTTAGAGATGAAAACAAATACACAATCAGAAACTGAGAAAATTCGAAAACAAATCAGCGACTGGGAACGAGGCAGGATATTCTTCACAGAAGACTTCCTGAACATCCGCAGCCAGGAATCTGTACGCCTCGCGCTCATGACACTGGCAAACGAGGGATTCATCCTGCGTCTGGCCAGAGGCATATACTGCTATCCAAGGATCAGTCAGGACTATGCCGGCACAAGAATTTCACCTCAGCCGGAAACCATCGCCGAGGCACTGGCTGCCAGAGAGAAAGTCAGGATCCTCCCGTATGGAGACCAGGCCGCATATGAGCTCGGACTGACAAGTCTGAGAATCTCAGATCTGAAATATCTGACAGACGGAGCTCCGAGAAAGATATCACTGACCAATGGCAGGAAAATCTATTTCAATCACACTTCCGAAGTCAAGATGTTCGGATACAGATGTCCCACAATGCAGCTGATCTGCTCAGCCATCAGGGCACTTGGAAAAGAAGCCATCGACAGTGAAGCCAAAAGAAAGATTGCATATAGACTCAGGGATGTAAGCGAAAAGGAATTCATGGCAGATATCACAATCCCTCCCGCATGGGTCAAAGAAATCATCATGGACATCTGGGAAAACTAGGATAGAAAATACATCAGAAGAAGCGCATAGGGAAGCAGTTCTCTATGCGCTTTCTTCATGCGCAGGGGAGGGGAGAATCCGGCCTGCAGGATACTGGAATGCCCTTTTTGCATATTTTCCATATATTATGTAACTACCTATATATCAGCGCTTTAGCACCGCTTACATTTATTTGTAAATAAGGGTGCAACATATGTAAACATGCCGAAAAGACAGAAAAAATCCGCAACAGATCACCCTGTAGCGGACACGAAAAGATGAGAGAAAATGGGAAGATCAGCGGCCGTGCAGCAGCGAATACACGCCGGCACGCAGATCATCAAGATAAAAATCGTCAAAAGTGCGCCCGAACAGACCCAGACAGGCACGAACCTCCGCCCACGAAAGAGTTTTCTTCTTAAACTTTCTATTCAATAGAGTCAGCGCATCGCCAAGTGACTCAGTAACTTTACCCGAAATAAATCCAGACGTCGTACAATCCAGGGCCAAGCCCGTCGAAGCCTGCCACAGCACATAAGGCTGGTCGAAGCCTGAAGCTATCTGAGAGCCCAATCCTCCGGAGAACCGTGGATTACATTCGAGAAAATACGATTCTCCAGTGACATTATCTACACGGAAATCGCAGCCGCACAAGCCATTATAGTCTATCTCATCAAGTATGGATTTAAGTGCCGAAATCAGCTCCGGAGCCTCCACACTCTCTCTGAGCACCGACATCCCCTTGGTTCTGGGCTCGAGCACGCGGTATGCCCAGGCCTGATAGAATGAGCCCCAGCGCACTGCATCCACACACACATCGCTGCCGTCTATGAAGTCCATGATCAGATATCCGCCCCTGCGCGACTTCGAAACCAGATTGGAGAGAGCGGCCGCATCCTTTGGGAAATACACCCCGGAACCGCCGAGACCAGAGGTTCTCTTGAACACGGCAGGCCAGCAATCCACCTCTGCCGGATCGGCATACATGCGGGGCTGGCGTATGCCCAGCGAAGCCGCGAGAGAGCAGGCGCTGAGCTTGTCATCGAGCATCCTGAGCTTCTCCGGCGTCTCGACAGGGAGAAGGACGCCCTCCGGAAGCATTTTGCGGCGCTCTGAGAGGACTTCAGGGTAAAAGATGGGCAGGACTGCCACCGCGCCGCTTGAGGCGGCTTCTGAGGCCACAAAACGGGCGTATCCGTCGGGGTTCCTGACAGGGCTGGGAGATACCGCCTTCCTGACGGCATATCTGGAACGGAACGACATGCCCCGGTCCGAAGAGTCGCACACGCCCACGCGCAGGCCATGGCGCGCAAGACTCCTGAGGACCTGGTAGCCCACACGGCCGCCGGCCTCGCACAGGAGCACGTCACACCTGCCCTGGGAAGACATAGGGGATTATTCTATGACTGTGACTTTCATGGAGATGTCGTCGACAGGCCTGTCGGCCGCACCTGTGGCAGCCTCCTGTATCATGCCGACAACGTCGAGACCCTCCTCGACCTCGCCGAAGACAGTGTACTGCCCGTCGAGGAAAGGAACACCTCCGACAGTGCTGTAGGCCTCTTTCTGGGCGGCAGAGAGCTGCCCGAGCCCCTGCTCCCTGATGATTGCGGAGGTCTTGGCCAGAAGTTCGTCCTGGAGAGCCATCAGGCCGGCGCGGTCACGGTTCCTTCGAAGCTCCATGACCTCCTTGCGGCGCTCTGCCACTAGCCCCTCGAACACCTGCTTTTCAGCCTGCATCTGAAGCTGCTTTGCGAGCTGGCCGAGCTGTCCGTCGCTGTAGGTCTTGCCCCAGGCGATATAGAACTGCGATCCGCTGCTCCTGCGCTCTGGATTCACCTCGTCTCCGAGACGTGCGGCAGCGAGTGCACCGCGCTTGTGGAAGAGGGCAGGGGAGATCTCTGCCGGCAGGGTATAGTCAGGACCGCCGGAGCCCAGGGACTTGCCCTTCGGGGCGCCCTTGCTCTGCGGATCGCCGCCCTGGATCATGAAATCCCTGATGACGCGATGGAAGAGGGTGCCGTCATAGTACCCCTCGCGTGCGAGCTTGAGGAAGTTGTCCCTGTGGAGGGGAGTCTCATCGTAGAGGCGCACCGTGATGTCGCCGAGCATTGTGCTTATCCTGACCTTTGCCATATCGAAATTCTTGTTATTTGCTGCAAAAATAGCCAAAATGCCCGGAATTTTGGATGCCGAAATGCTATATTTGCGCCATGAAACGAATAACCGCCATCCTCACCGCCATCCTTTCGGCATCCGTCCTCTTCGCCCAGCCGGGCCCTCCGGGAGTTCCCGACTCATACGTATTCGCAGGGCAGACAGTAAGCTTCTCGCGCCCGGACATGTACGAGCGCATGGACCGCGAGCTCATCACTTTCACATACATGCACTCCACTTCGACCCTGATGATCAAGCGCTCCGGCAAGATCTTCCCGATCGTGGAGCCCATCCTCAAGGAGTACGGCATCCCGGACGACATCAAGTACATCATGGTGATCGAGAGCAACCTCGACCCGACTTCCGTTTCCAGGGCAGGCGCTGCGGGACTCTGGCAGTTCATGCAGGCGACCGCCCGCGAGAAGGGGCTGGAGGTCAACGCCAATGTGGATGAGCGCTACAATACCGAAAAGGCCACACGTGCGGCCTGCAAGTATCTCAAAGAGGCATATGCCAAATACGGGGACTGGCTCACCGTAGCCGCCAGCTACAATGCCGGACAGGGCGGAATCAGCGCCGGACTGAAGAACCAGCGCCAGAAAAAGGCCACGGATCTCTGGCTTCGCGAAGAGACTTCGAGGTACATGTTCAGGGTAATGGCCGCGAAGATGCTCTTCGAGAACCCGGAGTCATTCGGATTCTCGGTCAGCGAGAGATATGGCGACAGACGCCCGAAAGAGGTGGTCACGGTGACCGACGAGATACCGGACCTTGTACAGTTCGCTCTGGACCATGGCGTAAGCTACGCAGACCTCAAGAGAGCCAATCTCTGGCTCAGGGAGACCAAGCTCAACAACGCCTCACACAGAAGTTACGAGATCATCATTCCGGACGTGCGCTAGCTTCCGGAGATGCAGATGACGAGGTGTCCGCATGACCAGCCGCGACGGCGGTGTCTGCGGGCGCCTTTTTGTATCTGGAGAGTTCCACCTGAAGGTCTGTGATGGTCTGGTTGAGCTCCTGGATACGCTTGTCGTAGTACTCGTACAGGTCGCGCACCACTTCGGTCTGGTCCGTTCCCTTGACCGCAGCCTCCTCTCGGAGAATGACCTGTGAACGCTGGAGACCATGGCTCTCGGCACTGCGGAGGAGGAGCTCGCGCGACTGCGGATTCATATGCTCTCCGGCCAGGAACACTTCCACCTGGTAGCACTTTCTGGACGTGCTGACCTTGTGGTCGTAGATATAACTCGTCCCAAGGGACTTGTTGTTATCCACGAACCTTTCGGCATTGATGGTAAAATTGTTTTCCCTGATCACTGTCACGGCCGACCAGATGCTGGGTATCACCATGAGGGCAACCACGACCCATGCGACTCTGGCACGGCGCGCATACATGCTCTCGTCCTCATTTCTGACAGGATGGAATCCCAGATATTTCGATGTGACGAACACCGCCAGGGCGATGAATACGCTGTTGATGAGGAAGAGGTAGAGAGCGCCCACGATATAGTGAGGGTCGAGAGTCGCGATTCCGAAGCCCACGGTGCAGAGTGGGGGCATCAGGGCTGTCGCAATGGCCACGCCGGAGATCACGGTGCCGCGTTCACGGCGGGAGTTCTCAAGCATTCCGGCGATACCGCCGAAAATGGCGATCAGGACGTCGTAGATGGTCGGATTGGTACGCGACAGAAGCTCCGTAGGGTGCTCAAGGTTGAGAGGCGATATGAGGAAGAATACCGAAGAGGCGATGATGCTTATCGACACCATGACGCAGAAATTCCTGACCGACGCCTTCATCAGGTCCGTGTCGTTGATGCCCAGGGACAGGCCGAAGCCCATGATCGGTCCCATCACCGGGGATATGAGCATCGCGCCGATGATTACCGGGACGGAGTTGACATTGAGGCCCACTGATGCTATCACGATTGCACAGGCGAGAATGATGACGTTCGGTCCCTTGAAATTGATGTTCTGGCGTATGGTGGATTCCGCGTTCCCGAGATCCAGGTGCTCATTGAGACTCAGGGTCTCACGTATGTATTCCGAAAATTTCCCCATTGAAGCATGCGATTTCTACAAATATGCGAATAATCGCGCAGTTTCCCAATTCCCGCATCCAGGATGGGGCGCGGCTCTCCCCTTCATTATTTGTTACACAATTGCGATTAATATAGGAACCTAAGATAAATAGGAACCGCATTCAAGCATTTATTGATGTAGATGCTAATCGAAATTTCGATTAGCATCTACAGCCGAACAGGGAATTCTAAAAGGCGATATTCCTGTAAAATTTTCCTATATTAGTACCACTCAAAACCGGATAGACTTATGGATATACAGAAACTAAGGATTGAAGCATCGGCAGACGGGATCCAGCTCGGCGTTGCGTTCGTCGAGCCGGAGACAGAGCCTATGGGCATCGTGCAGCTCGTGCACGGCATGTGCGAGCACAAGGAAAGGTATTACGGGTTCATGGAGTTCCTGGCCGCGAATGGCTATGTCTGTGTGATCCATGATCATAGGGGACACGGGGAGTCAGTGAAGGACCCGGCCGATCTTGGATACATGTATGGCGGGGGATGGCGTGCGATGGTCGAAGACATTGAAAAGGTCCGCATCTGGTCTGCTGAAAAATGGCCGCATCTGACCCGGACTCTGCTGGGACACAGCATGGGCTCGATGGCGGTGAGGTCGTACGCCAAGAGATATGGAGACAGGATAGACAGGCTCATTGTCTGTGGCTCGCCGAGCTCCAACCAGGCTGCATGGGCAGGAAGGCTGCTCTCAGGTACCATAGGCCTTGTACGCGGGGATCATCACAGGCCGCAGATCATGCAGGACATCGCGTTCGGAAGCTTCAACAAACCATTCGAGGGCGAAGGCTACGCCAGCGCCTGGGTATGCTCGGACAGGAAAACGCTCGAGGAGTATCACCATGATCCTTTGTGCCAGTTTATTTTCACTGCAAACGGATTCCGCAACCTTATGGGGCTTATGATGGATTGCTATTCAAGGAAGGGGTGGACTGTTGCCGATCCTGACATGCCTGTCCTGTTCATTTCGGGTGCTGACGATCCTTGCCGCATCGGTGACAGGCAGCACCGGAATTCCATAGATCTTATGAGAAAGGTCGGCTATAGGCACGTCGACAGCATCCTGTATCCTGGCATGCGTCATGAGATTCTAAACGAGACCGGCAGGCAGGAGGTATGGGACAGGGTTCTCTCTTACATCGGCCCGGCAGGCAAATAGTTACACAATTGCGATTA
>JAGHSA010000054.1 GCA_018066125.1 Candidatus Cryptobacteroides onthequi | reverse complement strand
TGCTCCTCCAGCTCCCTGACCGCCACGATCCCGAGAAGGTCGCCCCGTGCATCGACCAGCCGAAGACCCTTGAAGTATTCTCTGAGAATCTCAGGTGGAACATCATCATGGGCCTGAGCACCGTCGGCGATGTCAACAAGGCCATCCAGAACGGTCGTGCCACTGAACTCATACAGGTGGCCGAGGCACTCCAGGAGAAGAAGGTCGTGCAGATCGCCGAGGAGATCGACCGCCGCTACCGCAGCGACAATCCGCTCAGGATAGTGCTCATCACCGGACCGAGCAGCAGCGGCAAGAGCACTTTCTGCAAGCGTCTGAGCGTCCAGCTCAAGGCATGCGGTCTGCGCCCGGTGTCATTCTCTACCGACGATTACTTCGTCAACCGTGTCGATACGCCGCTCCTTCCGGACGGCAAATATGACTTCGACAACTTCGAGACAGTGGATCATGCCGCTCTGGAAAAGGATGTCCTTGCCCTGCTGGCAGGACAGACCGTATCTGTCCCGGAATACAACTTCACCACCGGCATCCGCGAATACAACGGCAAGAAGCTCAAGTTCCGTCAGGGTACCATCCTTCTTATCGAGGGTATCCATGCACTCAATGACAGGCTCATCCCTGGCGTTCCCGCAGACTCCACCTACAAGATATTCATCAACACCCTCACCAGCACCCCTCTGGACCATCACAACACCATACCGACCAGCGACAACCGTCTGCTCAGGAGGATAGTGCGTGACTACAACAAGGGCGCATTCACCGCACGCGAGACCATAAGCCAGTGGCAGAGCGTCTGCGATGCCGAGGAGAAGTGGATATTGCCGTATCAGGAGCGTGCCGATGTCATGTTCAATTCGGCATACCTTCTGGAATTTGCAGTCATACGCAACCACGCGGAGCCTATCCTTGCCACAGTGCCTAAGAACTGCCCTGAATACAGCGAGACCCACAGGCTGCTGAAGTTCATACACTACTTCACGGCGGTTTCCGACAAGCAGATACCGCCGACCTCGTTCCTGAGGGAGTTCCTCGGAGGATCGAGCTTCACATATTAAGGAATTGTCAGTCTCCGAGGATGATATCCCGGAGACTTTCTGCATCATAGAAGCGGTGCTCCACCTTGAATGACGGTTCACCCCTGTGCCTCCAGTCCGCGTAGGCGAAGTCTATGCCCGCAGAGTGCGCACTCTGGCAGTCGTGCTCAGTGTCGCCGAAGTAGATGCAGTCCTCCTTGCGCACTTCCTCGCCAAGTCTTGCCGCCGCCAGCTCCATGTATCTGTATTGCGGGTCAGGGAATGGTTTCGGGCGCTCTGTGTCGCCGGCGCATATCACGTGGTCCACGTATCCCAGGAGTTTCATCAGGTACGGGTCATGCTCTATCTCGCGCTTGATGCGGGACGTGACCACTCCGAGGCATATTCCAGCCTTCCTGGCTTCGATGAGTATGTCCTCCACGCCATCGAAGGGCTTGATGAGGTAGCTCATGGCCACGAAGTTCTCCTCCCATCTGTCCTCGAATTCCTTGTGGTCAGGGTAGTCGAACAGGACAGCCACGCTGTTGCTCGGGATGCCGAAATATGGATACATCTCCTCGTAGCTCATCTCCCGGCCCATGAGCTCCTTCACGGTCTTGATGAGCGAGAGGACGCCTGTGCTCTCGGTGTCGATGAGAGTGCCGTCGATGTCGAAAATGCAGTGTCTGTATTTCATTTGCTGAGGGTTTCAAGTGCGTTGCGGAGGCGTTCCACCTGCTCAGGGTGTGCCTGTGCCAGATTGGTGGTTTCCTGCCTGTCGTTGACTACATCGTAGAGCTGATTCTCCGGGAGGTTTCCTGTCTCGATGATCGGGCCCCACTGGATGACGGCATGGCCGTTGTTTGGAGTGATGTATTTCCATGCGGAGTCGCGGATGGAAAGGTTGTGGTTGCTGGCGTATTCGAGCACGTATTCGCGGTCCTTCCAGTTCTGGCTGTCCGGTGCGGCTCCGTCAGGGAGCTCCACGCCGAGGAGGTCTGCAAGGGACCTGTACCAGTCCACGAGGGTGAAGAGCCTGTCGCTGCGCTTTCCCTTTTCCTTGATGCCTTCTGGCCAGAAGACGATCATCGGCACCGATGTGCCGCCCTCGAACGACGAGTACTTGCCGCCGCGGAGGTGGCCGGTAGGGCTGTGCTCTCCGACGAGCTCCTGCGCCTTGTCGTCATATCCGTCATCCAGCACCGGACCGTTGTCGGAGGTGAGGATCACGATGGTGTTGTCCTCAATGCCGTTGCGCCTCAGTGCCGCCATGATCTCACCCACGCTCCAGTCGAACTCCGCAATGGCGTCGCCCCTCAGGCCCATGGTGCTCGCTCCGCGGAAACGCTCTGCAGGGAAGCGCGGCACATGTACGTCATTGGTGGCGAAATAGAGGAAGAAAGGCTTGTCGGCGTTGGCATCGATGAAGCGTACGGCATTGACGGTGATCGAGTCGGCGATGTGCTCGTCTTTCCAGAGCGCACGTCCGCCGCCCTTCATGAAACCTATCCTGCTTATGCCGTTGACGATAGACATGTCGTGGCCGTGGCTCGGCTTGAGGTTGTAGAGGAGCTCAGGGTTCTCCGCTCCGGTAGGTTCGCCCTCGAAATTGGCCTTGTAGCTGACTGCGATAGGGTATTCCGGGTCATGGTCGACGACCCTTCCGTCCTCGATGAAGACGCATGGCACGCGGTCGGCTGTGGCTGCCATGATGTAGTGGTGGTCGAATCCTATGTCGCTGAGATCCTGGTCAAGCTTGCCGTTCCAGTCCTGCTCTCCGGTAACGGATCCAAGGCCGAGATGCCATTTGCCTATGGCGCAGGTGCTGTATCCTGCGGACTGGAACATGTCTGCCATGGTGTGGCATTCCGGTGAGATGATCATCCCGGCGTTTCCGGCTGCGACATCGGTGCCCGGCTTGCGCCATGGATACTCTCCGGTCAGGAGGGCGTAGCGGGAAGGCGTGCTGGTCGAGGCCACCGCATGCGCGTTGGTGCACAGGATGCCGTTTGCGGCGAGACTGTCCGAATTGGGGGTCTGGACGCCTATGGCTCCGTAGCAGCCGAGATCCCCGTATCCGAGGTCATCTGCAAGGATTATTACCACGTTCGGTTTCTGGGCCTCTTTGTCGCTGCAGCCTGTGAGGATGGCTGCTCCGCCTGCCAGAGTGAGGGCCTTTCTGATCGCTTTCATATGTGTCGGGCTGAAATATTACGTTTTTGGGTACGCGAAGATAGTGATTTTGACCTTTAAATGCTAAATTTGAAGATGTATGAGAAGGATAATGACCATAGCTATCGGAGTCCTGGCTGCACTCGCGCTGACTTCGTCAAAGCCGCAGCCCACCTCCGGGACTGGCAACCCGGCATCGATGCTCAGGGACAGGAAACAGGCAAAGACCATCGCCTCCCTCAGGGATGTCGCAGACGGCCGGCTCTATGAGATGACGTACAAGGCCGACTACCGTCTCCAGGACTTTATCGATGCAGATATCAGATCCCAGGACATGCTGCGTATGGCCATACCTCAGATGCTTCTCGCAGTTCCTCAGGAGATGAGTATGGAGTCCCCGAAACCTGCGTGCTCGGCATTCCAGGCAGTGACACCCGATGGCGATGTCATCTACGCAAGAAACTTCGACTATCATTTCAAGGACAGCGGCACCATACTTCTGCACAGCAGTCCCAGGAAGGCATACAGGTCCATAAGTCTGGCTACGACCTCATTCGTGGGCGTCAATGGAAAGGACCTGAGAGATGGCAAGACCGACCTGTCTGTGCTCATGGGCGCTCCCTACATGCAGATGGACGGCATGAATGAGAAGGGTTTCGCCATCTCGGTCCTCCAGCTGAGTCACAGATGCGCCATCCAGCGTGAGCCCGGCAGGCACGACATCATGACCTCCGTAATGATGCGCATGCTGCTGGACCGTGCGGCCACTGTCGATGAGGCTCTGGAAATGCTTCAGGACTACAATTACTGGGCAGACGGCGAGCAGAAGGGACGTAAGGTTCAGAGCAATTACCATTTCCTCCTCTCCGATGCCACAGGCAAGACCCGTATCCTCGAATACATTATGGAAGACGGTCCTCAGGGCAGGGGAAAGTGGGTCATGAGCGTGATCGACGGGAAGGCTGTCACCAACAGCTATCTGAGCAAGGGCTGGGAGAAGACCGGTCATGTGGACCGCAGGCTCTCCACCATCCTCAAGACCATGGATGACAGGGGCGGAGTCCTCACCGAGGAAGAGGCCATGAAGCTTCTCGACGATGTGCACCAGACCCGCGACGCGAAGCACGAAGGCGGCACCGTGTGGTCTGTCGTATATAACCTCACCAAGGGTACGGCGACCGTATGTGTCAACTACGATTATTCGAATAAATATTCATTTAAGTTATAGAGGCAAGATATGAAGAGAATCATCTCCATGGCAATAATGGCGGCTGCAGCAGCCATATTGTCCATTTCGGCAGGTGCCGCAAAGCCGCAGAAACTCCAGCTGAGAGAGGACGGCACATTCAAGATCATGCAGTTCACCGACCTGCACTTCAAGACGCACACCCCTGATGAGAATGCCAAGGTGTTGAAACGGATTGAGAGCATGACAGAGTTGGAGCACCCGGATTTCATCGTCGTGACCGGGGACCTGGTGTTTACCGATCAGGCAGGACCTATGCTTCAGAGCATCATCGACAAGCTTGACTCCACCGGAGTGCCATGGTGCATCCTCTATGGCAATCACGACGCGGAGCAGGA
>JAGHSA010000037.1 GCA_018066125.1 Candidatus Cryptobacteroides onthequi | reverse complement strand
ATCCACACCGTACTTCGCCAGATAGTGCTTGTCCAGCACGACCATGTCAGTGAGATAGCCTCCGGCGGAGTGTCCTGAGACGAAGATGCGGTCGGTGCGCCCGCCGCGGGCCGCCACCTCCCTGAATATCCATGCCACAGCTGCGGCTGCGTCATCGATGATCTCATCTATCGTGGCACCGATGAGGAACCTGTAATTGACAGCGGCCACAGCGAATCCTGCGTCCAGGAAGTCCTTAGGCGCGAACTTGGAACCTGCCACCAGGCCTCCGCCGTGGAACCAGACCACTGTCGGGCAGTCCTTGTCCTCCGGCCAGTATAAATCAAGCCTGCACCTCTCGTCCGCGTAGGCATTCTCGCCGGGATGATAAGGGATATCCTTGATGGTGGTGTAGCCGTTCTGGGCTGATCCTGCGATACAGAGGCAGGCAAAGACGATGGTGATGACAAGTCGTTTCATAATAGTGCAAATATAGTTTTTTTGTAACTTTATCTGCAGATAACACAGGTCATATCCATGAAATATCCTCCACGATATATCGCGATTGCTGTCGCAACTTTTTTCTCACTTGCTCTGCAAGCCCAGGACTTCAAGTACATGACAGAGGCCTGTGACGCGGGCATCCATTATTATATGGAGCACAACTATTCTCCGGTCACCCAGCTTGTCTATACCTGCCCTCCGGAGCAGGTACACAGCTCTTCGGACTGCGTGGACGGTATGTTCGTCTGGTACAAGGGTATCCCTGACGGCTATGGGAAGGGCATGTCTGACGGACCTCTGATCAACGGAACCCTGCTTGCCGGGCTGGCGGACAGATGGGCTGTCGAGCACCGCCGCAGTCTCCGCAGGGACGCGGACATGATAGCCAGAGGCACTCTCAATCTGGCGAGCCGCCATGGCCACAAGGGTTTCGTGGCGCGCGGAATCTGCGTGGATGACGGGCGCTCCATATGTGCCAATTCGAGCATAGACCAGTTCACTCACTGGGTACACGGTCTCTGGAGGTATGCCGCCAGCGGCATGGGGCGGAAAGCCTATGTGGAAGAATACAAGACCCTTCTTGTCGAGGTCGCGGAGTTCATCGAGAGCATGATGACTCCCGAGAATGAATACAATTTCGGCCAGGCCGACGGCACCGTGCCTGACTCCAGGGGCATATGCTACATGTACGGAGACAGGCTGTGGCCCCATGAGGCTCCCAGACTGCCGATGATTTACATTGCGGCGTATATGATGACAGGGGATGAGCACTGGAGGGAGAGGTACGAGGAGGTGATAGATGTGTGCCTGTCCAGAACCCTGGGCATCAGAGATATGACGGACAGGCAGATTGCCGGGAGGATGCCGTGCTACTCGCTCTACCAGGCTCAGTGCGCGCTGGAATTGATACTCGCGTACGAGCAGAATACAGCCAGAACCCCTCTGATCAGAGAGGCGATGGCTGAGTTTTCGCGCAGAGCCCGCTCCCGTGCTGTCAGTGCCGACCCCGCAAAGCCGCCGTACGGCATGACCTGGGACGGCGAGCTCATCCTGGCGGAGCTGATGGATCCCGCCTATGCATGGGATGAAAGAGATGAGGACTTCCTGCTCCAGTCAGTGGACAGGGAAGACCTGGCACAGGGCGGATGGTGCCGTGCTGCACATATATATGCGGCATACTGGAAATACCGCAGGCTGGTGACCCGTAAATGATCAGCCCTTCAGGTCGTATGTGCCGGCGGTGTACTCCTGTCCTCCTATGGCGGCGGTGATGCCGGCAGGGATCTCCACATGGAGCGACACCGCTCCGTCCTTCTTCTCCCATGCCACGCTGATGATGCCGTAAGGGGTGTCCTGTGAGACTCTGACCCAGTTCAGTCCCTCTGGATACTGAGGCGCGATGGTGACATGGCTGTAGCCCGGTTCATCCTGTATGATGCCCCCGAGTGCCTGGTAGAACCAGCTTCCTATGCCGTTGTAGCAGTTGTGGAGCTGGCTTCTCGGATTGTCCCAGTCCTCCCACGTGGCGGTCGCCCCATTGTCAAGCATGTAGAGGTATCCGGGGTATGTGCGCTGCCTGAGCATGCCGTAGACATAGTCGGCCGCTCCTGCCCTTGCCGCCCATTCCGCCAGCACTGGTACTCCCACGAGACCCACACCTATGTGTCCGTCATAGACTTCTCTTGTCCTTTCATAGAGCTTGTCCTCCACCTTGGATATCAGTTCCTGAGGCACTGCACCCACGAGCATGGGGTAGATCATGTCGAGCTGCGATCCCGTGCCGTATATGCCTTCCCCGGCATGATAGAATCTGCTGTGGATGAGAGAGTCGAGCTCTGATTTCCTTTTCTCGAACATCCTCGAGTCGCTCTCCCTGCCGAGGACGGAGGCTATGCGTATCAGTTCGCCGTAGCTCTGGCTGACTGCACAGTTGGATACCAGGCATACGCTTTCCGGGTCGTTGACGTCCGTCCCGCGCGGTGCGAGCCAGTCTCCGAGATACCATCCCCTCCTTTCATCGTCCGGCCATTTCTGCAGGAGACCGTCCACACTGTACCTGTCCACATAGGATATCCATCTGAGCATCTCGTCATAGCATCTCTCGAGCAGGCGGGTGTCGGCGTATGACATGTACATCCTCCATGGTGCCTGCACGATGTATGAGCACCAGTACGGGCCTCCGCCCGCCTTGTACGGGCTTGGCGCCGTATGGCGTACATGACCGTCCTCACCGATGGTGTCCTCCCATGCCTGGAGCCAGTTCATGTACACAGGAGCGGCGTCGAATATGGTCTGGAGTGAGAGCGCCGAGGCATTGCCGTCTCCGCCGTAGCCGAGACGCTCGATGCTGGCGCAGTCCACCATGTAGCCGCTGAACACGAGGTTGTCCATGGTGTATGTGATCATGTCATGGATGCGGTCGAGGTCGGGATCTGAGCTGTGGAACGAGCCTCCCTTCACGGCAAGGCTTCCGAAGCGCTGTCCCCGTACATCACTGAGTGCAGGTCTCTGGCAGTCTCCTTCGATGATGACGTATCTGAACACATGGTGGTTGAACTTGCTGCGGAAGGTGTCGCCGTCCTCATTGCCGGAGCAGATGAGCATGTCATAGCCCCATCCCTGGTCCTCACCCCTGGTCGATGCGGCATCGCAGTAGCTTATCTTCACCTTGCTGCCTGCCTTGCCGCCCTTGAGATGAAGCTCCAGCTGAGCATTCATGGTCTTGCCCATGTCGGCGATCCATTTCCCATCCCCGCAAGGCTCCACGCTTACGGCATGCACCACTTCCTTCAGGACATTTGCAGGGCACATCTGAGGGGTGGCCAGGATGCCTTCCACCTTGACGACGGTTGCCGGTTCGGGTGACATGGTGTCGAGTACCGACATGTCCAGGGCTGCAGGGACTGCAGCCGCATCCATCTCCTCTCCTCCGAACTGTCCCGGTCTCCAGCTGCCCATGTCGGTGTATCCGCTCGCCACGCCTTTCCATGACGGGCCTGTGGTGAGCACAGTCTCCCATCCGTCCCTGCCGAGGACATCGATGCAGGCATTCATCAGCGGTCCGTCGAAAGCCGCTCCGAAAGTGCCTTCTCTGTACCATCCCTTGCCCATCCACACGGCTATCTCATTCTTTCCCCTGCGCAGCAGCGGGGTGATGTCGTATGTGACGATCCTCGACCTCTTGTCCATCTGCGACACGGCAGGGGCGAGTACGGTCTCTGAGACACGCTGCCCGTTGATATACACCTCATGATAGCCCAGGGAAGTGATGTGGAGGAAGGCGGTCCTTGACGGATCCTTCACCTTGAATCCGGTATAGATGACAGGTGACTTGCCGGGGCAGGCACCGATATACTCTCCTCCTATGGCGTCATCTCCGATGATGCCTATGCTGAAACGCCTGGGTTCGCTCCACTCTCCGTTGACGCACACCCTCCACCAGCAGAGCTCTCTGGAACGGAGCTCTCTGCCTGCGTACGGCACCATGACCGATGCCTGCGATGTCTGTACGCCGCTGTCCCAGAGATCCGGAGCCCCTGCGCCCAGGGCCTCCATGCTCGATGCCACCTGGATCTGCCACGTTTTCTGGACAGTCCTGTTTTTCCAGCTGAAATGCGGATGTGCGGAGTCTATGCCCAGAGGGGAGTCCATGGCTTCGACCCGCAGGTCATATGTGACAGGCGTGCCTGCTGAGATACCTGTGCAGAATGCTGCTGCCAGGATGAGTGCGGCGAGGATTCTTTTCATGTCGTGAATGATGTTGTCAGTAGTTTTCCATACAAATGTAGCAAAACGCTTTTTCAAAGAAAAAGATGAGGGACATTCTCCTATAAATGCGTAACTTGCGTCATTATTACCGGGTAAGACAGATATGCAGGAAGTACTTATGAGCGCGGCCGGACTGAGCCTCGCGACCATACTCGGATCCCTTCTCGGATTCCGCATCAAGGAGCTGCCGCACAAGTGGAATGACGCCGTCATGGGCTTCTGCGCCGGTGTCATGCTTGCAGCATCCACCATAGGCCTCATCCAGCCGGCTGCCGAGATGGCAGGCATCAGCCGCTGCTGGCTTGTCATCATCGGCGTCGTGGCCGGTATGCTCTTCCTCCGCGTGTTGGACCTTGTGACCCCGCACCTCCATGCCATCACAGGCCTGGACGACGAGTCTCACGCCAACAATGCAGACATCGACAAGATCCTTCTGTTCGTGCTCGCCATAGCCATCCACAAGCTCCCGGAAGGCATGGCTACGGGTGTCGGCTTCAATGCCGCCGAGACAGGCGACGCATGGACGGTCACCATAGGCATCGCCCTGCAGAACATCCCGGAGGGCATGGTGGTCATCGCGCCTCTCCTCATGGCGGGAGTAAGCCGCATGCGCACATTCGCGATCTCTCTTGCCATCGCGATGATCGAGGTCATCGGCACGCTTCTTGGATATGGGATAGGCACGCTATCGGCATCGCTGCTGCCGGTCATGCTCTCATTCGCCGGAGGTGCGATGCTTTACGTCGTCTGCGACGAGATGATCCCGGAGACACATCTGCACGACCATGGCAACATCAGACTTGACACCTACGCGCTCATCCTCGGATTCATGATGATCCTCTTCATCGAGATGGCGCTTTGACAATAAAAAACGAAATATCATGAAACGCATCTTTACAATCATCCTTTCCGCCGCGATTGCGCTTGCAGTGCAGTCCTGCGGCGTGTTCGGCCAGTCATCGGCCGAACCGAATGAAGCTGTACTCAATGCTTCACCTTCAAACGGCATCTATGTCTCAGTCAACACCATCATGGGCAAGATAGGGCGGCCTGTGCACAGCATAGACGGCTATTACCTTCAGGTCAAGGACGGCAAGGTGTATTCTTATCTTCCTTTCATCGGGGAGTCGTACTATTCGACAGGTTATGGCAAGTCTTCGGGTATCGAATTCGATGGCTGTCCTGTCTCCATCACAGAAAGTCAGACAAGGCATTCACGTGTGTGGTCTTTCACGGCCAGACAGGACCAGGAAACCATAGAGGTGACCCTGGAGTTTACTGAGAGCGGCGGAGCCACTGTCACATGCCGCAGCAGCCATCGCAGCATGATGCGCTACCTTGGCGATGTCACCGCTCCTCCTGTGAAGAAATAACATCCTCTGTTTTGGACGTATAAGGGGATAAGCGTATCTTTGCAGTACTGATTTATCCAGAAATCCGGATGCAGACAGATGTCAATGAGAGGGTGCGGCTCGCACAGGAATTCTTCATGCAGGGGTACAACTGCACATCGTCGGTAGTGCTCGCATTCGAGGATATCCTGAATGTGGACAGAGATACCCTGGAGAGGCTTTCCATCGGTCTTGGCGGAGGCGTTGGACGTCTCCGTGAGGTGTGCGGCACCGTGAATGCCATGGCCGTGGTTGCGGGCACTCTTGCGTCCATTGACGGCAAGACACATCAGCAGCAGAAGAAGGACACCTACGCCATCGTGCAGGAGCTTGCCGGCGCCTTCAGGGAAGAGAACGGATCCATCATATGCCGCGAGCTCATGGGACTCCGTGCGGGGGAGAAACAGGACCCCATGCCTCAGGAAAGGACCGCGGAATACTACAAATCGCGCCCCTGCCTGAAATTAGTGGCATGTTCGGCGCGGATAATTGCTGAGTATGTCAAAAAAAATTCGCAACTTGCAGAGAATTTGGAAATAGTTTCAAACACATAAGATTCAACTATGATTTACACAAACGAAGTGCAGCACATGTGCTGCGTGAAAAAAGGCGCAAATCACGCCAATGCCCCTATTCCTGAGGAAGGACAGTGGGTGCATGTAAAAGAGATCAAGGATGTGTCCGGTCTTACCCACGGTATCGGCTGGTGCGCTCCTCAGCAGGGTTGCTGCAAGCTTACCCTCAATGTCAAGGACGGTATCATCGAGGAGGCTCTCGTGGAGACACTCGGATGCTCAGGTATGACTCACTCAGCTGCTATGGCATCTGAGATCCTTCCTGGCAAGACTCTCCTTGAGGCACTCAACCAGGACCTCGTTTGCGACGCTATCAATACCGCTATGCGCGAGCTCTTCCTTCAGATCGTTTACGGACGTACACAGTCTGCATTCTCTGAGGGCGGTCTCCCTGTAGGTGCTTCTCTCGAGGACCTCGGAAAGAACCTCCGCAGCCAGGTAGGTACCATGTTCGGTACACGCGCAAAGGGTTCACGTTACCTCGAGATGACTGAGGGTTACTGCACCAGAATGGCTCTTGACGAGAACGATGAGGTCATCGGTTACGAGTTCGTAAACCTTGGCAAGCTCATGGACGCTCTCAAGGGTGGCGCTACAGGCCCGGAGGCTATCGAGAAGGCAAAGGGCACATATGGCCGTTTCGCTGCTGCAGCTAAGTATATTGACCCACGTAAACAGTAAGAGACTATGGCACTTTTTGAAAGCTACGAGCGTCGTA
>JAGHSA010000008.1 GCA_018066125.1 Candidatus Cryptobacteroides onthequi | reverse complement strand
TACCGCAGGCATTGATCTCATCGAACTCGCAGAGCTCCTCTACCGGCACGACTCTCTTCTCCACGGTGTAGCCGAAGTCCTGTGCAACAGCCTGGAGGGTCTTGTTGGTGATGGACGGGAGCACTGAATTGGAGAGAGGGGTCACATAGCTGTTGCCCTTGATGGCAAGGAAGTTGGATGATCCGAACTCGTCGATCTTGGTATGGGTGGCAGGATCGAGGAAGAGAAGCTCCCTGTAGCCCTGCTTGTGAGCGAGGTTGTATGGATGGAGCGATGTCGCATAGTTTGCGGCGATCTTGAATGCTCCTGTACCGTTAGGTGCGGCGCGGTCGAAATCCCTTGAAAGGACAGCAGTGCCCGGGGTGAGGATCTTGGCGCCGGAATATGTGCCGACAGGGGCGCACATCACAGCGAAGATAACCTCAGTCGAAGAAGCGATGCCGAGCTGAGGATTCATGCCGATAAGCACCGGACGCAGATACATGGATGCGCCGTAGCCGTATGGAGGGAGGAAGTCGATGTTCTCCTTCACACACATGACGCAGGCCTCGATGAACATTTCCTCTGTAGGGACAGCCATGTCGAGATGGCCGCCGCTGCTCTGGATTCTCCTGGCATTCTCGTCAGGACGGAAAAGACGCACCTTGCCGTCAACGCCCCTGAAGGCCTTGAGACCCTCAAAGCATGCATTGGCATAGTGGAACACTCCTGCAAAAGCGCTGAAGTGGAAGTCGAAATCCTTGGAAGCCACGAGTGGTGACCACTGGCCATCCTTATAATGGCTAACGATGATCGCATTGGTCTTCCTGTACTGGAAAGAAAGGTTTCCCCAATCTAATTCTGCCATGATATCTAAAGTTTAAACTGTCATTAAATGTGTGCTGCAACCCAGTCACCCACCTCTGAGGTACTGTATGCCTTGCCGTCACCTGCGAGATCCTCTGTCACGATGCACTCGTCGATGGAAGCGGCCACCGCCTTGCGGATAGCCTTTCCCTCCTCCATGAGGCCGAACGCATACTCGAACATCATGGCTGCGGAAAGGATGGTCGCGAGGGGGTTCGCGATGTTCTTGCCGGCAGCCTGAGGGTAAGAACCGTGGATAGGCTCATATACTCCGGTGTGCTCACCGATGGAAGCGGAAGCGAGGAGGCCCATTGAGCCGGAAACGCAGCTTGCCTCGTCTGTGAGGATGTCGCCGAAGGTATTCTCTGTCACGAGCACGTCGAAGAACTTAGGACCAGTGATGAGCTTCATCGCAGCGTTGTCCACATACATGTAGTCTGTGGTGACATCAGGGTACTGAGGAGCCATCTCCTGTGCTACCTGTCTCCAGAGTCTTGAAGACTCGAGGACATTGGCCTTGTCGACCACTGTGAGGTGCTTGCGGCGGCGGCGTGCAAACTCGTACGCCTGCTTGAGGATGCGCTCCACCTCGAAGCGATGGTAGAGGTTGGTGTCATATGCGGTGTCACCGTTGTCGCGGCGTCCCTTCTCTCCGAAATACATACCTCCGGTAAGCTCACGGACGCAGAGGAAATCTGCACCGTCCACGAGTTCCTCCTTGAGAGGGCTCTTGTGCACGAGGCTCTTGAAAGTCTCGACAGGGCGGAGGTTGGAGAAGAGTCCAAGCTGCTTGCGCATGGCGAGGAGTCCGGTCTCAGGACGTACCTTGGCGGTAGGGTCATTGTCATATTTAGGGTCGCCGACAGCACCGAAGAGCACTGCATCGGCTGCCATGCATGTATTGAATGTCTCCTCAGGGAATGCGGAGCCTGTCCTGTCAATGGCGCAGGCGCCTACATAGCCGAAGCTCCATTCCACTTCATGACCAAACTTCTTGGCAACGGCCTCAACGGCCTTGGCTGCCTGTTCCACAACTTCCGGTCCGATACCGTCACCTGGAAGCTTAGCGATCTTGAGTTTCATATCTTTACTGTTTAATATTTTCAATGATATTGAGCATCTTGAAGGTAGCCTTGATGGCCGCCTCTGTCTGGTCGGCGTCAAGTCCCCTGGTCTTGAGCTCGGATGAGTTCCAGTCCCAGGTGATGGAGGCCTGGACGAGTGCGTCCGTCTTGCCTCCCGGAGGGATGCTGACCGTATAGTCGACAAGCTTCGGATGAGGTTTGCCAAGCTTGTCGTAAACTTTCCAAAGCGCCTTCATGAAGGCGTCATACTGACCGGCACCTGACGAGAGCTCTTCGTATTCCTGCCCGTCGATGCTGATCCTGATCATAGCCACAGGGCGCATGCTCCTGGTGAGCTGGAGAGAATAGTTGACCACCTTGATCTTGTCTTCCTCCGCAGTGAACTCGCCCTTGAGCACATCCGAGATGATGAACGGAAGGTCCTCTGTGGTGACGCTCTCCTTCCTGTCGCCAAGCTCGACTACCCTGGAGGTGACCAGACGCAGCTGCTCGGGTGTGAGCCTGATGCCAAGCTCCTCAAGATTCTTCGCGATGTTAGCCTTGCCGCTGGTCTTGCCCAGTGCATACTTGCGCACGCGTCCGAACCTCTCCGGGAGCAGAGGGTTCTCATAGAGATGTCCCTTCTTGTCTCCGTCCGCATGGATGCCGGCGCTCTGAGTGAACACTGCATCGCCTATGACCGGCCTGTTCTCAGGTATCCTGATGCCGGAAATGCTCTCGACATACCTGCAGACCTGTGTCAGCTGGCTCTCATCGACAGTATTCGGGGTCTTCAGATGGTCATTGAGTATGCAGACCACACTGGCCACAGGAGTATTGCCCGTCCTCTCGCCGAGTCCATTGACAGACACATGCACTCCGGATACACCGGCCCTCACGGCAGCCATGCTGTTGGCAACTGCGAGGTCATAGTCATTGTGTCCATGGAAATCGAAGTGGAGGTCGGGATATCTGGCAACCATCTGAGAACAGAGTGTGAAAGCCTGCTCTGGATTGAGGATGCCGAGCGTATCCGGAAGCATGAAACGGTCGATGCCTGAGTCTTTGAGCGCATCCACCATGCCGAAAACGTATTCCGGCGAATCGATCATGCCGTTGGACCAGTCCTCGAGGTAGAGGTTGACCCTGAGTCCACGCTGCATCGCCTTTTCGACCACACCGCGGATATCGTCCCAATGCTCCTGAGGAGCCTTTCCGAGCTGGGTGGTGACATGCTTGAGCGAGCCTTTGCCGAGGAGGTTGAGCACCTTGCCCCCGGCCTGGGCTATCCACTCTATCGATCTGTCTCCATCCACGAAGCCGAGAGCCTCGATCTGGTCGATATGACCGGTCTCGGCAGCCCAGCTGCATATCTTACGGAATGCCTGCAGCTCTCCATCGGACACTCTCGCAGACACGACCTCTATGCGGTTGACGCGCAGGTCCTCAAGGAGCATCCTGGCTATGGCCAGCTTCTCCTCGGCGTTGAACGATACGCCCGCAGTCTGCTCTCCGTCACGGAGAGTAGTGTCCATTATCTCGAGTGTCCTGTACTCTGCCATAGCCTACCTGCCTGCTTCGAAAGCCTCTATCTTGGCCTTCTGCTCGAGAAGGTAGTCAATGTCGTCAAGGGCATTGAGGAGGCAGTATTTCTTGTATCCGTTGATCTCGAAGGACTCGCTGCGGCCGGTGGTGAGATTGGTCACAACCTGAGCAGGAACATCCACCTTGACCTGTGCTGAAGGATCTGCCTTGATGGTGGCAAAGAGTTCTGCAAGGAAATCCTCGGATACCACTACAGGGAGCACGAAGTTGTTCAGCTCGTTGTTCTTGTGGATGTCAGCGAAGAAGCTTGAGATCACCACTCTGAATCCATAGCCTGCGATGGCCCATGCTGCATGCTCGCGGCTTGAGCCTGAACCGAAGTTCTTGCCGGCCACAAGCACCTGATGCACGCCTTCTGACGGTGCCTGGCAGAAGTCAGGCTGATTGAAGACGAAATCTGCCTTAGGCTGGTCGTCCTTGTCGAATCTCCAGTCTCTGAAGAGGTTGTCACCGAAGAACTTCTCGTCCCTTGTCGTAGCCTTGAGGAAGCGTGCAGGGATGATCTGGTCAGTATCCACATTCTCCAGAGGGAGAGGGATGCATGTGCTCTGTATGATGTCGAATTTCTGTTTCATACGCTTAGTCCATTAAGGTTCTAGGATCGGTGATGACACCTGTGACAGCGGCTGCAGCAGCTACGAGAGGGCTGCAGAGAAGGGTGCGCGCACCCGGACCCTGACGTCCCTCGAAGTTGCGGTTGGATGTAGAGACAGAGTACTTGCCTGCAGGGATCTTGTCATCGTTCATGGCGAGACATGCCGAGCAGCCAGGCTGGCGGATGGCAAATCCTGCCTCCTCAAGCACCTTGTCGAGACCTTCCGCCTCGATCTGCTCCTTTACCATCCATGAACCCGGCACGAGCCATGCGGTGACATTGTCTGCCTTCCTGCGTCCCTTCGCGATGGAGGCGAAGGCGCGGAAGTCCTCGATGCGGCCGTTGGTGCAGGCTCCGAGGAATACATAGTCTATGCTCTTGCCGAGGAGGCTCTCTCCTGCCTGGAAGCCCATGTAGTCGAGAGACTTCTTCGCGGTGTCCGCAGGTATGGTGCCGTCGATGGCCATACCCATTCCAGGGTTGGTGCCGTAGGTGATCATCGGAGTGATGTCGGCGGCATCGTAGCAGACCTCGCGGTCAAATACAGCGTCGTCGCCGCTCCTGAGAGTCTTCCAGTACTCGACTGCCTTGTCCCAGTCCTCACCCTTCGGTGCGTACTCGCGGCCTTTGATGTACTCGAATGTGGTCTCGTCCGGAGCGATGAAGCCACCACGCGCACCCATCTCGATGGAGAGGTTGCACAGCGTGAGGCGTCCTTCCATGGAGAGGGAGCGCACTGCGCTGCCGGCGTACTCCACGAAGTATCCGGTGGCACCGCTGGTGGTGAGCTTTGACATGATATAGAGAGCCACGTCCTTGGCTGTCACGCCCTTGCCGAGTTCTCCCTCCACGCTGATGCGCATGGATTTAGGTTTCTGCTGGAGGATGCACTGTGATGCAAGCACCATCTCCACCTCGCTTGTGCCGATACCGAACGCTACCGCGCCCATGGCACCGTGAGTGGATGTATGCGAGTCACCGCAGACGATGGTCATTCCAGGGAGGGAGAGTCCCCTCTCCGGTCCCACGACATGGATGATGCCGTTCTTCGGGTTCATCATGCCGAAATGGGTGAGCCCGAATTCGGCTGCGTTGCGCTCGAGTGCATCTACCTGCTTCTTGGAAACAGGGTCCTCGATAGGCTTGTCCTGGTCATGTGTCGGGGTGTTGTGATCCGGCATGCAGAAGATCTTCTCCGGGCGGAGGCACTTGATGCCGCGTGCGCGCATGCCGTCAAAGGCCTGCGGGCTGGTCACCTCGTGGCAATAAAGCCTGTCAATGTACAGCTGGGTAGGTCCGTCCTCGATCAGAGAGACCACATGGCTGTCCCATATCTTGTCAAAAAGAGTGTTCATTACTTCACGAATTTGTTGATGCAGTCGATGTATGCCTCGACTGAAGCTGTGATGATGTCGGTGTTGGCGCCGAAGCCGTAGTAGACACGGCCGTCGTGCTCAACCTGCATGTGCACCTTGCCGAGGTCGTCAGAACCCTTGGTGATGTTCTGGATGGTGAACTCCTTGATGGTCATGGTGCGCCTGATGATCTGCTTGAGCGCGTTGATGGCGGCGTCCACAGGACCGTTTCCTGAAGCTGCAGCCTCAAACTTCTCGCCTGCGATGTCAAGGCAGATGCTTGCGACAGGCTTCACGCCCATACCGGTGGTCACCTGGAGGTATTCCAGCTTGACATGGTGGTTCTGGGTCCTGTCGAGACCTGCGAGCACGAGGAGCTCGTCATCGTTGATCTCCTTCTTCTTGTCGGCAAGTTTGAGGAATTCCTGATACATGGCATCGAGTTTCTCACCCTCGACCTTTACTCCAAGCACCTCGAGACGGCTTCTGAGAGCAGCACGGCCACTGCGCGCCGTGAGGACGATGTTGTTGCCGTCCAGACCGATGTCGCGAGGGTCGATGATCTCGTATGTACTCATGTTCTTGAGCACACCGTCCTGATGGATTCCTGAAGAATGTGCGAAAGCGTTGCGTCCGACGATGGCCTTGTTGGCCTGTACAGGCATATTCATCAGACCTGATACCATACGGCTCATAGGGAAGATCCTCTGGCTGTTGATATTGGTCTGGAGATCGATGTCATTGTGGCACTTGAGGATCATTGCGACCTCCTCGAGGGCGGTGTTGCCCGCACGCTCGCCCACTCCGTTGATGGTCACCTCGCACTGGCGCGCTCCATTGAGGAGGCCGGCCATGGTGTTGGCCGTAGCCATGCCGGGGTCATTGTGGCAGTGGGTGGAGAGGATGGCGTTGTCCACGCCGTCCACATGGTCGATGAGGTACTTGATCTTGGCACCGTACTCTGACGGGAGGCAATAGCCTGTGGTGTCAGGGATGTTCACGACGGTGGCACCTGCCTTGATGACAGCCTCGACCACCTGTGCGAGGAACTCATTGTCGGTGCGTCCGGCATCCTCGGCATAGAACTCCACATCCTCGACATACTTCTTGGCATACTTCACGGCTCTCACTGCACGCTCGAGAATCTCTTCGCGTGTGGAGTTGAACTTGTACCTGATATGCGAGTCGGATGTGCCGATACCGGTGTGGATTCTCTTGCGCTTGGCGTATCTGAGGGCCTCAACAGCCACGTCGATATCCTTCTCGACGGCACGTGTGAGGGCGCAGACGGTAGGCCAGGTCACAGCCTTTGAAATCTCTACGACGGAGTTGAAGTCGCCAGGGCTGGAAATCGGGAAGCCGGCCTCGATGACATCGACGCCGAGCTCCTCGAGAGCCTTGGCCACCTGGATCTTCTCAATGGTATTGAGCTGGCACCCAGGCACCTGCTCTCCGTCGCGGAGAGTTGTATCGAAAATATATACTCTGTTGTCCATAAGGGGCAATTACTTGTTCTGGTTCTCAGGACGGAGCTGGCGGACGGTGACAGCTGTCTGCCACATCTCGCTCTCGCGGAGAGCCTTGAGTTCCATCTCGAGACCGCCACGATAGTCAGGCTTGCTGTTGCTGTCGATTGAGATCTGAGCCTCGTTTCCGCTCTTCACGGAAGCATAGAGCTTTTCAACTACAGGCTTGCAAGCATCGTGGAATGGTCCCATCCAGTCAAGAGCGCCGCGCTGAGCGGTGGTAGAGCAGTTTGCGTACATCCAGTCCATACCCTTTGCAGCGAAGAGAGGCATGAGGGACTGTGTGAGCTCCTCGACTGTCTCGTTGAATGCCTCGCTTGGAGAGTGGCCGTTCTCACGGAGAACCTCGTACTGTGCGAGAAGAAGGCCCTGGATAGCACCCATCAGCGAGCCGCGCTCACCGGTGAGGTCAGAAGTAGCCTCGCGCTGGAATGTGGTCTCGAAGAGGTAGCCAGAACCGATACCGATACCGAGAGCGATGGTGCGGTCAAATGCCTTTCCGGTCACATCCTGATAGATAGCGTATGAAGAGTTGAGGCCGCGGCCTTCAAGGAACATGGTACGGAGTGAGGTTCCTGAGCCCTTAGGAGCTACCATGATGACGTCGATGTCAGCTGGAGGGACGCAGCCTGTGCGGTCGTTCCAGGTGATAGCGAAACCGTGCGAGAAGTAGAGAGCCTTGCCAGGAGTAAGATATTGCTTGATGGTAGGCCATACTGACATGACAGCTGCATCTGAAAGGAGGCACATGATGATTGAAGCCTTCTGACAAGCCTCCTCGATTCCGAAGAGAGTCTCACCAGGTACCCAACCGTCAGCGATAGCCTTCTCGAAGGTCTTGCCGGCACGCTGTCCAACGATCACGTTGAATCCGTTGTCACGGAGGTTGAGTGACTGACCTGGGCCCTGTACGCCATATCCGATGACTGCGATGGTCTCATTGCTGAGGACGTCACGTGCTTTCTCAAGAGTAAATTCGTCGCGGGTGATCACGTTCTCGATAACACCGCCAAAATTAAGCTTTGCCATAATTGTTTGATTTTTATTTGTTTATTGATTACTTATCTGATTCATATTCAGCCTCGCGCGCAGCGAGGAATTCGCCGACCTGAGCATGCTCGCGAATGAGCACCTCGTCATCGACATAATAGAACGCCTTGATGACATCGACCTTCTTCTCCATCTGCCTGATGACGCGGTCGATCTGATCCTGGCTTGTCCTGGTCTTGATGGTGAAGCGGTGAATGCCCTCGAACTCAGACGGCAGCACCTGAAGTGTCTCGATGTTGAGACTGCGCCTTGTGAAGATGTTGGCTATCACGCCGAGGAGGCCCACCTGATTCTCGGTATAGACCGAAACTACATACAATTTATTCTCCATAGCTAAACCAGTCATTGCTGTTCAACATGATCTCATTGACGCTCTTTCCCGGAGGGACCATAGGGAATACCATTCCCATCTCCTCCACATGTACCTCGAGGAGGAATGCGGAGTCGTCCGAAAGCATCTCGCGCACAGCACCCTCGAGATCCTCTCTCTGCTCCACAAAGCGGTATTTCAGACCGTATGCGGACGCGATTGAGGAATATTCAGGATTGAGCATCCTGGTGGCGGAGTATCTCTGTCCGTAGAAGAGTTCCTGCCACATGCGCACGTTGCCGAGCCAGTTGTTGTTGAGGAGTACGATCTTGACTCCTGCCCTCTCCTGCATTATGGTACCGAGCTCCTGGATGGTCATCTGGAGACCGCCGTCGCCGACGAAGAGGCAGACCTGACGCTCAGGAGCGCCTATCTTGGCTCCGAATGCTGCAGGAAGGCCGAATCCCATGGTACCGAGACCTCCGGAGGTGATCATGCTGCGGGTCTGCGCGAAACGCGAATATCTGGCGCCTATCATCTGGTTCTGACCCACATCCGTAACGATGACTGCCTTGCCTTCCGAAACCTCGGCAACCTTGTTGACGACCTCGCCCATATTGATGCGTCCGCTCTCCGGATATACCTCCGGCTCGATGACCTTGTGCTTCTCGACTGCGTTGTACATGCCGGCGATGGTCTCCCAGTCAGCATGCTCACGCTTCTGGATGAGGGCGGTAAGCTGTGCGAGCACCTCCTTGGCGTCGCCTGCGATGCCCAGATCCACCGGCACATTCTTGCCTATCTCGGCAGCATCTATATCTATATGTATGATTTTCGCCTGTCTGGCGTAGGTCGATGTCTTTCCTGTGACGCGGTCATCGAAGCGCATGCCGACGGAGATGAGGAGGTCGCAGTCCTGAGTGAGGACGTTTGTCGCCACGTTTCCGTGCATGCCGACCATACCCTTGTAGTGAGGGAAGTCTGAAGGAAGGGCGCTGAGGCCGAGCAGGGTCGATCCTGCCGGAATGCCGCCCTTGTCGAGAAATGCCGCAAGCTCCTTCTCCGCTCCGGAAAGGATGACGCCCTGTCCGTACACCACGAACGGCTTCTCTGCCGCATCGATCATCTTCGCTGCCTCCGCAATAGCCTCTGCCGATGGCTTCGGGCAAGGAACGTAGCTGCGGATGAAGTCGCACTTCTTGTGTCCCGCCTCCGCAATGCCGACCTGGGCATCACGGGTGAGATCGAGTACCACAGGGCCTGGACGGCCTGTGGTGGCGATATGGAAGGCGCGGGCCACAGCCCATGCCACATCCTCCGGACGGCGCACCTGATAGCACCACTTGGTGATAGGGGTGGTCAGTCCTATGAAATCAGTCTCCTGGAATGCATCGGTGCCGAGGAGAGCGGTGCCCACCTGACCTGCCACGACAACCACCGGGGTGGAGTCCACCATGGCATCGGCGATGCCGGTGATGACATTTGTGGCACCGGGACCCGATGTCACGGTCACGACGCCGGGACGGCCGCTCACTCGGGCATAGCCCTGAGCCGCATGGATGGCACCCTGCTCATGACGCACGAGTATGTGCCTGAGACTGTCTGTATAATTGACGAGCTTGTCATATACGGGCATGATCTGTCCGCCCGGATATCCGAAGACAGTGTCGACTCCCTCTGCTATGAAGGACTCGAGCAGTATCTCCGAACCTGTGATCATTCTCTTTTCTTCCATCTTCCTAGTCTTCGATGATTCTTACCGCACCCTTGTCAGCGGAGCTGACCATTGCGGCGTATGCCTTGAGGCTCTTGGAGACGATACGCTGGCGGAACGGAGGCGTGAACGCCTTCTTTCCCCTGCCCTGCTCCTCAGAGCGGCGCTCCTCGAGCTGGGCGTCAGTGAGATTGACGCTGATGGAGCGTGAAGGGATGTCGATAGTGATGATGTCTCCGTCGCGTACAAGGCCGATGTTGCCGCCTGCCGCAGCTTCCGGAGAGATGTGTCCGATGCTGAGTCCCGAGGTACCTCCGCTGAAGCGGCCGTCTGTGATCAGCGCACACTCCTTTCCGAGATGCATGGACTTGATGTATGAGGTAGGATACAGCATCTCCTGCATGCCGGGACCGCCCTTAGGGCCTTCGTATGTGATGACTACCACGTCACCACTGACAACCTTGCCTCCGAGGATGCCGTCACAGGCAGCTTCCTGAGAGTCGAAGACCTTTGCAGGGCCTTCGAAATGCCATATGCTCTCATCCACGCCTGCCGTCTTGATGACGCAGCCGTCGAGAGCGATGTTGCCGAAGAGGACGCCGAGTCCTCCGTCCTTGGTATATGCGTGGTCGAGATCCCTGATGCATCCTTTCTCGCGGTCATCGTCATAGAAGCTGTAGTAGGTTTCCTGCGAGCCCATGCGGGTGCTGTATCTGTTGGCAGGTGCACAGAGATATATCTTCTTGGCTTCGTCACAGGCCTTCGGGCTGAGGATGCACCATGAAGCGATCTCCTCCTCGAGAGTCATGCCATCCACTCTGAGGAGCGATGTGTCCACCAGACCGCCCTTGGCGAGCTCCGCCATGATGGATACGATGCCGCCGGCACGGTTGACATCCTGGATGTGATATTTCTGGGTGTTCGGAGCCACCTTGCAGATGCAAGGGACCTTGCGTGAAAGTGCGTCGATATCCGCCATCTTGAAATCAGTGCCTGCCTCGTTGGCCACGGCAAGGAGATGGAGAACGGTATTGGTCGATCCGCCCATGGCGATGTCGAGGGTCATGGCATTGAGGAAGGCCTGGCGGCATGCGATGGTACGTGGGAGCACGCTCTCATCGCCATCCTCATAGTACTTGTAAGTGTTGGCCACGATCTGCCTTGCAGCCTTGCGGAACAGTTCGACACGCTGGGTATGGGTGGCAAGGATGGTGCCGTTGCCCGGAAGCGAGAGTCCGATGGCCTCAGTGAGGCAATTCATGGAGTTCGCTGTGAACATGCCGGAGCAGCTTCCGCAGGTAGGACATGCAGAAGCCTCGATCTTCGTCACATCCTCATCGCTGACAGAAGGGTCGGCGGATTTTACCATGGCATCGATAAGGTCGAGCTTTGCAGCTCCGAGCACTCCGGCCTCCATTGGACCGCCTGAGACGAAGATGGCAGGGATGTTGAGACGCATTGCGGCGATGAGCATGCCAGGGGTGATCTTGTCACAGTTGCTGATGCAGACAAGGGCATCGGCCTTGTGGGCGTTGCACATGTACTCCACACTGTCGGCGATGATGTCGCGTGAAGGAAGAGAGTAGAGCATGCCGTCGTGGCCCATTGCGATGCCGTCATCCACAGCTATGGTATTGAACTCTGCCGCATAGCAGCCGAGCTTTTCTATCTCCTCCTTTACGATCTGGCCGGCATCGTGAAGATGTGTGTGGCCCGGAACGAACTGAGTGAATGAATTTGCAATCGCGATCACAGGCTTGCCGAGCATTGCAGGCTTCATGCCGTTTGCAACCCAGAGAGCCCTGGCACCTGCCATACGGCGCCCCTGAGTGGTTGCTGCGCTTCTCAACTGATGTTTCATATCCTTGTTTCTTTTACTTTCTGAAAATAAAGCCCTTCCCAGGTCACTGAGAAGGGCTCTGCAATATCTTGGTTCAAGAGAATATCACACGCGGCTTCCCAGTCCTCAAGGATTCACCATAAGGACAAGTAGGCTGAGCACGATAATAACACTTGAATTCATATGTCACACTTCTAACGTTTCAAAGGTAGGCAATATTTCCATATAATCCATATTTTTTATAAACTTTTTTCAAAACATTCCTAAATTTGCGCGGTACTACTCACAGAACACAAAAACCGATACAATGATAACTCTTCTCATCAGCCTCGCCGCACTGGTACTTGGCTATCTCATCTATGGCGCCTTCGTAGAGAAGGTATTCGAGTCCGACCACACAAGGACGACCCCTGCGTACAGCAAGCAGGACGGCATGGACTACATCCCCATGCCGGCATGGAAAGTCTTCATGATCCAGCTCCTCAACATCGCCGGCACCGGACCTATCTTCGGAGCCATCGCGGGAGCCATGTTCGGACCGTCAGCCTACATCTGGATTGTCCTCGGCTGCATCTTCGCGGGAGCGACACATGATTATCTCTCAGGCATGCTCTCTCTCCGCCATGACGGCGCAGGACTCCCTGACCTGGTGGGCATCTATCTTGGAAAGAAGACAAAGAACGTGATGCTTGCGTTCTCTGTACTCCTTCTCCTGATGGTAGGAGCCGTGTTTGTATACAGCCCTGCAAAGATTCTCGGCAACATGTGCGGAGGCGCCCAGAACATCACCATGATCTGGGTCGGCATCGTACTCGTCTACTACATCGTGGCCACCATGGTCCCTATCGACAAGATCATCGGCAAGATATATCCTGCATTCGCCATCGCTCTGATCTTCATGGCTGTGTCTCTGCTTGCATGTCTCATCATCAAGTGGCCTTCCGACACCCCTGAGATCTGGGACGGCATCCAGAACATGAACCCTAAGGCCGGCAGCCTCTTCCCGTGCCTGTTCATCACCATCGCGTGCGGTGCCATCAGCGGATTCCACGCCACCCAGTCCCCTCTTATGGCGAGATGTCTCAAGAATGAGAAACTCGGCAGACCTATCTTCTACGGATCGATGATCACAGAAGGCGCCATCGCTCTCATCTGGGCGACCGTATCTTCATACTACTTCTACGGAGGCGGCATCGAGGCCCTCGGTGATGCAGCCATCAATCCTGCCACAGGCAAGGCATTCACCGATGCACCATCCATCGTCACTGCAGTCTGCAAGAGCTGGCTCGGAGTATTCGGAAGCCTTCTGGCCATCCTCGGTGTGGTGGCAGCGCCTATCACCAGCGGCGACACAGCACTCAGGTCTGCAAGACTCATCGTGGCAGACGCAGTAGGTCTGGATCAGAAACCTATCCGCAACCGTCTGACCATCTGCGTGCCTATCTTCATCGTGACAGCAGCTCTCCTCTGGTTCAGCATCGCCGACGAAAGCGGCTTCAATATCCTCTGGAGATACTTCGGATGGGCAAACCAGAGCCTTTCTGTATTCACATTATGGGCTCTCACAGTCTTCCTGTCAAGACTTCATGTCACCAAGAAGAGGCCTTACTACATGGTCACCCTGTTCCCGGCAGCACTGATGACCTCGGTCAGCGGCACCTTCATCCTTACCGCCAAGATAGGATTCAACCTGCCGCAGGGTCTCATCCCGTATCTCGGCACCGGCCTCTTCACCGTGAGCCTCATGCTCTTCTATTGGTGGAAGATCAAGAAGGGCGACAGCTGCAGATAAAAAACGCATCAAGGGGCCACGCATTGCCCCTCACACATATTGACATGACCGCGACAGGGTACATTAGAGTCGGCTCCGGCCGGCTCGGGAAGATGCCCGGCGGTCATGTTTTTTTTACAAATTTTGTTACTTTTCGGTGGATTCTGCTACTTGACAAGGAGGCCGAAGGCAGAGCCGGCAGCCATATTTGCGGACGGAGGAGGCGATGCGTTCGAAGATGAAAATCACCTGCAGCATAGATAGCCATTCTGGGGCTTGTATTGCCCATGAATGATGCAGATCCCTCCTCTCAGTGCGGACCTGCACCACAGACATGCCCCTCAGACTGCTGGAAGGCATATCGTCGGTGCAGGTGATTTTCATATGGTGCACAAGATCGTAGCCCGAGTGCATTCTCCTATCAGTTTGGTCAGCAGGGCAGCCCGAGACGAGACGGTGACGATGGGCCAGTCAGCGACCGAAGCAACCGAAGCGGCGTGAATCTTCAGGCACGTCAGAGTATATGAAAGGCTATTTTTTATACCTTTGCTGTTCGGGGGAAAGACGTATTTTCCCATATCGGGCGTTTATCTGTCAGAAATGAGATCGAATCTATTATGAAAAGTCATTGGAAAACAGTCCTGGCGTGGCTGGGAGGACTTGTGAGCATCTCCTCATGCGAGCAGATCGGCCAAGGTGTGGAAATGTACGGCTGCCCGTACTCAGACTACGACATCAACATCCTTGTCACCGATGAGGACGGCAATCCAATACCAGGCATTTCGGCCACAAGATCCTATCCTGAAGGTTCACAGATCGGCATATCAGACAAGGACGGAATCATCAAAGCAGAGCTGCCACATGAGACGGGCTGCTTCTTCACCCTGAAAGACACCGACGGCGAAGCCAATGGAGGAGACTTTGAAGACAAATCCATCGAAGACAGCAGGGATCTCAAGCTGACCCGCACACAGAAAGGCGAAGGCTGGTACAAAGGACGTTTCAACGCCACCGGCACAGTCAAGATGACCAAAAAGAAAATCAACGGATGATGTCATCAGATCTGTCCATCACTCAGAAACTTCTGCTGGAGATGCACCGCAGCATCGTCAGGAAGGCTGCCGGGGAGCATCCTCTCACCCAGCTGTTCTGGGAATGCACTCTGCGCTGCAACCTCCGCTGTCAGCACTGCGGCAGCGACTGCAAGGTGCAGGAGCTCACTCCCGACATGCCATTCGAAGACTTCTCAAAGGCCCTTGACAGCATCGCGGCGCACACTGACCCGCACAAGGTGATGGTTGTCATCACCGGAGGAGAGCCGCTCATGAGGAGCGATCTCGAAGCCTGCGGACGCGAGATCTACCTCAAAGGTTTCCCATGGGGCATGGTCACCAACGGGTACGCCCTCACAGAAGAGAGGTTCCAGAGACTCAGGCATTCGGGACTCCACTCCATCACCGTCAGTCTGGACGGGCTGGAGGAGGATCACGACTGGATGCGCGGACGTCCTGGCAGTTTCGGCCGTGCTTCCGAGGCCATACGCATCATAGCCCGCAGCGGCATCACAGCAGACGTGGTCACATGTGTCAATGCCCGCAACATAGACAGTCTCCCTGCCATCAGGGAGCACCTCATCAGCCTGGGAATGAAGGCATGGCGTCTCTTCACCGTGTTCCCACAGGGCCGTGCCAAGGGCAACAGGGACATGCAGATCAGCGGAGAGCAGCTGCGCAGAGTGCTTGACTTCATTGTAGAGACACGCCGGGAAGGACGCATCAGATGCGACTTCATGTGCGAAGGCTTCACCGGTCCATACGAAGGCAAGGTAAGGGACGGCTTCTACACCTGCAGCGCCGGGCTCACCACCGCTTCCGTGCTTTCTGACGGTTCCATCTCGGCCTGCGCCAGCATCAGGGCCGACTATCATCAGGGGAACATCTACACGGACGACTTCTGGACAGTCTGGAATGAAAGATTCCAGCCGTACCGCGACCGCAGCTGGATGAAGAAGGGTGAATGCGCGCAGTGCAGACACTTCCGATACTGCATGGGCAACGGCATGCACCTGCGCGATGAGAACGGGGAACTCATCCAGTGCGTTTACAACAAGATGTATAAAAACTAACCAATCAGGCGTGATATGAAGAACAAATGGAAAACCGTCATCGCATGGCTGGCTGGACTGGCCGGTCTGACATCCTGCGAATCAGGTGACATTCTCGGAACCGGAATCAGCGGAGCCGTCATGTATGGTACGCCATATGCCGATTATGATGTGAACATAGTCATCACGGATGAGAACGGGAACCCTATCGAGGGCATCTCGGTACGTGAAAACTATCACGAAGGCAAAGAGGTGGCAAGGTCCGGTAAAAGCGGAAAGGTCAAAATGTATCTTGAGCACAGCAATTTCTGCCGCATGAGCCTCATAGACATCGATGGCGAAGCCAACGGAGGAGAGTTTGAAGACTTGTCTATAAGCGAACAGGATCTCAATCTGAAACAGACAAAGAAGGGCGACAAGTCATGGTACAAGGGGCGCTTCGACGCTACCGGCACGGTCAAGATGACCAAGAAGAAATGATCACTTCCCGCAACCGCGGGTCATGAGCGCTTTCAGCTCGGGAAGATACTCCTGATACACACCCCGAGGATCGGTCGATTTGTCGCGGCATATGGACGCGGCCATCCCGACCACCTCTCCCATCATGGCACCCGTACGCATCACGCGGATGGAGCCGAGCGCGATGTGAGTTGCACTGATATCGCGTCCCGCCATGAAGAGATTGTCCACATTGCGTGAATAAAGACACCTGTAGGGCACCGTGCACGGCTTGATGTGCGGTGCCGTATTTTTTGCCAGAAACGGATCTCCCTCGAATCCCGGGATGATCTTCGGATAATGCAGATCTATCGTCCATGTGGTCGTGAACGTGGCATCCTCATACCTGACCGTATTGAGGAGATCCTCCTCGACCAGGATATAGTCGCCAAGGAGTCTGCGAGACTCCCTCTTGCCACCGATGTACGCCACCCATTCCAGTTTGCGGCGGGCATATTCGTCCCTGACGGAGCTCCTGTTCTTGATATAGTCCCAGTTGCCATAAACGGCACGGAGGGCATGATCGCGGACATACTCGGCATCCTCGATCTGGTCGTCATTCATTCCGGCCTCCCAGTCCCAGTCGCCGCGGGTCGTCTTGACATAGGTATCCTCATTGAAGCTCAATGCCCAAGGGCATTCAGGGAAGGTGCTTTCCTCTTCCGTCTCGCCGGAATACCACTGCACCGACATGCCCATGGTCATGCTGTCCCCTGTCTCCGGGGCATCCTGTTCCCCTGTCTCAGCCTTGCTCTCGCGTCCCATGCGGTAATCGGCGCCGGCAAGGCAGCCGAGCGTGGCGTCACCTGTGCAGTCCGCGAAAAGCCGGCCCCTGAAGGCAGTCCTCTCCCCTGTCACGATGTCCTGACCTGTCACCGAAACTATCCGGGCACCGTCCTTGGTCACAGACATCACCTGTGTGTTGAGGAAAAGGGTGATATTCGGCTCGGCCTGCACAAGGGCGAGCTTGAGATCATCGCCGTAATTGGAGGCAGGGCCTGCGTTGTGGATCATCTTCTCCGGATGGGCATCGAGCACGGCCCTGATATGGCGGCTGCGCTCGGATGATGGATCCTCGTTGGCCTCGACATTGTTCCAATGGCCCCAGATACCCATCTCATCGAGAAGGATGCCGAGCTTCGGGTACGGCTCCTGGAATATTCGGCCGGAGAGGCCGACACGCACCTCGGAGCTGTTGTTGCCGCCGAGGACAGGACGGTTCTGGACCAGAGCTACCCTGCAACCGAAACGTGCGGCACTCACCGCAGCGCATATGCCGGCGATGCCGCCACCCACTACGACCAGATCGTATTCACCCCCGTCAACCGCCTCACGGGTCTCACACGGCCTCGTCTGAGGGGCTTCCTTGGCATCCATGGTGAAGTATAATGCGTCACAGCGTCCTTCAAATCCAGTCAGGTCATGCAGGGATATATTATTCTCACCCTTGACCAGACGCACAGTTCCTCCATCCTGCCAGTGCCATTCGGCACCCTCTGTGCCGAAAACAGGCTTTGCGGGACGGCCGTTTACCATGACCTGGAAACGTCCAGGCGATCCGTCGGCGTCCCAGCGTTTCACCCAGTCACGCGTACGCACCCACATGTGGTAGCGCCCGGCAGCATCTGCCGTAACAGTGGTGACGGCGTCTTCCACAGGTACTCCCATTCCGTGGGCAAGGAGATATGGAGACCCCATCTGCATCATCGACTGATTGTCTGTCACCCATCCTCCGGTATGCTGAAAAGCCTCTGCTTCGACAAAGATGTCAGAACCATGGCCGCATGAAATCATGAATAGGATAGATGAAAGGAAAAGCGCTGTCAAACGTCTCATATGCAGTGTCATTTCGGGCAAAGATAATCATTTGTATCTATATTTCCATCCGATGGGATCACTGCCGGCTGTTTGTGGCTATCCAGTCACTTGGAGGACAGCCTTCAAGCCGGAGAAATGTACGATAGAAACTTGTGGACGAACGGAATCCCGACCTCGCGGCCAGCTCTTTGACCCTCAGGGGGTGTGTTTCATGCATTATCAGTGACTTCGCATACTCGACCCTCCGCTTGGCGATGAGCCCGGTCACAGAAAGTCCATACTCCTTCTTCACCACGTATGTCAGATACACACGGTTCGTATCAAGCAGTTCAGCCAGAGAGGAGACATTGATCTGACTGTCTGTGAAGCCTCTGCTGTCAAGAAACATCGACAGGTTCCGCACGATAGAAACCCGAATGTGTTCAGATATTGCCATATAGCCACAATCTTAAACAACCGATACTTATTGGCGGTTGAATTATAAAATATGGCGACACTTATGGCGCAATATAGTCACTCCCCCTGAATTTTCATCCAGGCAGTTTCAATTTTGTATTAATTATTTACAAAATGTACGAAGAATGTCTCTATTCAGCCTTGAACACCCAGATGATGGCTTCTTCCATCACCTCTCCAGGACGGAGAACTGTTGTCGGGTAGTCCGGATGGTTCGGCGAGTCAGGATAGTGCTGGCATTCAATGGCCACTGCATCATAGTCCTGGTACTTGTATCCGTCAGGGCCATCGGGACATCCTGAAAGCCAGTTGCCTGTATATACCTGGACTCCCGGCTGGGTGGTATAGACCTCGAGCTTCCTTCCGCTCTCCTCTGACCAGAGTTCTGCAGCGAGCTGGATCTGTCCAGGCTCGGCGCCGTCGATGAGGTAGCAGTTGTCATATCCCTTGCCGAACTTCAATGCATCATATGGCTTCTCGATATCCTGTCCGAGCTGCTTTGACACGGTGAAATCCATAGGAGTGCCGGCAACTGGCACGGACTCTCCCACTGGGATGAGAGTGTCATCGGTAGGGAGGAACTCAGAAGCGTTGAGCTTGAGCACATGGTCCAGACATGAGCCTGTGCCATTGAGGTTGAAATATACATGGTTTGTGAGGTTCACCACGGTGGCGGCATCTGTCTGCGCGGTGAAGGTGAGTTTGAGCTCGCATGCATCATTCCACTCATAGTGAGCCACGACCTTGAGGTTGCCCGGATATCCGGCTTCGCCATCTGCCGAGAAATACATGAACTCTACCGCGTCGCCTTCGATGCGGCTTTCCCACACCTTGTTCTGGAATCCGTCCGGACCGCCATGAAGGTGGTTCGGTCCGTTGTTGATCGGGAGGTCGTACTCCTTGCCGTCAAGCGAGAATTTTCCCTTGGCGATACGGTTGGCGAAGCGGCCCGGGCACTTGCCGGCGCATGGACCGTCTGCAAAGTATGAAAGTGCATCCGGGTAGTTGAGTATGACGTTGCCTATCTTGCCGTCCCTGTCAGGTACATAGATGCCGACGATGCCTGCACCCACCGGCGAGAGCTCGACATACGCGCCGGAGGCGTTGGTCATGGTGTACTTGTAGATTTCCTTTCCGCATGGGGATGTGCCCCAGAGCGACTTCTTGATATCCATATGATTGTCGTTTTAGTGATTTCCTTCCTCAAATATATGCAATCTCCGTGCTATTTCAAAAGCTTCCCCAGCCATCTTTCCGCCAGCGGGTCGGTGAAGCGCATGAGTAGCCCTATGAGCACGGATGACACGATTGTCCCCATACCCACCACGACGCCGGGGGCTCTGGCGGTCATGCAGTCCCAGAAGCCGCTGTACTCCCCTGCACAGAATGGATTGCCGAAGAATGACAGGCAGAGCGTCACCGTGACTAAAAGTATGGCAGAATCCATGGCCACTTTTACATCTCTGAACCTGAATGAGGTAACCATGGCGATGGCATCGGCGGTCATCTCTGCGGACAGCATCCAGCTGTCGGCAACCACCTCCATGCTGACTCCGAATGCCGATATGCCGCAAGCCATGACCAAAAGGACGATGCGCTCTGCAAGACTGACAGGCTCGAGCCATGAGAGCATGATATTGCTCAGATCGATGAAGCTGCCCAACACCATTGACGCAGCGATCTGGAGAAGGTATCTGAACTTGAAACGGCTCCTGAGCACCGCCAGCTGTATCAGGATGAAGAGAGTATTGACCAGAACAGTGTACTGCCCGAGGGTAAGGCTTCCCGGGAACCGGCGAGTAAGCACGTATGGCGGCCCGGAAAGGGTATTCACTCCGAGGTTGCAGCGGACCATCATCGCGATGGCGAAGGCTACCAGAAAGATACCTCCGGTGGAATAGGCGTACCTTGTCAGCATATGTATATGTCTGTTTCTATCCATCGTCCGTCCCCGTCACTTGATTTCAACGGGAACAAATTTAAGCAAAAACACGCACCTCATTGCTATAAATCCCAAAATTCCCTATTTTTGGATATGATGCACATTTTCAGCAGAGCCGTTCTGATCGCGGCCGCACTCACCATATGCACCGGCACGCATGCCAGACAGCGCCAGCCGGAGCTCAAGTTCAACCCCGACGGCACTTTCAAGGTCGTCCAGTTCACTGATACCCACATCAGGACCACACTCCCCGATGAGGCGAAGGCCGTCTATGACAGGATGGACTGCATCGTGGCCAGCGAAAAACCCGACCTCATAGTGCTCACCGGCGACGTCGTGACCGTGAAGCCTGCCGCTCCGGAATGGGAGAGACTCATATCCAGACTCGACTCATACCAGGTCCCATGGTGCGTCGTTTTCGGCAACCATGACGAGGAGCAGGATCTCACCCGCGCCGAGATGTCCTCACTCATCACGGCGGGCAGATTCAGCATGAACAGCCTGGACAAGAAAAGCGGCGAGCTCGATGACGTGGAGCTTCCCGTAGCCGCGTCAGCCGCGGCTGCAGCTGACGCGAAAGGCAACGGATTCTATGTGTTCTGCATGGACTCGCACTCCGACGCCGTCCTTGACGGCAAGGGATGCTACGACTGGTTCTCGCCGGCGCAGGTTCAGTGGATGAGGGACAGATGCAGCGCCAGGACAGCCGATGACGGCAGCCTCGCACAGTCTCTCGCCTTCTTCCACATCCCGCTGCGCGAATACATCGACGCCTGGGCGGACCATGACGACCCGCGCGAGGGCACATGGAGTTCCACCAAGACCCTGGGCATCAGGGGCGAATGCATCTGCTGCGCAGAGCTCAACACCGGCATGTTCGCCGCAATGAAAGAGGGTGGAAGCGTCGTCGGCGTATCTGTAGGCCACGACCATGACAACGACTTTGCAGCGGCGTATCACGGCATTGCGATGTGCTACGGGCGCTTCTCCGGTGCCAATACCGTGACCAACCACCTGCCAGGCGGCGCAAGGGTATTCCTCATGCGCGAAGGGGTCAGAGGATTCGAGTCATGGATCAGGGAGGACAGCGGACGCATACTCTGGCACATGGCATTCGACGGAGAGAAGATCATACGCGCCCCACGCGACAGGTCGAAGGCATTCGGGACCTGGTTCGAAGTCCCGAGGGGCAAATAGGCGCAACCATTTATCCATATGACCAGAGAGAAGGAAATATATAAGGTAACCCTTGTGGGAGGAGCAGTCAACGTGCTTCTCCTTCTCTTCAAGTTTGTCGCCGGAATCGTGGGGCACAGCTCCGCAATGATAGCTGACGCCGTGCACTCCTTCTCCGATTTCATCACCGATGTCGTCGTGATAGTGTTCGTACGCATCAGCAGCATGCCGGAAGACACCGGGCACGAGTACGGACACGGCAAATACGAGACCCTCGCCAGCACCGCCATAGGACTCGCGCTGCTCGGCGTGGCCATAGGCATCATCATCAGCGGCGCCGGAAAGACAGCGGCATGGCTGCGCGGTGAGCCCCTCACCAGTCCGGGACTGCTCGCACTCGCAGCCGCCATCGTATCCATCGTCCTCAAGGAAGCGACATTCAGGTACACAGTCGCCAAGGCCGACAGGCTCGATTCCCAGGCCCTCCGGGCCAATGGATGGCATCACCGCAGCGATGCCCTGTCATCCATAGGCACAGCTGCGGGCATCGGAGGCGCCATTCTTCTCGGCCAGAGATGGGTCGTCCTGGATCCCCTTGCGTCCATCGTCGTCGGCGCATTCATAGTCAAAGTGGCTGTCAAGATGCTTGGCGAAGGGATAGGCGACCTCATGGAAAGGTCTCTGCCTGATGACATCAAGAAAGAGATAATCTCCATCGCCAGCTCATTCGGCGACATATACCAGCCCCATCATCTGAGGACCAGGCGCATAGGCAACCACTACGCCATCGAGATGCATGTCAGGATGGACGGAGACATTTCGCTGCGCGAGTCTCACCAGAGAGCCACCGATATAGAAAAAGCCATCAGAGAACGATTCGGCAGCGACACGCATGTCACCATACACGTCGAGCCGGTCAAGGAGGGGGAATAGACTATGGAGAGAATCATCAGGAAAACCGCAGCTGAGGACATCCCAAGGCTTATGGAGATATTCGCCGATGCCAAGGAGACCATGCGCGCAGACGGCAACATGGAGCAGTGGAACGGTCCCTACCCCGATCCGGAAGCCATTCTCAGGGACATCGCCCGCGGTGTGAGCTATGTCATCGCGGATGACGGCCGCATCAACGGAACCTTCGCTTTCATACCGGGTATCGAGCCCACCTACAATATCATCTACGGCGGTGCATGGCTGGACGACACCCTCCCTTATGCCACAGTGCACAGGATCGCTGCCGCGCATGGATGCCACGGAATCTTCGACTCATGCATGAGGTGGTGCGGAGAACGCATCTCCAACATCAGGATAGACACACACAGGGACAACCTGATCATGCAGAAACTGATAAGCCGCAGCGGCTTCAGCTACTGCGGCATAATCCTTCTGGCAGACGGAGCCGAAAGGCTTGCCTACCAGCGCATATCAGGGCAGGATCACTGACCCTTCTCCATCATCTCTACAAGCATCCTGTGAAGCTCGGGGTATCTCTCTTCCATAGAAACCGGACGACCTCCCACCAGGAAGCAATGGGTGCTTTCCCCTTTGAAGACCACCGCACCCCTGCACTTCATCACATAGCCGAAGGAGAACTTCAGGCTGGACATCGAAACCACTGAGAGCTCTACAGATATCTCATCCTGAAAAGTGGTGGTCTTGCGGTACTCGCACTTGACTGCAGTCACAGGTGAGACTATGCCCTCTGCCTCCATCTTCTCGAAGCCGTATCCCACCTTGTCCAGATAGTCGATCCTGGCTTCTTCCATGATTCTGATGTAATTTGAATGATGGGTGACTCCCATCCTGTCGCATTCGTAATACTTTACCTTGTGTACGTAAGGTTCCATGATATTTGATTTAGGTTCGCTTGATATTATTTCTTGAAAAACCTCTTGAAGAATCCGCCCTTCTCCTGTTTCCTGTAGGCTGCAAGCTGGGCCTCGAGGTCGGGACGTTCCTCGCCGACTATATACGAATCCTCGTAATCGGTATACAATCCGGGATCGACGAAGTCAGGCTTCACATCCGCAGACGCTGCTGTCACGGGATGTATATGACGTTTCACTTCTTCAGACGGTTCAGGTATAGGCTCGTGATCGTCCAGCTCGTCCTCTATGCTCAAAGGAGCTCTCTGCACCTGACGTGACAGAGGAACCGGAGCTGGACGCGGCTGAGGTCTTGGAGCCGTAGAGGTGGATGGAGCTGCGGCCGGGGCAGGCTTTGGTCTCGGGATCGGAGCCGAAGCTGCCGGATCTGTCTCTGCAGGTTCATGAACGGGTACCGTCACCGGCCGGGATTGAGACTGAATAGGCTGTACAGGCGACGGCTTTGAAACAGGAGCTGGCGCCTCACGAGGCGCAGGGGCAGGCGCAGGTACAGGTTCCGGTATCACCGGAGCTTCATCTGCAAAAAGTGGCTGAAGTTCCGGAGCCTCAGGCTTTTCAGGCTCCGTCTTCAGCTCATCCTTCTCCTTAGGCGCTGTTGTCTTCTTCTTTGGCGCACGCGGCGCCCTGGCAGGCTTGACGGCTTCCGGTTCTTCATCTCGGGCCAGTGCCTGCAGCTGCTGGGCCTGGGCTGCAGCGGCTGCTGCAGCGGCAGCCGGTACCGCTGCGGCGACTGCTTCCTGTACGGCTGCTTTCACAAGTTCAGCAATATCTACGGCAGGAACTGCATGGGTTTCTTCCCTGACAGGGGCAGGAGCCGCCGTCTTCGGTGATGATGCACCCTTGCGGAAGTTTGCCGCGAGAGCGGCATTCTTTTCTTCTGACGCCTTGCGGACATCGGAGAAAGCGGCATCGCCCTCCTTTACCGGGACAAGACGGAAGCTGCCGTACCTCAGTGTCTGAAGTATCACCTCCTCAGTTTTTGCCTTCTCAAAATAGCTGTTCTGATTGTCTCTGAACTTTCTGCTGCTGACTATTATCATTTACCTCTGTACACCGTTAATAATGATAACGCAAAAATAATCATTTGGTACCATATACGGAACCGCAAAAGCAAAAATACATAGAGACTTCCGTAATCAATCGTCAGACATGTCATGTCTCGAGAGACCTTATGGGACCAAAATTATTTCATTTTAGTCTAAATTTGTATGTAAAGTGCTCAAAAATAGGCATTAAGGGTTGCGTAATTCATTTTTCTAACTATATTTGCATCATTAAAAACCCTAAAATCACTATAATCATGAAAGAACTCGTAGCAAAAATCAATGCTCTCACAGCAGCTTTCGCAGCTGACGCAGAGAAGAGCGTAGCAGGAAACAAGGCAGCTGGTGCACGTGCACGCAAGACCTCTCTCGAGATCGAGAAGGCTCTCAAAGAGTACCGCAAGGCTTCTATCGAGGCTACAAAGTAATTTATACTACTCGAAAGTTCAAGCGCCGGACATCGATGATGACCGGCGCTTAAATTGTATCCATACTCCCCTACAGGATATTGAGGAAGATGGTGATGACCGTCGTATTGATAAGGTCGGCGAACATCGCTCCTATGATAGGCACCACGATGAACGGCTTCACGGCATAGCGGTATTTGTAGCAGACCGCAGACATGTTGGCCATTGCATTCGGTGTGGCGCCAAGGCCGAAACCGCAGATGCCGCTGACAAGCACAGCCGCGTCATAATTGCGGCCCAGAAGAGGGAAGGCCACAAAGTAGGCGAAGGCGCCCATGAAAACGAGCTGCGCCACCAGCATGGAGAAAAGCGGCAGCGCCATGCCGGCGAGTTCCCAGAGACGCAGCGACACCATGGCCATGCCGAGGAAAAGCGACAGGCACACATCTCCAAGAGAGACTATCCTGTCCATCTGAAGCCTCACCTTGCCCGGGAATGCCTCGCACAGGTTGCGCATGAGGGCGGCAGCCAGCAGCGATCCGAAATATGTAGGGAAAGTAATCCCGGTCATAGCGAGCAGCTTGCTGACGAAAGTGCCGAGGGCGATGGCGAGCACCATCGCATAGGCTGCCCTTGAGAGTTTTCGGAACTCGCTCTCCTCCGACTGCATATGCTCCTCTCTCGCCTCAGGAAGACCGGCATTCACTTCCATTCCGACCATCGTGTCGGCATCATCTTCACTCACATCCTCGATCGAGAGGTTATTGCGGCGTATGAGAATCTCAGCCAGAGGTCCTCCGATGAGGGATCCAGCCACAAGTCCGAATGTGGCTGCCGCCATGGTGATCGAAGACGCACCGCTCAGACCCATCTGCTCGAGCAGTCCGGAAAATCCTCCTGCAGTGCCGTGACCTCCAGACATCGGGATGGATCCGGCAGCCATTCCCAGGAGAGGGTCATGCCCCATTGCGGCAGCAATTCCCACAGGGATGAGGTTCTGGAAGATGATGATGACGGCTACGAGCAGCACCATTATTATAATAGGCTTTCCTCCCTGCCTGATGACCCTTAGATTGGACTGGTATCCGACAGAGGTGAAGAATATGATCATGAAGAGATCCTTCAGTGTGCCGTTGAATGACAATTCGATCCCGAACCATTTGTACAGAGCCAGAAAAATGAGAGAGAAGATTATGCCTCCAGATACAGGAGAGGGAATGCACATCTTTCTGAGAAAATAGATTTTCCTGGTGAGAAAAAGTCCGAGGATGAGGGCGAGCACGCCCACTCCCGCGGTCTGATACATGTCGAGACTGATCTGATATAGTTCCATAAGTCCGCTGTTTGACCGACAAGATAAGAAAAAAATTTAATAAATCATCGTGCAAAAAATGCATTTCATGCACGTCAGCGGCTTTGAAATACAGCCCTGAATGATTAAATTTGCAGTCCGTATGAACTACGGATTTGATAACGACAAGTATCTCAGGATACAATCCGAACACATCAAGGAGCGCATCGCCCAGTTCGGAAACAAGCTCTATCTCGAGCTTGGAGGAAAGCTTTTCGATGACCACCATGCAAGCAGGGTACTGCCTGGCTTCCAGCCTGACAGCAAGCTCCGCATGCTCAGCCAGCTCAGCGACCGCGCAGAGATCATCATCGTGATCAGCGCGATCGACATTGAGAAGAACAAGGTCCGCCAGGACCTCGGCATCACCTATGACATGGACGTGCTCCGACTCCGCGAGGAGTTCATCAAGAGGGGGTTCCTCGTAGGTTCGGTCGTCATCACCCACTACAACGGCCAGAGCAGCGCCGACACCTACCGCGCAAAGCTGGAGAGGCTCGGTATCAAAGCCTACTACCACTACACCATTGAAGGTTATCCAAACAATGTGGCTCTCATCGACTCTGATGAGGGATTCGGACGCAACGACTATGTCGAAACCTCAAGGCCTCTGGTCATCGTCACCGCACCGGGTCCAGGCAGCGGCAAGATGGCAGTCTGTCTCAGCCAGCTCTATCAGGAGCACAAGAGGGGCATCGAGGCCGGATACGCCAAGTTTGAGACCTTCCCGGTATGGAACCTCCCACTGAAGCATCCTGTGAACATTGCATACGAGGCCGCCACAGCCGACCTCAACGACGTCAATATGATCGATCCGTTCCACCTCGAGGCCTACGGAAAGATCGCCATCAATTACAACAGAGACATCGAGATCTTCCCTGTGCTCAACGCACTGTTCGAGGGCATTTACGGAGAGAATCCGTACAAGTCCCCTACCGACATGGGTGTGAACATGGTCGGATACTGTCTCAGTGACGATGAAATATGCTGCAAGGCAGCAAAGGATGAAATCATCCGCCGCTACTATACTGCGCTCTGCAAGCTTGCCGACGGCGACTGCAACGACAGCGAGGTCAACAAGATAGCCCTACTGATGAAGCAGGCCAAGATCAGCACCGATGACAGAAAGACCACCGTCGCAGCCCGCCAGAGGCAGGAAGAGACCGGACAGGCTTCCGCTGCCATCGAGATGCCTGACGGAAGGATAATCTGCGCCAACGCCAGTCCTCTTCTCGGATCCAGCGCCGCACTCATCCTCAATGCCGCAAAGGAACTTGCAGGCATCGGACACGAAGTCAAGCTTCTCCCTCAGAAGATGATCGAGCCTATACAGAAGACAAAGGTGTCGTTCCTCCACGGACACAATCCGCGTCTGCACACTGACGAAGTGCTCGTGGCACTGTCGATGCTGAGCATCATGGACGAGGTCAGCGAGAGGGCTCTTGCCAAGCTCCCTGAGTTCGACGGATGCCAGGTGCATTCTACCGTCATGCTGAGCGAGGTCGACCAGAAGATATTCAAGAAGCTCGGAGTCAATCTCACCTGTGACCCTGTGAAGAAAAAGCCAAACGATTTTGAATAGACATCTTCAGGCATATCCAAGGCCCGGCGCAAATCATTGCACCGGGCCTTTTCCTTTGGATGAGAACAGGCCATAGAATTCTTACGTATTGGTATATATTACGGATTTTACCATGCAGATACAGACTTTTATGCCAAATTAAAGGAATAATAGCCCACACAATGTCCGGTTTGTCACAATATCTTTGCCCATCAGAACACCAAAACGGACATTCAAATGAAAAAGACTATCATCACCATCGCCGCATCAATCGCAGCTGCAGTACCGGCTTTCGCGGGCGGTCTGGTCACCAACACAAACCAGAGTGTGGCATTCTTCAGGATGCCTGCACAGGAAGCTGTCATCAGTGTCGACGGAGCATATTTCAACCCTGCCGGCATCGGCTTCATGAATGACGGCCTCCACCTCGGCCTCAACTGGGAGGCTGCATGGCAGACAAGGCAGACCACTACCAACTATGCTCCTCTCATGTTCGGGGCAAACAACAGTTCCGCTTCAAAACTCTACAAGGGTGAGGCATTCGCACCTTGCGTCCCATCTCTCGACATAACAATCGTCAGAGGCCGCTGGTTCGTAGCCGATCATTTCGGAGTGCTTGGCGGTGGCGGAAAGGCAAGCTATGCAGATGGCCTCGGCGCCTTTGAATCACAGGTAGCGCAGCTCGCCGCCATGTTCAACCAGGCAGGTGTCCCTGTCAAATATGGCGTCGACATGAATCTTGAAGGCACACAGTACTTCTTCGCAAATCAGATTCTCGGCGGCTACCGCATAAACGATCATTTCAGCGTGGCTGCAGGACTCAGACTCACTTACGGAAAGGCTGGGTACAATGCATCCATTTCAGGCATCCAGATCAACGGACTCCCGGCAGCGGCATTCCTCAATGCAGCAGGTTTCGGCCAGTATGCGCCTATGGCTGCAGACAGAGCGCTCGACTGCACACAGTCCGGACTTGGGGCAGCGCCTATCGTCAGTGCCGACTTCAAGGCCGGCAACTGGAATCTCGCAGCACGCTACGAATTCAAGACAAAGCTCGCGCTTAAGAATTCTACCGCAACCAACACCTCCGGCATGGGCCAGTTCGACGACGGCAAGAGCCTAGACAACGACATCCCGGCACTCCTCGCCGCCGGCATCGGCTACACAGCCTTCTCAAAGCTCCATCTTTACGGCTCCTGCCACTACTACTTCGACAAGGGAGCTAAGACCTACAACTCCGCAACAGATCGCGGCGACCGCCAGGACCTTCTCGGAGCAAACACACTTGAGTATCTTGCCGGAGTCGAGTATGACATCTGCAACTGGCTTACCATCAGCTGCGGCGCACAGAGGACCGCGCACAATACCGGAAGCGGTCATGAGTACAACTCCGACCTCAGTTTCGCAGTGAGCTCGACTTCTTTCGGAGCAGGAGCAAAGGTCAGCATCAGCCCTGCAATGGATCTCAACCTCGGATATTTCCACACTCTGTTTGACAGGGAGACCAAGGTCGAGAGCGAGATTCTCTCTACCGAGTATTTCAAGACCAGCAAGGCTCTCGGAGTCGGCTTGAGCATCGCATTCTAAAACCAGACCAGCAATATTGTTCAGAAGAGGATAGCTGACACTCCAGCTATCCTCTTCCCTTTATGTCGCCATTGTCACGACTGCGGGAATGCCCCTTTGCGGGCGGAGGAGAGCTCCGCAACGCCCGCCGCAGGGGCAAACCCTCCGCCGCTATATGGCGGCATGCCTGTCGCGTGGAAGGTCTAGCCCATGATGAATCTGCCGACCTTCGGAATGCGCCTCACCAGGACAGCGACAAGCGCAACTGTAACGAAAGAGCAGATGGCTGTAAGCTTGATCTCCGCAGGAGTGGTCCAGATGCCCATGACACCATCCTCACCGATGCCGAGCGCGCCACGGAACAGTCCGGAGAAAGCTGCAAGGGCAACCATGTGGCAGAGATACATGCCATAGCTGGCCTGAGACACAGGAAGCAGCACCTTGTGGTAGAAGGCGCCCTCCCCCTTTATCTTTCGGAACAGGAGCACGAGGCCCAGGGTCATGAGAGCGACACCTACAGTATCGTTGACCCATGTGGTTTCCCACCACACCGCCATATTCACGTTGCCGGCAGCAGGGAAGGTGCCGCCGCAGCTCTCAAGCACCCTGCGGATGAAACCGCCGAATGCAACTGCAAATCCTGCAAGATACGACGGCACAGCGATGAGAAGAGTCTTCTTCCAAGACAATTCTCCCACGAATTTCCTGAAATAAAGGCCGAGAAGAAGATAGCCTATAAAGCCGCTGAAATAGTAGAACAGGCCGTAGCCGTTCCAGCTGGCCTCACCCCAGAGAGGATAGAGTGCCTGACGCGGTATGCCTGTAGGGCCATATGTAATTGCAAGAGGATCGGAAGAAAGCCAGTCCCTGAACAGAGGAATCAGAGTGGTGAAGAAACAGAGACCCAGATATCCGAGAAGTTCCTTCTTCCCGACCTTTTCCGCCCACGGGGACAGGAGAGGCATGAGAATATAGACGCCCACAAGCATATAGACGAACCAGAGATGACCGGCTGCATAATTGAAATTGAATATGAGATCCTTGAGGTTCTGCACAGGCTCACCCCAGTAGAAGGCATAGAACACCGACCATATCGCGAACGGGACCAGTATCCTCACCGCTCTCTTGCGGAAGAATGTCCCTGTGTCATAGTGAAGCGGGAACTGGAGATAGCTGGACGCTATGATGAACAGCGGCACGCAGCATCGTACCACGCAATCAAACAGGGCAGACCAGAACATGTCGGCCTTGCAGAGTATCAGCGAGCCGTCCCCGCCCAGATAGAAAGGTTCGGTGCTATGCACTACCATCACCATGAAACACGCCACGACACGCATCCAGTCGATCCACACTTCTCTTTTCATAATCAGATATTTTTCTGCAATATACTACAAAAATGGAGTCAGCACAACTGCATCTCAAGAGTGGCATATATTTGGAATGACAGACAATTATACATATCATTGCAATACGAATTGAAACTCAAGTCACATGACACGGAAGACTGCCACATATCTGATGCTGTCCCTGCTGGCCGCCGCCATGCTCACATCATGCCGCAGGCATCGCGAGACACTGTCCGACAGGCTGAACGTCCTATCAGAGATATCAGAGCTGGGCACCGTCGAATACACATTCTCCAGGCTGTGCGCAGTGGACGGGACCTGCCTGTACAAGGTCGGGACCAGAAAGGCCATATACGAAGCAAAGGCCTATGTGAAAGCCGGCATCAGGATGGATGGCTTCAGCCCGGACGACGTCATGATCGACAAGGCGGGCGGAAAAGTGAAAGTCACCCTCCCGGCAGCCGAGATACTCTCATTCAGCATACCGCCGGAAGAGATAGTCTCCGTCTACCACCACGTGTCAGGATTGCGCGACGAGTTTTCCCCGAAAGAGAGGCTTGAATACGCAGTGAAGGCAGAAAACAGCATGAGGGCGTCAGTCGACAGCACTGACATATTCCGCGATGCGGAAAACAACGCGGCACTGTACTTCAAGGCCATGCTGTCACATTTCGGTTATGACCCGCAGTCGGTCGAGATAATCTTCGGGCACAATGGAAACGAATAAGATCGGATACATACTGTCATCTGTCAGATTCTGCATCATCGCAGCGCTGGCGGTATTCATTTTCGTCAAGCTTGACTCGTTCAGCGGAAAGTTCTCACAGTTCTTCGGCCGCATGACCAAAAGCGGCACGGAAGTACGCATGCTGGCCGAAGTGATCGAAGAAATCCGGCCGATACATGAGCTGACCACCGCAAGATACAATGCAGAGACCCTGATCGACAGGCATTACGCATCCAAGTCCACCTTCCTCTCAGTCCCATACACCAGAGAGGGCGAGGCGGTTTTCATCGTAAGGGGTGAAGTCAGGGCAGGTGTCGACCTGCGCAGCATGACCGCCGAATCACTGGCGGCAGACGGCGACACACTCTATGTCCTGATGCCGCCGGTGATTATATTCGACGCCATCGTGAATCCGAGCGACATAGAACTGTTCGATCAGACAGGCACTATCGCCTCCGATGCCGTATTCAGTTTCGTCCCGGACGCAAAGAATAAGCTGATGAGCAAGGCCATCGAAATGGGAATTCTGGAACATGCCAGGGAATCCGCCCAGGCGACACTCAGCCAGATATTCATCTCTTTCGGCTTCAAGAAAGTCGTATTCAGGGACCCTTCAGGTCCTGCACCCCGCCTTCTGTCGGGCACACTCTCCCGGGACTGAGTCTCTCCCCGGAGCAGGCTGACCGCATCAGAAGCCGCCGAAACCGCCACCCGGACCGCCGAAGCCGCCGCCTTGGAAGCCAGCTCCACGACCGCCAAAGCCGCCTCTCTGACCCATCTTGTTGAAGCGGTAAGCCAGAGTGAACATCACATAGCGGCCGAAATTGTGGTTCCATGTATTGCGTACATATTCCGCCGCCATTGCGGTGCTGAATCCGGATGTCCTGTTGAAGAGGTCATGCACATTGACGGAGAAGTCGATGTTGTTGCGCGGACCGAAGCGCACACCGCCCCTGAGGTCGAGGATATTGTCATTGATCGACTGGTAGGAAATGCCCTGCATGAAGGTCTTGGTGTAGTTGCCGCCCATGTAGGTATGCTTGACGATGTTGTTGAGTTCGAAACCGGCACGGATCGCCTCGGTGAAGTACTCCGACGCGTCCTTCTCGCTGTTGTATGAGTACACATACGACCCTGAGGCGCCTACATTGAAACGGACCTTGCGGGAGAAGTTGCTCCTCAGTCCGAGAGACAATGTCGGGCGTACATTCTGTGTATAAGTGAGGGCATTGTCGACATAGACCGGAGACCTGTCCCACGAGCCGGACAGGCCCGTGGAGAGCATGCATCTTATCTTCTCCACAGGAAGCTCCAGCCTCGACTGCAGGTTGGCGCCGCACTGTCCGGAGGCATTTTCATAGCCGGTGAGGGTGGATTGGGCCGGCATGGTGTACCCATACTGAGGCAGATAGGTCTCGCGCGCGAAGTAGGTGCGCCTGCTGACGACGTTGTCATTGGTGAAACTGAATCCGCCGCCTATGCCGAAAGTGCTCAGGCTCGACATCTTCATGAACCTCTCATGCATGTTGCCGAATGTCTCCGTCTCAAGCATGGTCTCTCTGGCTTCCCTGCCAAGCACCGTGCTGTATGCGAAGTTGAAATTATGCGCGCGACTCTGCCTGAGATCCGGATTTCCGACAGTGACAGAGTACAGGTTGGTATTGTTCAGACGCGGACGGAGCTGCTCTATCGAAGGATGCGATGACGTTGACGTCCACGAGAGCATCCAGTGGTTGAGCTGGGTATTGTTGCCCAGACTCACGGCAGGCCGGAGCGAATTGAATCTCTTTGACCACAGTGGCTCATCCTCCGGGAAAGAGTCCTGCCGGTTGATGCCGACAGATTTGAAATCAAGCTTCGCGCTGAGAATCACCTTGTCGTCTGCAAAAGTGGTACGGTAGTCGAGTGAGGCACCATGAGTGTTGTTGTCATTGGTCCTGGTATAGGTATTGACAGTATCAAGGACAGAGTGGAGCGGATCCGTCACGTCATATGACCACTGCAGAACGCTGCTGTAATTGTTGGAATAGCTGTATCCCAGACCGATGGAACTCCTGTCGGAAATCTCATATCTCACCGACGGAGACACGGAAAAATTGCGGGACTCGTTTCCGGTATCGATATTCAGGACGGTATTGGTGATGGTCGATGTCGTGGTGTCTATCTTGGTCGACACGCCGTCGCTCGAACCGCGCCCTGCCGTCAGGGAGGCATTCAGTCTCAGCTTGTCCCACAGTCCCTTCTGAGCTCCGAAGGAGACGCTGTACGAATCACTGTCCGAATCCTTCCTGTTGGATGTGGAGGTACCCTGACGCGGAAGGTTGTCCTGATAGTTGTAGGTATGGCTGAATCCATCGCTGGAATTGTCATTGCGGGAATATGAGGCGCTGGCCGTCAGCTGGCCGTCTTTGAGTGCCTTGGCTCCGTTGACGGAGACCTGATGCGACTTCGCAGTGCTGGCGGAGTATGAACGCGACTCCTGGCTCCTGGAGGTATATGAATCGGTCGGGAAGTAAATCCTCTCGCTCATGGACTCGGTGACATTGTATCTGTTGCCGTAGGAATACGACCCTCCTATCGAGCCGAGCACGTAATTCCTGGTGGTCGGGCTCATCCATTTGCGGTTCAGGCTGAGCGAAAGGGATTCTGCCCTGAGGTCGGCGGCCCCGCCTCCCGATGCCTGGCCGAATGAATTTCCCCTGCGGCGGGTAGAGGCATCGTTGATATTGTTGATATTGTACCTGACCCCCACCTGGAGGGTCTCCGAATCGGCATTGAAATCGCCGCCGAGTGTGTAACGGAACTTGTGGAATGTGCTGTCGGTATCGAATCCCCCGCCGGCAAGCACGCCTCCGCCGGTCACGAACTTAGGCTTGCTCTTGGTCTCGATGTCAAGCACCCGCTCTTTGGTCTCATTGCGGCTTATCTTGTGATGAGGGTCCTTGTTGGCGTATTCCTGATACGACTTGATGGTCACGACCTCTTCGGCCGGGAGGTTGTTCAGAGCCTTCATAGGCGCCGACCCGAAAAGCAGGGCGCCATCGACATAGACATTGCGTACATCCTCATTGAGGACCTTGACACCGCTGTCACTGACCTCGACTCCGGGCATCTGCTCAAGCACATCGATAGCCATCTCCCCTTTCTCGGTCTTGACGGCTGATGCGTGGAACACTATGGTATCGCCCCTAAGGGATACCGGCTGAACCGTCTCTTTCACCACCGCACCGTCAAGTGACTCGATCTCCGGCTTCAGGTTGGCGATGAACTTGTTTTCGCCGGGACTGAGGGTAATGGTGCGCGCCTGCTCCTCATATCCCATCATCGAGAAGCTCACATGGGCCACACCCGTCTTGAGCCCCGCAATGAAGAAGTGGCCGCCCTTGCCGGCCACGGTATAGGTCGTGTCGATCTTGTCCTCCTTGGACTTGCGGGTCAGGATTGTGATGACAGCGCCCTCGCCGGGAGCCTCCTCCTGTCCCTCCTCTTCCGGAGAGAGATATACCGTACCCCTGACCCAGGCACGCTCCATATTCAGGGGCATCTGGCCGCCCGGCCTTCCTGCCTGGCCGCCGATGCGGACCATCGGGGTTCCGCCACGGTTCCCCGGCTGGGCGGAAAGGATGTGTGCTGCAGATATGAAAAGAGCGGCTGTCAGCATGACCGCCCTGTATGCTGATGATCGGAAGAATATCATATACTATGTGAAAAAGGCTCAATGATTTTACAAATCTTTAGACAAAGCGGATGGACAGATGTTTAATCTCAATGTATTTTTTCTATATTTGTAAGAAGAGCCTTTCCGGCTCATTCCACAAACACAAAACACTGAAATTATGAAAGAGATTTCTAGACGCAGCTTCCTCAAGACTGGAACTGCAGCGGCTCTCGGTCTTTCCATGACCCCAGAGCTCGCATTCGCCAAGACTCCGAAGAAGAAGCCGGCTCCGAGCGACAAGCTCAACATCGCAGCCGTTGGTGTCGGAGGCATGGGTAACGCAAACCTCCACCAGATGGAGACCACCGAGAATATCGTAGCCCTCTGTGACGTTGACTTCAACTATGCAAAGGACGCAGTCAGCCGCCATCCGAATGCTGCAAGATACACAGACTTCCGCAAGATGTACGATGAGATGGCAAAGGACATCGACGCAGTGCTCGTCGCTACTCCTGACCACACCCACGCCATCGTGGCTGCAAATGCAATCGAACTCGGCAAGCATGTCTATGTTCAGAAGCCTCTTACACATACAGTATATGAGTCACGTCTCCTCACCAAACTCGCAGAGAAGTACAAGGTAGCCACACAGATGGGTAACCAGGGAGCTTCTTCCGAGGATACAGACACGGTGATCGAGTGGATCCAGAACGGTGAGATCGGAGAGGTACGCAGAGTAGACTGCGCTACCGACCGCCCTCTCTGGCCACAGGGTCTCGAGACTCCTACAGAGGCCATGCCTATCCCTGAGGGACTCGACTGGGACTGCTTCATCGGTCCTGCGAAGATGCGCCCTTACAACCGCGCATACCATCCTTGGGACTGGCGCGGCTGGTGGGACTACGGCACAGGTGCACTTGGTGACATGGCATGCCATATCATGCACGTGGCCTTCAGGTCTCTCAACCTCCTCTACCCTATCAAGGTCGAAGGATGCTCAACCCCTCTCTTCCCGGACTGCGCTCCTAACGCACAGCATGTGAAGCTCACCTACCCTGCACGTGAGAACCTCCCTAAGGTAGCAATGCCTGAGGTCGAGATCCACTGGTATGACGGAGGTCTCCTCCCTGAGTACCCTGCAGGCTGGCCTGAAGGAAAGAACCTCATGCGCGAAGGCGGCGGCACCACCATCTTCCACGGCACCAAGGACACCCTCGTGTGCGGATGCTACGGACAGAAGCCGTTCCTCCTCTCAGGACGCGTTCCAAATGCTCCAAAGACTCAGCGCCGCGTAGGCATGAGCCACGAACAGGATTGGATCCGTGCCTGCAAGGAAGCACCTGAGAACCGCATCCTCACCAAGTCTGATTTCTCTTCAGCAGGCCCATTCAACGAGATGGTAGTTATGGGTGTCCTCGCAGTACGTCTGCAGGGTCTCCACAAGCCTCTTCTCTGGGACGGTCTCAACATGAAGTTCACCAACATCACCCCTGAGGAAGTCCTCAAGCTCGAAAGAACAGTGGTAAAGGTTGTCGACGGCGACCCTAAGATCACCAAGGAAACTGAAAAGGTAAACGCACAGGCATACGCAGCAGAGCTCATCAAGCACACTTACCGTGACGGATGGAGTCTCCCTGAGATGCCATAAGCTTTCACAGCAGATAACCGATCTGGGCGGAGGGCGCGAACCTTACCGCCCAGATTTTTACGCACCAGCATACAGACCCACAGTCATGAATATTGAAGATGTGATCGCCATCGTGAAGGAAGCGTCATCGCTGATGATGACGGACTCCTTCGTGGTAGATGAAAAGGACGGCTGCGAGAATATCGTCACCTCATCCGACCTTGCCGTGCAGCATTTCCTGCTGTCAGAACTCTCGGAACTTCTGCCGGGTTCAGGCTTCCTCTGCGAAGAAGAGGACTGCGTCACGGAGCAAAGGGAGTACACATGGATCATAGACCCTATCGACGGCACCGCCAACTATGCGCATTTTCTGCCGGAATGCTCCATCTCTGTCGCACTGGCAAAGGAGTCGGAGGTCATCATGGCTGTCGTGTACTGTCCGCGCATCGGCGAGCTCTACACAGCCGAGAAGGGCAAGGGCGCCTTCCTCAACGGCAGGCCGATCCACGTCTCGTCGAAGGCGTTCCGCGAGTCGCTGATATGCACCGCAATGAGCACCTACCGCAAGGAATTCGCCCAGTCCTGCAACGACATCATCATGGATGTGTATATGCAGTCCAACGACTACAGGCGTTTCGGAGTGGCTTCCGTGGAGATGTGCTTCATAGGCGCCGGCAGATGCGACCTCTATTTCGAGATGCGTCTCATGCCATGGGACTACGCAGCGGCCGGTCTCGTCATGACTGAAGCCGGAGGCTGCATCTGCAACCTCAATGGGGAATTCCCGTCCCTCAAGGAGCCAGACCTCGTGGTCGGCGCCAACACCCCGGAAAACCTTGAAAAACTCCTCGCCATCGTGAGGAAACACGTGCCGGCAAGGCCATATTGATCAATACCTGGAAAACGGATGATGAGACATCTCTCAGATGAGGCGCTGATACGCAGGATGAAGGACGGAGACATACAGAGCTTCGACGTCCTCTACCGGCGTCATGCCGCAGCCGTGCTCACGTTCATCACCCGTGTCATCAAAGACCGAGAACATGCGGAGGACCTCACCCAGAACGTATTCATGAGGCTGTTCATCAAGAGAAAGTCACTTGATTCCTCCACAGTACTCAAGAGGTGGCTTTTCGTCTGTGCCAGAAACGAGGCCATAGATTATCTCAGATCCAAATGGGCAAGCGATGTCACACACGACTGGATCGGGGACATCGCTGCTCCCGACATGGAAGAGGCCATTCTGCGGAGAGACGAGGCCGAAGCCATGACGTCAGTGATAGAGAGCCTGCCGGAGAAACGGGCCCGGGTGCTGAGACTGAGCAAGATGATGGACGTCTCCAACACAGACATCGCCGAGGAAATGGGAATCTCTGTCAGGACAGTGGAAAAGCATCTTGAACTCGGGATGAAAGATTTAAGAAAAAAACTGAACTGACCGTTACGCATTTTTCCCGTCCCGCTCGTCATATATATGTATGAACGGGAAAATTGACAGTTATTTTCATGGCATCATGTCCCCCGGGGACGAGATTGCCGAACAGAAGTGGCTCGCTGAACACGGCTTCGACAGTGATGTCACCGAAGATCTGGAAACACTTTTCAACGAAGGATATACTCATAAACGGGACACTCACAGGATAGCGATGTTCTGGGCGGCAGCTGCGTCCTTCGCAGCCCTCATTGTGGCATTCACAATCATTTTCTCATCCATCGGCCGGAAGGATGTGACATGGACTGAGTATACGGCTGCCATCGGGCAGACTGAAACGATGGAGCTCCCTGACGGCAGCGTCATCTGCCTCAACGCCGGCACCAAGGTGATCTATCCTTCACGGTTTGACGGACACGAGCGTAAGATCTTCGTGGACGGTGAGGTATACGCGCATATCAGCTCCAACAAAAAGCACCCGTTCATCATATCATCCGGAGACGTGCGCCTCAAAGTGCTCGGAACCACTTTTGACTTCAAGTCATACAGGGAAAACGAATGCGTCGAAGTCAGACTCATCGAGGGCTCAGTAGAGCTTGACATGGACATCATGGGAAAAGAGAGCACCATGAAGATGGTACCCGGCTCCATGGTCCAGTACGACAGGAAGAGCGGGAAGGTGGACATGCAGTGCTTCGACCTCGCCCATTTCCGGTCCTTTGAGTCCGGAAGAATCATCAATTTCTACGGCATTTCCATGCGTGACATCGCAAAAGACCTCACCAGAGTGTTCGGCAGCACGGTCGTGGTAGAGGATGAAAAGCTTGCAAATACCCATATCCTGGCACTCTTCACAAACGGGGAATCACTGGACCAGATTCTCGATGCGCTCAACAGGGACAACAAGATGACCATCACCAGGAAAGACGGAGTGACATATCTTAAATCGATATAATATACATCATTAACTAATCTATTAAAACCATGAGAGCAAAACATCTGTTCTTGGCCATTGCGTCATCCATGGTGATCTGTTCTTCAGCATTCGCTGCAGGCATCGACCTCAGGCTGAAGAATGTATCGGTCCAGGAAGCAATAGCCGCACTGAACAAGATGGAGAACTACTCCATCTCCTTGAACGCTGACGATGTGGATATCACAAAAGTCATCTCGGTCGATGCCAAGGGTGCAACGATCGAAGAGGTACTTGACCAGATATTCGCAGGTCAGAAAGTGTCTTATGTGATCGACGGGACAACAGTCTCCATTTCCAAGAAGACTGACACCTCTGCGACACGCTCCGACAGGAAAACAGACAGAGTCATTTCCGGAACGGTATATGACCAGAACAACCAGCCTGTACCGGGAGCCGCAGTCATGATCACAGGTACCATGAACGGTGCCGTCACAGACGCCAATGGCCGCTATTCAATCAACGTGAATGGCAGCACGAAGTCATTGACCGTCAACTGCCTCGGATTCACCGAGAAGATGGTCGCAATCAATCCAAAGTCTGACAGGCTGGACATCACCATCGAAGAGGATGCCATTGCCATCGAGGGAACCGTAGTCGTAGGTTACGGCGTGCAGAAGAAGGTGAACCTCACCGGCGCCATCGCTACCGTAGAGTCCGAGAGCCTTGAAAACAGAGTTGCCCCTACCCTCACCCACATGCTTCAGGGCTCAGTTCCGGGACTCAACATCACCACTGACTCCGGCCGCCCTGGAAACTCAGCAGCCATCAATATCCGAGGAACCAACTCCATCAATGGAGGTAACCCTCTTGTCCTTGTCGATGGTGCTGAAATGGATCTCCTCAGAGTGAACCCGAATGACGTAGAGTCGATCTCCGTCATCAAGGACGCATCTGCAGCAGCCATCTACGGAGCCCGCGCATCATTCGGAGTCATCCTCGTGACCACCAAGAACGGAGCGGTCAAGGACGGCAAGGCGACCGTGCGCGTGAGCAGCAGATTCGGATGGGAAGAGCCTACCACATCCACCGAGTTCGAGACCAGAGGCTACTACTCTGTCTATCTCAACGACCTCTTCTACCACGCACAGAACGGTACCAACTACACCACCTACACAGAGGAGGACATGCAGCAGCTCTGGGCGCGCCGCAACGACAAGACCGAGGATCCATCACGTCCTTGGGTCATGATCGACCAGAGAGAAGGCAGAAATACCTATGTATATTATGCAAACACTGACTGGTATCATGAACTGTTCCAGGACAGACGTCCTAACCAGCAGCACAATGTCACCCTCAGCGGAGGTACAGAGCACGTGAAGTACTTCATCTCCGGAGGATACAACAAGGAAGACGGTATCTTCAGGAAGAATACCGACAACAACAAGAAGGTCAACTTCCGTTCAAAGCTCACCTTCGACGTGAACAAGTGGCTGTCATTCAGCAACAACACCAGCTTCTACAGGTCCAAGTACGACTATCCTGGAAGAAGCGGCGTCAACACCGCGTTCAGCCTCATGACTGTGCACGCGCTTGCAAGCTACCCTGCACACAACCCTGACGGAACCAGCATCGGCTACACCTCGTTCGCAAGCAACAACTATGTGATGGACGGCATGCTCACCGTGCTGGACAATCCTGATTACACCAACGGTGACACCAACACCAATTTCTCTACCACGACTGAGGCCACTGTGACTCCTTTCTCAAAGTTTGTGATCAAGGCCAACTTCACATACAGCTTCAACCAGTACTACAACATGAACCGCTCGGTGAACACGTGCTACTCACGTTACCCGGGTGAGATACTCTGGGTGACCAATTCCAACTCGATCAACAAACTCCAGGAGATCAATCAGACTCAGAATTACTACGCTACAAATGTCTATGGAACCTACACCGACACCTTCGCCAGGAATCATCACCTGAAGGTCATGGGCGGTTTCAACTGGGAGACAAAGCACTACAAGGATATCACTTCTATCGGCTACTACCTCATGTCCGACTCACTCAATGACCTCAACCTCATAGGTCCCGGAGAGGACGGAGAGACCAGAATGGAGGTCAAGGGAGGACAGAACGAATATGCCATCGAGGGCTTCTTCGGACGACTCAACTATGACTACAAGGAGAAATACCTTCTCGAGGTCAGCGGACGCTTTGACGGATCGTCAAGATTCGCGGCAGACAGCAGATGGGGCTTCTTCCCTTCAATGTCAGCAGGTTGGAAGGTCTCTGAAGAAAGATTCTTCGCTCCTCTCAAGGACACGATGAACACCCTCAAGTTCCGTTATTCTTACGGTGCTCTCGGCAACCAGCAGGTGGGCTACTATGACTATGTCCGCAAGGTGACTATCTCAAAGGCAGATTACAGCTTCGGTACGGGAGCTTTCGCTCCTATCGCCAACATCGGCGCCCCTGTGGCTTCCGACCTGACATGGGAGAGGGCTCTCCAGCACGACCTCGGACTTGACGCAGCCTTCCTCGGAAACAAGCTCACACTCACTCTCGACGGATATATCCGCGACACCAAGGACATGCTCATCGCAGGAGCTGCACTTCCTGCAACCTACGGTGCAAGCGCACCTAAGATGAATGCAGCAGACCTCAGGACAAAGGGATATGAGATCATGGTGAACTGGAGAGACTCATTCAGCCTCGCGGGCAAGCCATTCAACTACGGCGTTAGTGCAAGTCTCAGCGACTATGTGACCGACATCACCAAATACGACAACCCGACCAAGTCCTTTGCAAAGACCTACTATGTAGGGCAGAGACTCGGCGAAATCTGGGGATACCATACCGACGGTCTCTTCAGGACAGACGAAGAAGCTGCAAATTACGCAATCGACCAGACATACGTCAACAGCGCCATCAAGTCGGCTGCCGGTGACGAGAAGGGCCTTCATGCCGGCGACGTGAAATTCCTCGACCTGACAGGTGACGGAAAGGTAAACGTGGGAGAGAATACCGCCGACAATCCAGGCGACCGCACCATCATCGGAAACTCCAAACCGAGATACAACTACGGTCTCAACCTCAGCGCTTCATGGGTGGGCTTCGACTTCTCCATCTTCTTCCAGGGAGTGGGCAAGATGAATTGGTATCCTACCACCAACAATGTGCTCTTCTGGGGTCCGTACGCACGTCCTTACGCCACACTCATGCCGAGGGACTTCCACACCATGATCTGGAGCGAGGAGAATCCTGACTCATACCTTCCTCGTCCAAGAGGATATGTGGCACTCGGTGACAACAGAGAGCTCACTGTCCCTAACGACAGGTACATCCAGAACATCGCATACTGCCGTCTGAAGAACCTCTCATTCGGCTACACCCTTCCTAAGTCACTCACTCAGAAGGCAAACATCTCCAACGTCAGGGTTTACTTCTCAGGTGAGAACCTTGCATATTTCTCTCCATTCAAGGCACATTCAAGATACATCGATCCTGAGATGGCACAGACCAACACCCAGATGCGTATCTATCCTTGGCAGAGATCATTCATGTTCGGTATTGACATCACACTTTAATCAGAGGAGGACTATAACATGAACAAAAGAATCATATTGATAGCAGCAGCGGCAGCGGCATTATCATCATGCGACCTCAACAAGTCGCCGCTCGCACAGCTTTCTCCGGACTCATTCTTCTCGACCCGGACAGAGCTCGATGCATTTGCAAACAACTTCTACGCAGACCTCCCGAGCACGGCAGTCTATGGGGAAAGATCAGACCTGATCGTGGCTACAAGCCTTTCCAACGAGATGAACGGCACACGCGTCGTACCGGCATCAGGCAGCGGCTGGACTTTCACGGCATTGAGAGACTACAACACCCTGATCGAGTATTCAGAGAACTGCGACGACATCAACGTCCGCAATGAATACCAGGCAGTGGCACGTTTCTTCAGGGCATTCTTCTACCTTGAAAAGGTGAAGAGATTCGGAGACGTACCTTGGTATGACAAGCAGCTTGGATCTGCAGACCCTGACCTCTACAAGCCGAGAGACAGCCGCGAGCTCGTCATGGCGCATGTGGTAGAAGACCTTGACTTCGCCATCAAGTACCTTCCTTCAGAGAAAAATGTCTACAAGGTGACCAAGTGGACAGCACTGGCTCTCAAGAGCAGGGCATGCCTCTTCGAGGGTACATTCCGCAAGTATCACGGCATCAGCTACCCTGAGCACTCATACGAGTGGTACCTCCAGCAGGCGGCAGAAGCAGGAGAGGAATTCATCCTCACCAGCGGCTACTCCATCTACAACGGCAGCGGCATCAACGACAGCTACCGCGACCTCTTCGCGAGCACCGATGCCATTGCTTCGGAGATAATCCTCGCCAGGGACTATGACCTTGCCCTCAAGGTTAAGCACAATGCCACCTACAATGTTCTCGGAAACTATGGCAACCCGGGCATGACACGCAAGATGTTCTGTTCATACCTCATGAAGGACGGAAGCCGCTACACCGACAAGGCAGGCTGGGAGACTGAGGAGTTCGCCAAGTCTACAGAGAACCGCGACCCTAGACTGTCGCAGTCAATCAGGACACCAGGCTACAAGCGCATAGGCGGCACCGCTTATCAGGCTCCGGACCTCGGACACACCGTGACCGGATACCACATGACAAAATACATGCAGGGCATCGACCTTGAGGTGGACCTCTACGGTGCATCCTACAACGATCTCCCTGTGTTCCGTGCAGCCGAAGTGATCCTCAACTTCGCCGAGGCCAAGGCTGAACTTGGAACCCTCACACAGGCTGACCTCGACAAGTCCATCAAGCTCCTGCGCAACAGAGTGGGAATGCCTAACATCGACCTCGCTGCAGCAAACGCCAACCCTGACCCTTATCTTCTCGCAGCAGAGACTGGATACCCAAATGTCACAGGTTCCTTCACAGGTGTCATTCTGGAAATCCGCAGGGAGCGTGCAGTCGAGCTCTTCGACGAGAACTTCCGCTACTATGACATCATGAGGTGGAAGAACGGCCAGGCATTCACACATCCACTCCTTGGATTCTATGTACCTGGACCTGGTTCATATGACCTTGACAACGACGGCAACGTGGACGTATGCTTCTATGAGGGTACAGCACCTTCAGGTCTCGCAGCCACAGTGGTCAAGCTGCAGATCGGCAAGGACATAGTCCTTACCGAAGGCAACAAGGGATGCATCTACGCAAACCACAACGACCCTGGCAAGTGGAATGAGGACCGTGACTACTACTACCCTATCCCGACCGACGAGATATCTCTCACCGACGGAGCACTCGTCCAGAACAAGGGCTGGGAAATCTAACCATCAGACACCGTATGACAATGAAAGCAAGAATATTTTCAGCAATCGCTCTCTCTCTCTTCGTACTGGCCTCATGCCAGGCAGAGTATGACTACGAGAAGAAGCAGAAGATAGACGCCCCGGCAAGCCTCGGTCTCACAATCGACGGCCTGGATGAGGAAGTGGCACTCATGGCTCCAAAGACCAAGTCATTTGCTCTCTGGATCAACGCCAAGTCAATCTCAGACGAAGCTCTCACCGTCACCATAGGCCCTAACCCTGGAAAGGTGAGCGCATACAATGCGGAACATGGAACCAGCTATGAGGCTGTTCCGGGAGACGCATTCACCATCTCGGCGACACAGTTCCTGCTGCCTCGCTACAACACCGTCTCCACTCAGGAGAAGATCACGCTCAACAGCACTGCAATGCCTGAGGATGGAGAGACATACATTCTCCCTATCTCCATCACCAAGGTCGAGGGCAGCGAGAATATCAGCATGTCGGAGGCAGACAGCACTGTCTACATCTTCTTCCGCAGGAAGCTCCTTCCTGCTTCTGGTTACGAGTTCGGTTCAGGAACAGAATCTGACCCGTATATCATCCGCAACGAAACCGAGATGCTCTGTATGACCAAGGGTCTCAAGAGCGGACAGAAGACATACTTCAAGCTTGACTGCGATGTCGACATGTCTGAACTTGAGGACTGGGCTCCGCTCAACAACATCGATCCTTATGACCTCGCTGTCGATTTCGACGGAGCCGGTCACAAGCTCATCGGGTTCAACTGCTCATCAGAGTCGTCGCCTTCGATGTTCGGAGTGCTCAACGGTTCTGTACACGATGTCACATTCGAAAGACCTGTTCTTACCGTAGGAGCATCCAAGGCCGGTCTTCTCGGTGCAGCTATCGGTTCTGAAAACTTCAGTGCATCTGTGACCAATGTTAAGGTGAACGGCCTTGTCATCAACCTCAACGGCACCACAGCAGGTGTCGGAGGACTCGCCGGTGGAGCTTCAAACGCCACTTTCAAGGATATCGACATCGATGTCACCGTAGTTGATGCCAACAAGGACGACAAGATGCCGGATGATGTATCAGGTGTGGTAGGCATCATCACCAAGAAACCTTGCACATTCACAAATGTCAATGTCAAGGGAAGCCTCTATGGAACAAAGAGAACCGCCGGCATCGTAAGCTACATCAATTCGACCAACGGATGCCAGTTCATCAACTGCCATACAGACATCCCTATCCTCTCTAACGGAGAGAACTGCGGCGGTATCCTCGGCTATGCAAACGGCCAGGAACTTCTCCTTGAGAACTGCAGCGCCAAGGGTGACATCCAGGTAGGTGGAAACTACTGCGGTGGCATCATCGGCTCAATGGCTGGAGGCGCAACCATCAGGAAGTGCTTTTCAGAGGTCAACCTCACCGCCAGGACAGGTAACCACATCGGTGGTCTCATAGGTAACGGAAGCCGTCTTGCAGGTGCAGCACCATCTCTGATCGAGGACTGCTATGCCACTGGAGACGTCATCCTGACAGCATCAGGCAACCGCATGGCCGGAGGTCTGATCGGTGTGATGGAGAACAACTGCATAGGCACCACCATCAGGAGATGCTACGCTTCCGGTGACGTGAAAGCTGTCTATATGCAGGTAGGAGGTCTCCTCGCCATTGCCAAGGACGGCAAGCCTGCAGAGACTGACCTCAACTTCACCATCGAGCAGTGCATCGCATGGAACAAGGTAGTGTCAAATGACCTTGGTACCGGCAACAACTGGAGCTCCGGCGCCGTCATCGGTGTTGCAAACATCAAGAACACCATGACAGACTGCTACCGCCGTCCGGACATGACCTACAAGGATGGAAACAGGGATTACGTGCTCAAGGACATGGAGAACACATCTCCATCCGCACCTCTTGCATACGATGCCTCTCTAAACTTCTATGCTTACCATGGAAAGGCCGCTCCGGAAGGATCCACCATTTCAAGCGTCGCCAAGATGCTCAAGTGGCCTGAGACCATATGGGACCTCTCAGGAGACTCACCAAAATTGAAGTAACAATCCGGGAGGGGGCCTCCTCGGCCTCCTCCTTTTTAAATCTCTGTCAGCATGAAACATTTCAGACTCCTTCTTATCCCGCTTGCTGCAATCGCGCTTGCCGTGTCATGCGGCCCCGACATCAAGCAGGACAACAGCGGAGACGAGCCATGGCAGTGGGGATCAGGATCGGGCAGCGGAAGCACCGATCCTGTGGATCCCGGAGTAAAGTTCTACCCGAAGCCGTCAGGTTCCCTGAGAATCGTCACATACAACATCGGTGCATTCTCTAAATACCTGGGCAACAGCACGGACATGGTGGCCGCAATGATGAAAGAAATCGAGGCGGATGCCATAGGCCTCAACGAGCTTGACAGTTGCAATACAAGGCACAACACCAACCAGGTGGCCGCTCTTGCCAACGCCCTTGGCAACTGGCAGTCACGATTCGGCAAGGCCATGGATTACCGCAATGGCGGCTACGGCAACGGAGTCGTGCTACCGAAGAGCATGAAGATCGTGGATTCGTACACGGTCACCCTCGCCAAAGGATCCGGTTCCGAGCAGAGAAGCATATGCGTAGTGGAAACAGACAAGTATGTGATAGGTGCAGCACACCTTGACCACACCTCGCAGGATGCATCCACAGCACAGGCACTGGCTGTCAACGCATGGGCTTCTTCAAGATACAGAGACTGTGAAAAGCCTGTATTCTTCGTGGGAGACATGAACTCTGAGCCGGAATCACAGACCATATCCGCACTCAAAGGTGCATGGGACGTGCTCTCCGCAACCGACAACACATACCCTTCGACAGCACCTGTCAAGTGCATCGATTACATCTTCCATTACAAGAATTCAAAGGCCGTGAAGGTGACCGGCAGCAATGTTGCCGTTAAATTCCATACCGGCGAGGTCAACAAGGCCTCGGACCACTGTCCGGTCTATTGTGATGTCCAATTTTAGCACTACACACATGAGATTCAAAACTATCATATCAGCCGTCCTCTGTCTGCTGGCAACAGCATGCAGTCCTACAGGCGCGACGCCTGACGACGGTGATAAGCCATGGTCATGGGGCAGCAAGGATGATGGTCCCCAGCAGGTCGGCAGTTCCTTTTACCCCAAGAAGGACGGATCATTCCGCATTATGGTCTACAATGTCGGGGTGTTCTCGAAATATATGGACAACAGTACGGACATGGTGGCGGCGATGATCAAGGAAGTGGAGGCCGACGTGGTCGCGCTCAACGAGCTTGACAGCGTCAACACCAGACACCGCATCAATCAGGCAGCCGCGCTCGCATCTGCACTCGGCAGCTGGCAGTGGCGCTATGGTCGCACCATGGCATACCGCGAGGGAGCCTACGGCAACGGCGTGGTACTACCGTCTTCCAGCAAGATTCTGGATCACTACGTCGTCAGCCTCACCCGCATGGGTGACTATGAGCCCCGCGGCCTGTGTGTGGTCGAGACCAAAGACTATGTCATCGCGTCCTGCCACGTGGACCACTCTTCTGATGAGTATGCACTCAGCCAGATGAATGAAATCATCAAATGGGCCAACAGCCGATACAAGGATTACGACAAACCTGTATTCTTCTGCGGAGACATGAATTCCGTTCCAGACTCGGAAGCCATCGCGAAGCTGAAGGGCGCATTTGACCTTATCTCAAGCGCAGAGCCTTCAGTCCCTGTAAGCGGACCGACCAGGTGCATAGACTACATATTCCATTACAGGGGATCGAAGGCCGTGAAGGTCATAGGCTCCAACACAATGACAAAATTCACCAATGGCGATGTCACTAAAGCCTCAGACCATTGCCCGGTATACGTGGATGTAAAACTTTAACCACCTAAGTATGAAAAAGATACTGATATCAATTATTGCAGTGGCATCTCTCTGCGCCTGCAGCCAGCCACGCACGCTCAGGATAGTACAATACAATGTGGGTGTATTCTCCAAGGAACTCGAGAACAGCATTCCCATGATTTCCGACATGATGAAGGAGGTTGGCGCCGATGTCGTCTCACTCAATGAATTGGACAGCTGCAACCTCCGGCACTCCAACCATCAGCTTGCTGACTTCGCCGAGGCGATGGGTGGATGGGAATACCGCTATGCGAAGGCCTTCGAATACAGAGAGGGAGGATACGGAGTCGGCGTAGCCGGCAAAGACAAGATCACTGACCATTTCGTTATCAATCTTGACAAAGGCTCAGGCTCCGAGTACAGAGCATGCTGCGTAGTCGAGACCAAAGACTATGTATTCGCATCCACACATCTCGACCACCGTTCACCAGAAGCCCAGCTCGAACAGGCCAGGACTATATGCTCAATCCTAAGCGAAAGATACGGAGACAGCAGCAAGCCTGTCTTCCTCTGCGGCGACATGAACGCCAGACCTGAGAGTGAGACCATCATGGAGTTCGGAAAGTATTTCGATCTGCTCACTCCTACCACAGACAAGACGTGCCCGGCAATAAACCCAAGGGTATGCATCGATTACATCTATTGCCTCAAAAACAAGGCAAAGGTACAGGTGAAGGACAGCAAGGTCATGAAAGAATTCCAGAACGGCGATGTGGAGGTGGCGTCAGACCATCTGCCTGTCTTCGCTGAGGTTTCATTTTAGGCGCTCGCAATACGTACGGATCAGCGTCATGAGGGGCTCGAACGATTCGAATCGGACGGTGCTGAAATCATCCATTACGGTATGATAGTACTGGAAGGCGCTTCCTTCCTTGTTCTCAAAGAATATGCAAGGCACGCCTTTCTGTGCAAAGGGCCAGTGGTCGCTGTTTCCGGCGAGCTCTCCCCTGTTCAGGCCCGCAAAGCACTTTTTCTCCGAATTGATCCGCACCAGTTCATCGTACCCGTCCATGCCGGCATCGCTGACCTCGCAGTAGATCACAGGGTTGTCATCGCCGATCATGTCCAGATTGAAGAGGTATCTGATCTCGGAAAGAGGCACCACAGGGTGCTCTACATAGTATCCTGATCCATTCAGGTTGGTATCCTCTCCGCTGAATGCGATGAAGTACATGTCATATTCGGGAGTATTCTGTGCGTAATATTCCGCAAGAGTGATGATGCCCGCAGTTCCTGATGCATTGTCATTCGCACCGGGGAAGCAGGTCTTGCGACCGAGGTTGCCCAGGTGGTCATAGTGCGCCGTGAAGACGTAGCATCCGTCATGGCGGCGTCCCTCCACCTTTGCGATCACATTGTCGCTCTCATAATCCTTGAGATATTTGTTCTCAAAGCTTAGCCTGACTTCTGACGCACCCTCGATCAGATCTCTCATGACCCAGGCCACAGGTTTGTCTATCAAGAGATTGGAGTAAGCCCTGTAGAATTTCAGAGGGGTGGTCCAGGTGAGAATCACGCCGGCATTGAGGCACTCTCCCCTGGACTGCATCCTGCTGAAGTCTTCACGGTGGCGCGTCGAGAAGAAGTAGTCGCATACCACGAAGCAGCCTTCATTCTCCGGTTTCGCCAGGTCGGAGAGCACCTTTGCGGAGTCATACCGCTCCTCATCGATAAAGTAGAGTTTCCCGCTGCAATCGACTCCCGGGCAGTACTCGCGTACCGTGAATTCTGTCCCGGGCGCTAGTTTCTTTCCGTCAACCGACATCTCCATCCTGCCAGGATAGCAGTTCACATCGATACAGAACGGCTGAAGGGTCACCTCATCCACGCCCGCCCTGCGGAATTCTCTGGCGATATACTTTCCCGCCTTGCGGACTCCGTTGAGCGCATATCCGCGCCCCTGGTACTTTGTCGAACTGAGTTCCTTTATGATTTTCTTGTAATGATCCAGGCTCTGTGCTCCGCCCGAAAGCGCAGCCAGAGCGACAAATATCGAGAGTATAAAGCGTTTCATACCGGCACCTGTGGTTTGATTAAAATGATGCAATACTGACCAAAGGTAAGGAAAAAACGTAAATATCAGCACAGGAAGGGCGCGTGGGGTTTTGGCAAGTTTTGTTTTTGTGGACATGCCCTACAGTATGCTGAAATGGGGGTTGACAAAAACAGACCCCACCTGCAGCTGCCTCTGTTTCTGCTGACCTGCCTCACAGGTATCTGTAGCATGGGTGAACAGAAACAATGCGTGCCAAAAGCGTCCTCTTCTATGCCACATGGCGGAGGAGGGTTTACCCCTGCGGCGGGAGTTGCGGAAATCTTCTTCATCTGTTCTCGGGTCAAAAACATTCCAGATACAAATGGACTATTATTTGCCCGAAATAAGTTATATTTGGAGTCAACCCGATTATTATGACAAGCATAATCAAATCAGCTGCGCTGGCAGCCCTTCTTTTTCTTATCACATCTATCTCAGGCATGGCACAGAGTGTTTCAGAATTCTACACAGGCAAAAAGGGAAAGTCAAAAAAGGTGCACGAACTTGCAAGCTTCATTGCCGCCCTGTTTGTCATTTCGATTTCCGCTTCTGCCAAGGAACTGTCCTTTGAGACAGCCAAGTTCCATTTCGGAGACAATCCTGAATGGAAGAATACTGACTACGATGATTCATCATGGCAGGACATACTCACCACAAAGCGATGGGACCACCAGGGTTATGTCGGACATGTGGCAGAATACGGATGGTACCGGATTCACTTCAACCCCTCAGAGCTGCTGAAGGATTCCGATTACCAGAAAACACTCAGGATTTACTGTGGCCGCATCGATGATGCAGATGAAGCATACATCAATGGCAGGAGAATAGGCAAGACAGGAGGGATGCCAGACAGCGAAAACGGCGTTTCAGCAGCATGGGAAGAAGATAGATGGTACTTTGTGAATGCGGAGGACGGTCTTATCAACCAGAATGGTGACAATGTCCTGGCCATACGCGTCTGGAACGACGACTCAGAGGGCGGCATGTACCATGGCCCTGTCCTGATACAGATTCTCAACAAATGCGACCTTATGGAATACGCATTCAGAGAAACAGCCGTAAATGGGCAGAAAAGCATTACGTTATCCGTCACCAATCCCATCAAGGAAAAGCAGAAGGGCACTCTCTCTTTCAAGGTATATAATCCTGAAACTGGAGAGGTATTCAGCGAAACTGCTCTGGGACTCGCCATCGGTCAGAATCGCACAAAGGAGATCACACTTCCCCTGCCCGAAAAAGGATACTGCCGCGCTATAACTGAGTACACAGACGCCCTCTCCGGAGTATCATGCAGGCGCAGCTACGTTCCCAAGTATATACTCACCCCGGAAGAGCCACTCGCTCCACGTTTCAACGGAGCGATGCTGTTCGGTGTACGCCCAGGTTCACCGGTCATTTACAGGATACCTGTATCCGGCAGGCGTCCGATGAGCATCACATCCCCAGACCTTCCTGATGGATTGACTCTCGACAGCGACAACTGCTGCATCAGTGGCAAGCTCACCCACGCAGGAGACTATGCCATCCATCTCCACGCGCAGAACACTGAGGGTGCAGCCGATACCGAACTCATCATCCGTGCCGGCGACCAGATCGCACTCACTCCGCCAATGGGTTGGAACTCATGGAACTGCTGGGGGTTGTCGGTTTCTCAGGAGAAAGTCATCTCATCTGCTCAGGCCATCATTGATAAAGGCCTCGCAGACTATGGCTACAACTATATCAATATCGATGATGCATGGGAAGCGCCGGAGCGCAATGCAGACGGCACCATAGCTGTAAACGAGAAGTTCCCGTCAATGGAGTTGCTCGGCGATTGGCTTCACTCAAACGGCCTGCGATTCGGCATATACTCCTCTCCTGGTGACCGCACCTGCGGAGGCTACCTCGGCAGCCTCGACCATGAGCTGCAAGACGCCCAGACTTATAACGAATGGGGCGTCGACTATCTGAAATACGACTGGTGCGGCTATACCCGCAAGCACGCGACCCTGGTTGACCGCGGCACAGCGGCATCGTATATCCGCCCTTACATGCTCATGGGAGAGCATCTGCGCAACCAGCCCCGCGACATTTTCTACTCACTCTGCCAGTATGGCATGATGGAAGTATGGAAGTGGGGATATACCGTAGATGCAAACTCATGGCGTACCACAGGTGACATCACTGACAATTGGGAGTCTCTGGAGGATATCGGCTTTGACCAGCAGCGCGGACTCTACCATTACGGACAGCCTAACCATTGGAACGACCCTGACATGCTGATCGTCGGCAAGGTCGGTTGGGGTGACAATCTCCGCGACTCACGTCTCACAACCGATGAACAATACACCCACATTTCTCTCTGGGCATTACTCGCAGCAAATATGCTGATAGGATGTGATGTGGCGCAGATGGATCACTTCACCCGCCAGTTGCTCTGCAACCACGAGGTTAACGCCATCAATCAGGACATTTTGGGCCATCAGGCGAGGCCGGTTGTCGTTGACGGATACATCGAGATATGGGCACGCGAACTGCATGACGGTTCCATGGCTTTCGGTATCTTCAACCGCGGTCACAAAGACACGACCGTAGATCTCAGCAGATACAAAGACTTCTATCCGGGAGACGATGTGACGCTGCGCGATGTATGGAGTCAGCATGACCTTCCGGCCGGAACCACAGACTTCTTTGTCCCAAGCCACGGCGTGAAGCTGCTCAAGACCAAGTAAGGTTCTCAAGGCGCTCGCCCGCGCCGCCCCTGTCGGAAGACACGTCACCAGGCCTACCTGTCGACGTATCTGACCATCTTGTCTTTCCGCGGTCTTGCAGCGGGTTTCTCATCGGGATATCCGAGAGCAATGACGATCAGGAGATCGTAGCCCTTGCTGAAACCAAGTTTCTCCATGTAGCCGGCACATGCCTCAGACGACTTCATCTGACGCACAGGAGCGCCCATACAGCAGCTGCCGAGGCCCAGGCTCCGGGCTGACAGCATGATGTTCTGGGCAAGGAGTCCGCAATCCACCTGCGAGAGATCATAGGACGTCCCGTTGGCGATGAAAATGGCTGCAGGCGCACCTGCGAATATGCTCTTCACATCTGGATTGACAGAGCGGGATATCTCTTCGAGAAGCTTCGGATCATCGACTATGCGCAGCTCATAGCTCTGGCGGTTCATGCCGCTGGGGGCCTTGAGGCCATTGCTCACGATACGGTCCAGCACATCCCTGCTAACGGTCTGCCCGGTATATCTTCGTATGCTTCGGCGTGAAGAGATGACTCTTTCCAAAGAGGCTGCGTCATCCTGCGCGATACAAGTGCATGTGATTGACAGCATCGCCAGGATGCAAAAGAAAAACCTTTTCATTAAAAGTCGAGTTTATGGCCTTGTCTGCAATGGTGCTGACTCATTGCTGCAAATATAACAAAAGTGGCAGTTTTTCGGTCAGTCTGCACTTTTCAAGAAAAAAGTACTAAATTCGCATCCTATGGCATTTTCACTGATAAGACAAGAACTGGCGATCGACCTTGGCACCGCCAACACGGTCATCTTCCAGAATGACAAGATCGTCCTCGACGAGCCGAGCATCGTGGCCATCGACAACAAGTCGGGCAAGATGGTCGCCGTGGGCAAGTATGCCCAGATGATGGACGAGAAGACAAATCCGAACATATACACGGTCAGACCGCTCCGCGACGGAGTGATCGCAGACTTCAATGCTGCCGAGATGATGATCACCGGATTCATCAAGATGGTCAACGGCAACCGCACCCACCTCTTCACTCCAAGCCTCAAGATGGTGGTCGGCATATCCAAGGGAAGTACCCCTGTGGAGGTCAGGGCTGTGCGCGACTCATGCGAGCACGCAGGCGCCCATGATCTCTTCCTCATCCACGAGCCTATGGCATCTGCCATCGGTATCGGACTGGATGTGGAGGCCCCTAAGGGCAATATGGTGGTCGACATCGGAGGAGGAACCACCGAGATCGCCGTCATCTCCCTCGGAGGTATCGTGGAATCTGAGAGTGTCCGCACCGCGGGAAACGAGATCACACGCGACATCCAGGAGTATATGGCCGTCCAGCACAACATCAGGACAGGTTTCAAGACAGCCGAGAGAATCAAATTCCATGTCGGATCCGTACTTACCGAGCTCCCTGCAGATGAGGAGCCTGTACCTATCGTGATCCACGGCAAGAACATCGTGACCTCACATCCTGCAGAGACAGAGATCACCTATCAGGAGATCGCGCTCTGCATCGACAAGTCCATCGCCAAGATCGAGAGCAGCATCCTGCACGTGCTCGAGAAGACTCCGCCGGAGCTCTACTCGGACATCGTCGAGAACGGCATCTGGCTCGCCGGCGGCGGATCTCTCCTCAGAGGTATCGCCCAGAGATTCACAGACAGGGTCAATATCCAGTTCCATGTGGCTGAGGATCCGCTCAAGGCCGTGGCACGAGGCACCTGCACAGCGCTCAAGAACACGGACAACTGTGCTTATCTCATGAGGTAGTCCCCATGAGAGCCATCAGCAGACTCATCATTGCGGCAGCAGCTGCAGTCCTCGCGTCAGGAGCTGCGGCAGCACAGTCGCCACAGGACATATACGACCATTTCCAGACCCCGGGATCGCAGTACGGTCCCAGGGTCTGGTGGCATTGGATGCACGGCAACGTCACCAGGGAGGGCATACGCAAGGACCTCGAATGGATGCACGATGCCGGCATCGCAGGATTCCACCAGTTCAACTGCCAGCTCAACCCTACCGACGTGATAGTCGACAAGAGGGTACCTCTCTTTTCCCCGGAATGGGACAACATGTTCAGCTACGCCCTGGACGTGGCCGATTCCCTGGGTCTCGAGGTCAGCATAGCCAGCTCTCCCGGCTGGAGCATCACGGGCGGTCCATGGGTCACCATGGACGGAGCGCAGAAAAAGCTGACATGGCAGACCATGAAGGTCAAGGGCCGCACAAGGGTGCACGAGGCCCTTCCCGAGCCGTACGAGTTCAGCGGTCCGTTCCAGGATGAGCCGCAGTGGCCGAAAGATATCTACAAATACAGATACTACCGCGACATCGCCGTGGTGGCAGTGCGCACCGACGGCATGGCGGCATCAGACACCGTCGCAGCCTGGAAGAAGAAGGCCGGATTCGATGTGGACTGGAGGGTCACTGCACACTCCCCTGCCACGACAGCCGCACACGCTGCTTCGGAGGTGCTGGACATCACCGACAGGGTCAGGGACGGCATCCTCGACTGGCGTGCCCCCAAGGGCGAATGGACCATCTACAGGTTCGGCTACAATCTCCTCGGGCGCCACAATGGTCCCGTGGAGGCTGCGGGCGTCGGTCTTGAAGCCGACAAGCTCAGCCACAGCGCCATGCTTGACTATTACAGGAACTATCTCGGCATCATGGACCGCGCCAGCGGCCACAGACTCGGCACCACGGTCAAGTACCTGATGGTGGACAGCTACGAGGCCGGCAAGGGCACCTGGACGCCCGACATGACAGAGCAGTTCAGGTCCCGCAGAGGCTACGACCTCACGCGCTGGCTGCCCGTTCTCACCGGAATGGTGATAGACAGCGCAGAGAAGAGCGACGACTTCCTCGAAGACTGGAGAAAGACCCTCGGAGAGCTCATCGTCGAGAACCACTATGACCTTGCGGCGGAAGTGGCACACAGCCACGGCATGGAGTGCCACATGGAGTCTCACGAGCAGAGTTCCGCATTCGTCGGTGACGGGCTCATGGCCAAGCGCAGCGCCGCCGTGCCTATGGGTGCGATATGGGTCCGCTACGGCATGGGCATCTATTCATCGACCCCTGTCGTGGAGGCCGACATACGCGAGAGCGCTTCAGCCGCGCACATCTACGGCGGCAACATCTGTGCGGCAGAGTCATTCTCCGTGCACAGCAAGCAGACCGTGGACGGCCACTACCCGGCCTGCAGCTGTTTCCCCGGCAACCTCAAGAGGCTTGCCGATGCGGCACTCTCCTGCGGTCTCAACAGATTCATCATGCACTGCTCGCCGCACCAGCCGAGGGATGACAGGTTCCCGGGCCTGGGGCTGGGTACATTCGGGCAGTGGATCACAAGGCACGAGACCTGGGCCGGAGAGGCGCGTCCATGGCACGACTACCTCGGGCGCAGCAGCTACATGCTCCAGCAGGGACGCTTTGCGGCGGACATAGCATACCTCTACGACGAGGACACCAATATCACTGCACGCTTCAGGGAGCGCCGGCCGGAGCTTCCATTCGGGTACGGATATGACTTCATCAACGCCGACATGGCCCTCAATGTGATGGAGGCCCGCGACGGTGCGCTCGTCACCCCTTCTGGCATGTGCTACAGGCTCCTGGTGATAGACTCGGAGGCCGGAAGGATGAGTCCGGAATTGCAGCACAGGATAGAGCAGTTCAGGGCTGCCGGAGTGACAGTATGCGATGCCAGGGGCAGCCGGGACCAGATCGCGGCAGTCAGGGAAGTGCTCGCCTCCCTCGGCATAGAGCCCGATCTCAGGCTTGAGAACGATCCGGGTGGGGATGTCAGATATGTGCACCGCAATATCGACGGCGGCGACATCTACTGGATAGCAAACATCAGCCCCGAGGCCAGGACGGTCGAGCTCTCGATGAGGGCAGAGGCCGGTGCCGTGCGCATCCTCGATGCAGACGGAAGTCGGATAGGCGCGTCAGCATTCTCCGTCAGGGACGGAAGGACATATGTGACACTCGACATGACGCAGGATGACGCGAAGTTCATCGTGCTCGACCGCACCAGGAAGGACGACGCAGTCCCTGAGAGGCGTGTATGCGGCTCTGTGACAGAGCTCAAGGCGGCATGGAAGGTCACATTCCAGGATGGCCGCGAGGGTCCGGCAGGCGGCATTGTGCTGAATGAGCTGAGCGACCTGTCGAAGAGCAGCCTCGACTCGGTAAGACACTTCTCAGGCACCATGACCTACTCGTGCGACTTCTGCTGGAACGGCATGGCTTCCGGCGATTCGTGTGACACCCGCCGGGACGGCATGGATTCAGGCACCGGCTCGGCTGGCGCGATTCTCGATCTGGGCAAGGTGTGCTACATGGCAAGGGTGCGTCTCAACGGCGAGGACCTCGGCCTGCTCTGGCATGCACCATATAGATGTGAGGTCGGGACAGCCCTGCGCCAAGGCACCAACCACCTCGAGATCGAGGTGACCAACGTCTGGGCCAACAAGCTCATCGGCGACTCCGCAAAGCCCCGCAAGGAACGCCTCACATTCATAGGATGGCAATTCTTCAGTCCGTCAGATCCGCTCCCGGAGTCCGGGCTCATCGGACCGGTGATGCTGATCGGTCTCAACCGTTGACGGAGCGGCTTCTGCCTGTCAGTCCGCGAGGATTGAGAACCGCCTGCTCTTCGATCTGAAGGAGAGAGTCTTCAGCCTCTTGCCCTCGACAGAGAAGGTTATGCGGTCTTTCCCGCCATCGGCGAAACGCACAACGATGGTGCCGCCTTTCATGCCAACCGACTTCACCGGATTTTTCTCGCCCGGCTTCAGAGGATAGAGAATATATGCAGACACGCTCTGTCCTGGCTCATTGCAGCTGAAAGTCGGAGTGGCTACAGGGTTGTAGATGTAACCATCCTCGGTCCACTGAGGTATCCAGCCCTGGAGCTCCGGCTCCTTCTGACCGCAAATGACTTCGACTTCCGTGTCAGAGCGCAATGGTATGATGGCGATGTTCGCACCTTCGTCATCCGACATCACACAGTTGCCAGCCTTGATGTATCTGTCGGTATTGAAGTGGAAATAACTGTCGTACCGGTGCGGCGCCTCGTCTTTTGGAGTGAAGATGTCGAACAGTATCCAGTATCTGTCCTTGATGAATGTCAGGGCGCGATACTGCTCTACATTGCGGTCATCCCTGCCGGCTTCATCGCCGAAACCCTCGTCATACCAGCCTTCGCCGAAATCGCAGTCGTCATTGCTCACCCAGCGGTTTGCCATGGGTTCACGAGAGTATTCCAGGTCTTCTTCCGGCTCGTAGTCATGGCGGTTCTGGTACTTGCCGTCCACCTTGCTTTCATTGTGCGCACGGGCCGAGAGGATGTATCTGCGCCAGTCGGAGGTATCGTATGAATAGGTGCCGCCCTCTGTGATCAGCCTCCTGCCATAGGCATATAGAATAAGCGAGAGTTTATCTTCATGCTGGTGACCCGGAGAATACGGACCCACCTCGAAATGAGAGTACAGATCGTCTTTCCCCCATCCGGACCGCATCATATACCAGCCGGCCCACGGCATCCATGCCGAGGTGAATGACGGCTTTGTCCCTTCCATGCCATTGGTGGCGATATACTGGAAATCTGTACGATCTGGGAACAGGCCGAAGCCCTGGGAAAGAGATGTACGGGCATCATTCCATCCCGAATCATTGACAGCAGGCACCTCACCCGATGGGGACACTATCTTCACATAGTAGCTGTACATATTCTCCAGTTTCTTGCTGAAGTTCTTCGGAAGGCCCTCATATCCGGTGGCCTGGGCTATCGAATACAGGCCGAGGAAATTGCTCAGCGCAGCACCGTGGTAGCCCGGTGTCAGTTCCACCTGCGCCCCGTCAGGATATACCTGCACTTCGGTCTCATGGTATATCTTGTCACCGGCATATTTAGCCCATTGAGCCGACTCCTTGAATTCTGGGAACATCAGTGCTATATGCATCAGGCCGTTCATCTCCATCGAGAGCCAGTTGTTTGTGCGGTGATGCTTCCTCAGATGGATGGCGTGCTCATAGAACGACTTCATCATCAGGAACAGGCTCTCGTCATCAAAGCTCGGTGACTGGAGGAAGTACAGATACGCCATAGGCCACGCTCCCAGGGTACGGATTCCAGCCTCTATTGTACGCCAGCGGGAATAGTCTATCTTGGCATCGTAGTCAGGCAGCGGCGACTGGTCGATCCAGCTGTTCAGCTGGCTGACGAAAGCACGGGCATACCGCTCATCGCCTGTGTCTCTGTACGCTCTGCCCAGACCTATCCAGTACTGGTGACGGCTCAGGCCCCAAGGCCATTCCTCATATTCCAGAGGTGTGTTGTTGCGTGTCCAGATGACAGTGTCTCCAAACTGCTCGCCCAGCAGAAGATTGTTCACAGTGTTGGTCACCTCATTGATATCATAACTGCCGTTGTCTCTGCTGTTGTCGGCATTGTTCCAGTCGAAGCGGTACTCACGGTGGCGCAGGTATGAGACGAATTCACTCTTGGCTGTGGATATATCTCCCGATATGACATCGGCTTTCACAGTCTCCAGGCCGGGAGTGTCGAGGTTGACTATATCGAAGAAATCTTCATCGCTCAGCAATGTACCGTATACGACAGGAGTGGTCAGCTGATATGAAAGAGTACTTACGTCCTCTATCCCTCTGACCTTTTCTGCGAATGAGTTCAGGCGCTCCTCGCAGAGTTTCTTGCTTGCGAGAGGACATGCTGCGCTGAGCAGTATATATGTGTAGTTGCGGACTATGCTCTTGGCATCGCCGCTCTTCTCCCATTCCGTGTCGCCGAGCAGACGATCGCCCAGCCACTCGATGGACTGTCTTATGCTTCCGCCATTCTTTGTCTCGTACAGCCACAGGTTGGATCCGGCCTTCTCTGCCATGAGGGCCATTCTCACGATAGTGACAAGGTGCTCGGTTTCGTCCAGGACAGTATTGTCAGTGCCGATCATCACTCTGCCGTCGGCAGCAAGTACCCTGTCCAGGCGTGCCTTTGTCGTGGCATCGACGAACACTTTCATCTCATGAAGCCATTCTCTTTCGAAGAAGGTCTTCGATGCTGTGAGAAGCATGTCGTATCCCAGGCCCTGACAGTCGTCAGCCTGTTTCATCCTTTCGGTCATCTCATCTCCCCTGAGCCATTGCAGCAGATCATCAAACCATTGCCTCATGGCAGCATCGTCCGTGCTGTTCCATGCCTTTGAGCCATCTGTGAGCAGATAGCCGTCGAGCATGTCGACGATGTCGCTCATCGCTGCGAAGTCTGTGGACGCAGGCAGTTGCGGCGGGATGCGGGTGGCAGGATCGGTCAGCCATGGCCTGATATAGTCATATACTCTGGCTGCATATTTCTCCTGACCGGTGAGATAGTAAGCCTCGCCGAGGGTTCTGGCCTCGCTGCACACAGTCTTCAGCACACGTGTGTCACTGGCTGTCGGCGACGGCACAGGATGCTGCATCAGCTGATCGGCCTCAAGCACCAGCCTCATGATGGCAGAGCGTGTCGAGATGTCGTCACGCTGGATGGCCTTGCGGCTCCTGTCGAGAACCGAGCGGTTGAGAAGCGTCAGAGGTGCCTGCTTGTCGTAATTCTGGGCAGAGACGACAGGTGAAAGGCAGAGAGACAGCAGCAGAGATGCTGCCGACAGTATTCGTTGGATATACTTCATAAGCAATGACAGATACTACTGAATGAGACGTTTTATCCTATAGCGAAGGGACAGCCTCCACGATTTTCTCCAGCCACTGAGCATCCACCTCATCGAATGTGGCAAGTTTCTCGCTGTCGATGTCCAGCACAGCCACCACTCTTCCGCCCTGGCGGACAGGCACGACGATCTCGCTGCGGGACTCGCTGCTGCATGCGATATGGCCTGGAAATTCTTCCACGTCCGGGACGACCACGGTCCTGCCCTCGGCCCATGAAGTGCCGCACACTCCCCGCCCTTTGGCGATATGCATGCACGCCACAGGTCCCTGAAATGGCCCGAGCACCAGTTCCCCGCCCCTGACGATATAGAATCCTGTCCACCAGAATCCAAACTCCCTGTGTACCAGAGCCGAGAGGTTGGCCATCACCGCGATGGCATCGGACTCGCCTTCCGCGAGTGATAGTGCCTGAGAGAGCAGAGTCGCATACCTCTGCGCCTTGGCCGTCATTTCAATTTCCATAGACATAAGCGTCGCTCAAATATTTTCCCCAAAATTACCAAAAAAAGATCAAACGGCTCGCGTTTCACACGCCGCCTCTCAGGCTACAGCGGCTCGTGCTCTGATGTGGTTTCTTCAAGTTTGATGTCGGATTCAAGCACCTTTACATTGCGGACTGCAGCGGAGAAATCCTTCCCCTCTATCACGCTCCCGATGATCTTGACATCGACAGGTCGCGTCGGCGATGCGCGCACGATGTTGTTATGTCCGTCACCCGCAAACGTGGTGCCCATCATCAGCACATGGGTCGTGTCATAATGCAGGCCCTCCCCCATGTCATAGAGAAAGATCTCGCTGCCGTTGAGCATGCTGTTGATCAGCTTGAAGTTGTTGATCGGAGTCTTGGCCTTGACGAGCTGCTGGATAGGAGCCTGAATGAAGATGTTCTCAAACACCATATTCTCCTGAACGGGCGGGGCCGAATCCGGATAATAGCTGCGCGAGTATTGATCCTTGTCGAAATGTATCTGGAATGCGATCTTGCGCGGCTTCTGCAGGAAGATGTCCTTGAAATGGATATTGCGGCAACCCACGCCATAGACTATCCCGTGGTCCTGCAGCATCTTCCAGGTCACGCCATCGGGAAGCGTCTGTTCCCCCTGGGCGAAGGTCGGCTGCACGGTCGAGGTATAGATCTTTTTGTCCGCAGGACCCAGAACGCGATAGATGCGGCCGTCGCTGACGACTGTGTCGCCGCGCTGGAACTCCATCCCGCTCTCCCAGTCGCGCCACGCTCCGGCAAGGATGCGGCAGAAAAAGCCCGTTGTACCATTCTCCGGATCCGCAAGGTCGTAGCAGTTCTCCACCACTCCGTCCTCGATCCAGCCGTATTCCGGCAGGTAATCAAGGTAGTCATGCGCATTGAAGGCGAGCGGGTCGTCGTAGGTCTTGAAGATACAGTCGCGGATCACGAACTTGCGGCCGTTCGAGAAGTGGATGGCATCCTTCATGCCCTCGATATGCACCCTGCTTATGCGCACACCCTCAAATCCCACAACATGTATGACATAGGTCCTGGATGTGCCATCCATCATCGTGAAACCATCTATCTCGAGATTCCTGACATGCAGGAACGCCAGATGTCCGTTCATGCCGAATACAGGATGCTGTGTCTTGACCTCCAGACCGTTGCAGGAGAGGTTCAGGTCATGGATGACGATATTCTCGTTCCATGTACCGTCCGAAGCACCGCGGTTCATGAACACATAGGATGCGTTGTTTCCATCCTTGTCCACGGCCTTGCGCAGGTAGACACCGGCTCCGAAATCGAGCCTCGTATCAGAGTCCAGAAGGATGGTGCGGCATAAGTCATATGTGCCGGGCACAATGACCTGCACATTTCCGCCACCGTCAAGAGCGGCCTGGAGTGCCCTGGTGTTTGCTTCGGCCGAATTGCCAGGCCTGAATCCATAGTCAAAGGCGTTCTTGATGCCAGGAGCCGGCTGAACCTTTCTGGCGCTGACAGTGATTGCAAGCGAAAATATTGCGACTGCCACGAGGGTGTATCGTAAGATGGTCTGTTTCATGCCTACAAAAATAAGGGATTTCCCTGAAATGGATACTGCCTGCTGTTGATTCGCTGTATTCACAGACGCGTATTCGCCGTTTTCACGGCTGAAACTGCCGCCCCATCCGCGACTGCGGGAAAGCCCCTTTGCGGGCAGAAATGAGCTCCGCAATGCCCGCCGCAGGGGCTTTACCTCCGCAGCTATTGGGCGGCACCATCGGTTCCACGGACCTTCAGCCCCACACGGCACGACAAAAGAGCCGGATACGGGAAGTCACGCGGCGACCTGGAGCAGCGGCGGAAAAGCTGAGGTGTCGGAAGAGCCGCCCGGGAGCGGCTTTTGTCTGACGAACGTTAGGCTGCGAAGCAGACTAAAAGGAGGAGTTAGCCGCGACAGGCTCTTCCGATGCCGAAGCAGCCGCTGCGAACCGGGAGCAAGTGGCTTTCCGTATCCGCCTCGGCTCGGGCCGCCCCTGCCGCAGCTCTGGGCGGCATAAGTCCACCACATCAGCCACCTGCTGCTGATAATTCTCATATTTGTTCTAACGGGTCAAGACCATGACCCGCTTGAACAAAAAATGGATTAGACACGAACAGTTTTGGCAGGGACTGTTTTTGTGCGCCCCCAATACAGATACCTGTAAGGCAGGTCAGCAGAAACAAAGGCAGCTGCAGGTGGGGTCTGTTTCTGCCAACCCTCATTTCAGCATACTGTAGGGCACATCCGCAAAAACGAAACTTGCCAAAATCCCTCGCAGCGACATATTGAAAAATGCCATGATAATGCCTCTTTTCATGTCAAAAACGCATAGGCCCACAGAGGTGCCGGTCTCAGACACTACGCCATGGCATGGATGAAGGGAGGTCACCCAAAGTACTAATTCACCGTCTTTGGCAGGACGAAACGTGCACCTTTGTAGGAGAGGATGGTGCCAGGCTTGAGATACCAGACCTCACCGGATGGGATGTTCATCAGATAAACATCAGTACCGCCGGTCAGAACAAGCTGGAAGTTGTTCTCGCCGGGTATGATCACGGTATTCTCTGATTCCTCGAAGCCTATCACGTATTTCTTGTCGTTGAAGAACGCCCAGACCTCACCAGTCTCCTTGTTCAGCCTGAACGGAGTATCCTGTCCTTCAGGACGGGCAACCATCTCGAACTTCGGTCCGTCTATGGATGTCGATATCGTGCATCTCATCACAGGACATTGATTGCTGTCGGACTCCTTCTTCTCATCCTGGGCAAATGCGGCAGCTGATATGAGAAGCGCCGCGAATAGGGTTGAAATGATTCTTTTCATGATGACTGTTTTCCTCCGCACAGCATCAAAAGATATACCATAGAGGAAGCCATTGCCTACGTTCTTGCAGAGCGCAACGGAAGCCTGAGGACAGGACAGATGGCAGCAATCACCGACGAGACGGAGTCAGCGACATTATTTCCCAATAATATGTATCTTTGCGACGCAGAAAACAGCCAGGCGAGAAACCAAATCCCGCGAGAACCTGCTCTGATATCAACTGATCAAACTATATGAAAAAGAAACTCATCATCATGGCCATGACCGCACTCACAGCGGCCGGATGCGCTACCCAGCCTCAGCATGAGGCCGTGCCGGCCATCGACCTGGCAAACCTCGATACACTCGTTGCACCAGGTGCAGACTTCTACCAGTACGCCACAGGAGGATGGCAGAAGAACAATCCTCTCAAGCCTGAATACTCACGCTACGGCTCGTTCGATGTTCTCCGCGAGAACAACGAGATCCGCCTCAACGAGCTCTTCCAGGGCCTCGCAGACGTCAAGGCAAAGAAAGGCACTGTGGAGCAGAAGATTTCCGATCTCTACACCATGGGTCTCGACTCCACCAGGCTCAACGCCGAGGGTGCGGCTCCAGTGAAGCCATACCTCGAAGAGCTTGAGGCTGTGTGTGATGTGGAGAGCTACATCAAGGCCGTAGCCAAGCTCAACAAAGCCGGCGTCGGCGGCCTTTGGGGCGGCTATGTAGGCGCTGACATGATGGACAGCAACAACAACATCCTCTACGTAGGCGAGAGCGGACTTGCCATGGGCAACCGAGACTACTATCTCCTTCCGGAGAATCAGGCCCTCAGAGAGGGTTACCTCGCATTCCTCACCAGGATCTTCACACTCGCAGGCATGTCAGAGCCTCAGACAAGGGCTCAGGATGCCTTCGACATGGAAATGGCCATAGCGGTGCCATTCTGGTCAATGGTGCAGCAGCGCGACATCGAGGCACAGTACAACCCTATGTCCAGCGACGAGCTTTGTGCAGCATACCCAGCACTCATGCTCGGCACATACATGTCAGAGATGGGTATCCCGGCACAGCCTAAGCTCATCGTGGAGCAGCCTTCATATCTCCAGGCCCTGAACGAGATGTTCAAGACCATCGATGGTGCCAAGCTCAGGCATCTCCTCCAGGCACAGCTCCTGAGTGACGCATGCGGAAGCCTCAGCGACGACTTCACCGAGGCATCATTCGACTTCTTCTCAAAGCAGATGTCCGGAGTACAGGAGCAGAAGCCTAGGTGGAAGAGAGCCATGAATGTCCCTAACAGCATCCTCGGCGAGGCTGTGGGCCAGATGTACGTGGCAAAGTACTTTCCTGAGCAGGACAAGCAGCGCATGCTCGAGATCGTGAAGAATATCCAGACAGCACTCGGCCAGCATGTCGCAGCACTCGAATGGATGAGTGACGAGACCAAGGCCAAGGCTCAGGAGAAACTCTCCGCATTCACCATCAAGATCGGCTACCCTGACAAGTGGAAAGACTACTCAGACCTCCAGATCGACCCTGAGATGAGCTACTATGACAACCTCCGCAACGCTTCCGCATGGTACATCGCAGACAACATGAGCGAGCTCGGCAAGCCGGTTGACAAGGAGAAATGGGGCATGAGTCCTCAGACCGTCAATGCATACTACAACCCTACCACCAACGAGATCTGCTTCCCTGCAGGTATCCTCCAGCCGCCATTCTACAACTCTGACGCTGACGATGCCGTGAACTACGGCGCCATCGGAGTGGTGATCAGCCACGAGATGACCCACGGATTCGACGATCAGGGACGCCTCTTCGACAAGGACGGCAACATGAACAACTGGTGGACAGAGGCTGACGCACAGGCATTCACAGTCATGGCACAGAAGCTCGTGGAGCAGTTCAACCAGGTAGAGATCCTTCCGGGCCTCAATGCCAACGGCGCTGCCACCCTCGGCGAGAACATCGCTGACCAGGGCGGTCTTCGCATCGCCTACACAGCCCTCCAGAATTCATTCGCAGGCAATCACCCGGCTCCTATAGACGGCTTCACCGCAGAACAGAGATTCTATCTCGGATACGCCAACGTATGGGCTCAGAACATCACCGACCAGGAGAAACAGCGCCGTACCCTCATCGACGTGCACTCGATCGGCGAGAACCGCGTGAATGTATCTGTCCGCAACCTCAGCACCTTCTTCGAGGCATTCGGCATCAAGGAAGGCGATGCAATGTACAGACCTGAAGAGGAAAGAGTGGTTATCTGGTAATAAAACGTCACCGTTATGAGAAAGTGGGTCCGCAATCTGCTGAAGGGCACATCACTGTCCACAGCGCTGTTCATCTTCCAGGCATGTTACGGCATGCCCCAGGGATATGAAGACTTTGAACTGGAATTCCAGGTGATCGATGGCGACACCAAGAAACCGATTCCCGATGCGGGAGTGATGTTCAGGCAGACCGGAGATGAAAGCTGGATGAATGCAGGCAAGACCGACCAGAGCGGCCATACAGACATCCGAGTCTATGACATCCCTCCGCTTGACCTCAAATTCGAGGCAGAGTCATATCAGGCCAAGGACACCTGCATTACCGATCTGTCGCCACGTACCATCACCATCGAGATGCGCAAAGAGCAATGATACCCTGGTTCTTTTTCAAGGCATTCCGCAGAAGCGAGACCAGGCTTCACGAGCTGAACTATCTGTTCTGGGAATGCACGACCAGATGCAATCTTCACTGCCGCCATTGCGGCAGTGATTGTTTTGCGTCGTCACAGGACGTGGACATGCCTCTGGAAGACTTTCTGAAGGCGGTAGACACGATTCCCATGTCAGAGCGACCGGACAATTTCACCGTGGCGATCACGGGTGGAGAGCCGCTGCTCCGCCCCGACATAGAGGAAATAGGGAAGGCAATCCGCCAGCGCGGGCTGCGGTGGGGAATGGTCAGCAACGGCTACATGTATGACGAACAGATGCACGCCAGGCTGATTAGGGGAGGTATGGGATCGCTTACAATCAGTCTGGACGGACTGGAGGAGTCGCACGACTGGATGCGCGGGCGTGAAGGCAGCTATAAGCGGGCATTGCGGGGCATCAGGATTGCGGCGGCGGAACGGAGAATCAATTTCGACGTAGTCACATGTGTGACGAAACGCAACATCAGCCAGCTCCAGGAGATCCATGACACCCTTCTCGGGATGGGTGTCAGACAGTGGCGTCTGTTCACAATCATCCCTATCGGGCGCGCGAAAGACGATCCGATGATGCATCTCGATGCTGCACAGACCAGATCCCTGATGGAGTTCATAAAGAGCAGGCGCGAACAGCCTTCCCCGATGAACGTGACCTTCAGCTGCGAAGGTTATCTCGGGGATTATGAGCAGAAGGCGCGTCTCGAGCCGTATTTCTGCCGTGCCGGCATCAACATCGCCTCAGTACTGATTGACGGCACCATCTGCGCATGCCCGAATATCGACCGCAAGGTCTTTGCCCAAGGCAATATCTACCAAGACAATCTGTGGGAGGTCTGGAACGGGCGTTTCAAGCCGTTCCGTGACAGGAGCTGGGCCCGAAGAGGCCAGTGCGCCGCCTGCAAGGTCTTCGACAGATGCCTCGGCAACGGCATGCACAACTGGCACGGCGAGTGCTCGGAAGTCCTCAACTGCCACTACAAGAAGACGATGGGAGATACCTGACAACTCTGAGCCGGATTGCCCTATATCATCTTCTCCAGCACCTTTGGATCGGCATCATGGAAGAAACCCAGAATATGCGAGATGATTCTGGAGCGGGACTCCTCCGGCGAGCAGTCCACCTGCAGTGGGTCCGATGCGGTCTCACTCTCGAAACGCGCCGCCCAGGACGGAATGTCAACGGCCTCCGTCTCAAGACTGCCGAACATCGCCTCCGGAGTGGTATTTGAGGATATCTGCCACCCTTTGTAGGTCAGACTGGGGCCGTTGTAGACCCTCTGGATGTCACCCACGACAGACCATGTGCCCATCTGGAGGTAGAGCATCACGCTCTCCATGATATTCTTCTTGATGGATGGAGTCAGCAGTGGTTTGTACTTTGCCCCCAATGCACGCAGAAGCCCAGGAGTCACCGCAGATGTGCAGATCGACCGAAGTTCTCTGTTCCCGAGAGCTCCGGCTTCCCTGATGGCACAAAGAGCCGCGGGAGCAAGAGCCTTTGCCAGTCTGTCTGAAACAGTCACGGCCTTGAAGCGCTCCCCTTCCGCCATCCTGTACCTCGGCAGGCTGCGGCGCCAGTTCATCAGGTGCGCATACCATTCCGCCGTGGCGAAAGCGGCCTTGCAGCCCAGGAACTTGCCATAGGCGATGTCGCCCTGACGCACCACATCCACTTTCCAGTCCCACGGTCCCAGGACTCCGTCTTCGGCACCATCCCCCGCAAACCATGAGCCCGGCGCCGTCATCTCCTGGATCGACCATCCAGGCACGGAGCACCGGAAAAAAGGTATCAGGCCACACTCATGTATGGCCTGATGCATCTTCTCCCAGCTGTCGATACGCTCCATATGGCGCTTATCTTATGAAATGCATCGGTGTCCAAGGCTCTGCCTCTGGCATTTCCCCTTCACCGGTACTGAACTTCCTGAGCATGAAGCTCATGTTGTCCGCAAGTTTCCTCATGGTCTGCATGCCTTCGACATCCAAAGCGGACTGCCCGGGTTCACGGCCGTATGCTATGTTCCAGTACTGGGACGTCACGATAGGCATGCTGCACATCTGGAACGGCATCTGCAGGGTCTGGAACGCCGCACTGGCGCCACCTCTGCGGCACACGGTCATCACCGCTGCAGGCTTGCCGCGGAATGCCGCACCTCCGGCGTAGAGCATACGCTGCTGGAGCGCCATCGCCTGAGCGGCAGGCTGACCCCAATAAACCGGCGCCCCGATGATGAGAGCATCGCAACCCTCCATCTTTTCGATCACGCGATTGGTGATGTCATCATCGAATACACATCGGCCGTCGGCATTCGCCTTGCATGAATTGCAGGCAATGCAGCCCCTGACCGGCCTGACTCCGATCCACAATGTCTCAGTCTCGATCCCGTTCTTTTCCAGCTGCATCGCAGCCTCACGAAGAGCGGTGCCCGTGTTCCCGTCCTTGCGGGGACTACCGTTTATCAAAAGTACTTTCATGCCTGTGTCTGATTAAATGTGAATGACTCCCATGGCAGCTCCGCATCGGCGCCCTTGTCGAGGACAGCGGCGGCGTGGCAGAGCATAGGGAACTGAGAGAGGTCGGCAAGTCCGAGCTGGGCCTTCCGCTCCATTGCGGCGTAAACCCTGCGCGCGACGACAAGGCTCTCGAGAGTTACGCCCGCGAGTATGTCAAGCGCTTCCTGATATGTCTTCCCCTCACCGAGGAGTATGCCGATCTTGCGGGTACGGCCGCCATAGACAGTCACGTAGAGGTCTCCGATGCCGATATTCTCGCAGTCACGGCTCGCGCCCTGCATCTCCAGGAGCCAGCGCATCTCTTTCACGGCCTGATAGAAGGCTCCCGCCTGTGAGTTGTAGTGAAGACCGGCATCGGCGCCGAGGTTACGGTTGACAAGGCCGATGGTCATGGCCACCGCGAGGGCATAGCCGTTCTTCAGGGCCACCGCGCTCTCCAGTCCCTCGACATCATTGGTCAGGGAAATGTGGTAGTACGAGGTCTTCATCGCATCCTTCATCATACGGATCGTGGCAGAATCCCTGCCGCAGAACGCCACCTCCGTCTGGTCATGGAACACGAGCTCGTAGCTGGTGCACGGACCGCCGATGGCACATATCTCACGGTCGATCCCCTTCTTCAGGAGCTCGCGGTGCCAGTATTCCGGGTACGAGATGAGGGCGCCGTCCTCGAGGTTGATGAGGCCCTTGGTCACACTGAGCACCGGCACGGAAGGATCCAGTGCGCTCAGGACATTCTCCAGGAACCAGTCGACGCCGAAAGAAGACACTCCCCCGATGACGAAGTCAACGCCCGCGACCGCCTCCTTCCACTCCTCGAACTGGAAATACTCCACACCCTCCGGAAAGTCGCGCTCGAACTTCGGATGACGCCCGGTCGCACGGCATGCTTCGATGATCTCCTTATCCAGAGGCGTACCCACAAGGCGCACCTCATTCCCATTCTCCCTTGCAGGGAATGCCAGGGCCGAACCCATCATTCCGCTGCCTATGATTGCGATTGTCCTTGACATGTTGCGATGATTGTGATTATCTCTGTAAAGATACGCTTTTTACCTGTTCTCCTCAAAGAACTTCTGCCATCTCGGGCAGTAGTAGTCCATCAGCAGGCCGCTCCACTCTCTGTTGGAATAGTCCATGAGGTGGTTCGTCTCATGGTCATCCGACGGGGTCCATGTGGTGATCTGGGTGCGTAGGTTCCACACCATCCAGTCGCGGTCGGCATCGGTGGTGCCCTGAGCCTCGTCGCAGACACTGCGGGCCATTGCGGCCCAGTATGGATAGGATGACACCTCGAACTCGGAGAGCATGGCGTCGATGTCCCCGATGCGCTTGAGGAATGCTGCGGTGAGACAGTCGTATGCTGCGAGGTCGCGCCTGTCGTGTGCCACCCTGATGCTGTCAAGCAGAGGGATGCAGGAGTCGGTGAGTATCTGGCGGTTCAGGTCTGCACTGTCATATCTGAAATTGAGGTTGTCGCCAAGACGCCCGGCAGCCGCATCCATCTTCTCCATCGCCTTCACAAGTGCCTGTGGGTCATAGTAGAGCTTCGAGGTCGACCATGTCGACACGCGGTCCACGGTAAATGACGGGTAGGCGCAGACTATCGGCTCGCTCGGACCCTGCTGGCCTGTCCTGCAGTTGAGAGCTGACTCCGCAATGAGTTCCCACGCCGCCACAGCATCAGCATCTTCCACGCCGTACCTCGCCTCCACATATCGCGCCAGCCAGCCTTCCATCTCGTCCTCCGCAAGCCAAGGAAGCTCGAACAGGTGGTCAAATACGATAGGGTTGTTCAGAATCCCCTCCGGAGTAGCGCCAATGCCCTTGAGATGCTCAGACTGTGTCTTTACAGCCTCAAAATAGCCTTCTTCCACCCCGCTGAGGCGCCCGTGGATGCCTGAGCGGCCGCCGAAGTTGTTGAGCTCGCAGAAGAGCCAGTCATGCCCCTTGTAGCCCTTGGTCTTCCATTTAGGGTTACCGTCGGAGAAGAGGTCCAGGACGATGAAGTCCCCTGCCGGGATGACGTCAAGCGCCGCGCTGCGAGGGTTCTCCTGCCAGCTCTGGATGACCCATTTCGAGCCGGGGACAGCCTGATGCATGGCATCGTTGATGGCAGTATATGCCGGGCCGATGTCTTCCTTCTTCACCTTTCCGCCCTCGTGGAACGGATCCATGCTATAGTAGCGGGAGGTACCCATCCTCTCGGCGAGCTTCTCGTAGTACAGCGCCGCAATACGGCCGAAATCATCATCCAACGGGCTCAGGAAAGCCGGGCGGTCAAATCCCTGCCACTTGCCTGGGTCATCCACCCTGAGGCCGAGCGTCTCTGCGGCATTGCACGGCACTGAACCGCTGTAGCCTGGAAGCACAGGCTCGATGCCGAGCGCCCTCATGCGGCCGAGGATATTGTCGCACAGCGACGCTTCCCTATCGTACCACCACTGCGGGTTCGGGCCGCCATAGCCCTGAAGGTTGTTCATAAGCCACCACGCCTGGAATCCCGGGCCGGCCACGAAATCGGCGACCTCATCCTCGCTGTAGCCGAGCTCTAGCAGCACGTCACGCCAGACGCAATCGATTCCTACCATCATCAGAGGCATGTTGATGCCATGCAGCGCCATCCAGTCTATCTCCTGTGCCCATCTCTCCCAGTTCCAGAAAGCCATAGAGTACGAGAATGTGCAGTAATTGAGGTAGTACCTCATGGACTGCCTGGCATCCCGGCGTTCGGTGCCCTGAGGGACCGGAAGGACTGTGTCACCGAGGTCCATGGTCATCTGGTTCCAGCTGACATTTACGTGGGCGTAGTGGTTGAAATACCATCCGATACCGGCGGTGAGGGCCGACATGTCGCTTCCAATGACGCATGGATGCCCTTTTGAGGCTCCGATCTCGAAACTGCTGTCACCGAGGGAAGGGTCGAGCTTGAGCTTCAGCTGCGAAGCGGCTCCGGAACCGTAAACCCTTTCAACGAGCGCGCTCGCCTCCCTGGTATCAGGCTGGCATGCGGTGAAGGACAGACAGAGGACTGCGGCGATGATGGTGTGGAAAAATTTCATTTTTGCGAGTTTTAGAAGCCCTGACCGTCGAAGAGATCGCTCGTCACGGCTGAGGACTTGTGCTTGGATGACTTGAAGTTGTATGTGATTCCGAGCAGGATGTTCGGATATTTCGGTCTGATACGTGTGACGGAAAGGAGGCCGTCGGCATAGCGGGTGCTATAGTAGCGCGCCGTGTGGAAGACATCGCGGGATACGAGAGAGAGTGTCAGTCTGTCCTTCAGCAACGGCTTGCGCAATGCGAGATCGGCATACGCGTAGGCCTTCTCATCTCCCTGCGAGAGCACTTTCGGTCCCACCAGATGGGCGTCCAGCTGCGCTTTCATGTCCCTGAATACACTGAAGGTATTGATCCAATTTGCCTGATAGGTCCAGCTGCTGCGGTCCGAACAGAGCTCGCATGCCGACATGAAGTCCAGGTCAAAGAGATAGCCGTTGACAGTGGTGCTCCACCACTTCGTCGGTTTCAGCACGGCACTCACTTCCAGGCCCTTTTCGGTCTGATTGCCGGCGTTTACGAGAGAATCGAGAGTGATCCCGGGAGCGTATGGACGGCGTACCCAGTCGGTGACATCGGTGGAGCGTCTGAGGAAGCCGGTGAGAGCGACGCTGTTGCCTCCCCTGAGGGACTTGCGCCAGGTAAGCTCTGCCGAGTGGATGTATTGAGGGCTGATGTCAGGATTTCCTATCTTGCGGGTATAATAGTCCTCGTATGTGATATAGGGCTCCAAGTTCCAGATGCCGGGACGGATGGTGCGGTAGGAGTAGCCTGCGCTAAGTGTGCCCGCCTTGCCGCAGTCGTATGACGCATGTGCCGAAGGGAACACATCAAAACGCTTGATGTCACGGGAAGTGCCTTCAATAGTGATATCCGTATAGTCCAGCACCCTGTCGGCACGCACGCCGACGTCGTAGCTGAAACGCCCTATCCTGTCATCTGCCATGGCATAGAGCGAATGGACCTGTCGGCGGTAATAGAAATCGTTGTAGATGTCATCACGCCAGAAGAAATCCTTCTTGAGGCTGTCCCACTCTTTGAAGCTGAAGTTTCCGTGCTCACTGTAGGTGGTGTACTGATATCCAGACTCGAAATGACCGTTCTCCCCGTAGCTGAGCTTGTAGGTCAGCGACCCGTCACAGTCCCAATGGTGCTCGTCCTCATATCCGCGCGTGCCTTCTTGGCGCTCGCCAGACTTGTCTATCATGTTGCTCTCCGTGTACTCGCGGCTGAAGCTGTCGTAGCGGAAACGGTTGCTCAAAATGACTGAGCTACGGCTGTTGATGGTCCAGACATAGCCCAGGGCCGCCTGGAAAAGGTCTTTGCTGTTCGAGTAGCGGTCACGGGAGTCATATTCATCATGCAGTGGATGAGCAGCGATCCAGAAAGCATGGTCGACGCCATGATAGTTGCGGTCCACCTCGTAGCTCATGTCTCCTCCCCTCCAGCGCTTGGTCATGCCGTAAAGGAAATCGAGGCTGAGATTGTGGTGAGTGCCGTCATTGTACTGCCATCCTGCCTTGAGGGTATTGGTGATGGAGTTCGTAAGACGCTCTCCGTCAGCGATGGACTTGGTCTGGACACCACTCACATCCGTAGTCTTCTCCTGATGGAAGTCGCTGCGGCTCTTGATCTCCTGCTTGGTGCCGCCGAAATAGAAGTTGTGACTGCCGGCCTGGTAGTTGAGCACGGCGTCAAGGCTATATGTCCCCTGGTTGCTCCCGCTGGTGCTGAGAAGCCCGCTCCATCCGCTCTCACGGCTCCTCTTGGTGGTGATGTTGATGATGCCGGCATCGCCATCCGTCTTGTAACGCGCAGACGGGGTGGTAATCACTTCTATGTTGTCAACTGTGGCTGCAGGGATGTTCTGGAGGGCTTCAGCCCCTTCGAGAGGGCTTGGTTTGCCATCGACATAGACGAGGAAACTGCTGCTGCCACGAAGAGCGACATTCCCTTCTGCATCCACCTGAACCGATGGAGATGTGGAGAGGATGTCAAGCGCAGTGCCGCCGGATGCCGTCACCGCCGCAGAAGCGCTTATGCTCTGGCGGTCCAGCTTGTATGTCACGGGATTCTTTTCCCCTGCGAGCACAGCTCCGTCCAGAGTCTCGGCAGAAGGATTCATCATGATGGTGCCCAGATCGAGCGTCTTGCCTTTCTGGAGAGTCAGCGGCATCAGCAGCGGTTCGTATCCTATCATGAGAAGATGGAGAGAGGCTTCCCCGGGCGCGATCTTCTCGATGTCGAGAGACCCGTCCAGGACTATGCCTGTGGCTATGACAGCCCCGTCTGAGGACACATCGCCTGACTCAGCCTTGACAATGGCATCGGCATATTCCACCGGCTTGCCGGTGACCGCGTCCAAGACCTTTGCCCTGATGGATGATGTCTGCGCGTAAAGAGCCGCCGGAAGGAAAGCCAGCAGCAGACCGGTCAGAAGTAGTCTCATTCGTTCCATATATGCAAATATACTGCTTTGTGCCGAAATCGGCAGATGAACGTCTGGAAACATCGAACGTCTGAGGCAGATCGTTGCATTCTGCCGGACAGAAAGATGGCGAGTGATGCAGAAGAGTGTTATCTTTGCAGCAGAGTACGGAATGACAAGGCCGTACCGGGAACCGACCATGAAGACAGTATTTATCACAGGTGCCACCAGCGGCATAGGAAAGGCTTGCGCCAGGAAGTTCGCGCAGCAGGGCTGGAGATTGATCCTCAACGGCAGAAAACCGGAAGTTTTGCAAGAAACAGCTGACAGTCTCAGCTCTGAATATGGAGTGCAGGTTCACACCCTGCTTTTCGACGTACGCGACAGGCAGGCCGCAAAGGAAGCCATTGCCGCGATACCTCAGGAGTGGAAAGATATAGACGTGCTGATCAATAACGCCGGACTTGCACTAGGACTCGACAAGGAGCACACCGGTGACTGGGGGGATTTCGAGACCATGATAGACACCAATGTCAAGGGCCTGCTCACTGTGACAATGTGCGTGGTGCCTGGAATGGTTGAGCGCGGCAGGGGTCACATCATCAATATCGGCTCGGTAGCCGGAGATGCCGCATACGCCGGAGGCAGTGTATATTGCGCCACAAAGGCAGCGGTCAAGACTCTCAGCGACGGTCTCCGCATCGATCTCGCAGACACACCTGTCCGCGTCACCAACCTCAAGCCGGGACTCGTGGAGACCAACTTCAGCGTCACCCGCTTCCATGGCGACAAGGAGCGCGCCGACAATGTGTACAAGGGTATCAAGCCCCTCACAGGCGATGACATCGCCGACGTGGCATGGTACGCAGCTTCAGCTCCGGAGCATGTCCAGATAGCCGAGGTCCTCATACTCGCCACCCACCAGGCCAGCGGCACCGTGGTCTGCAGGAAATAACATTCACGCACCAGCATCAATACAGTTACATGAGAAAGTCATTATTGATACTCTGTGCCGTCGCAGCCATCTGCAGCTGCACGGTGAAGCCGTCAGATCCAAAGATCTCCATCTTTTCTCAGCACATAGAGACTATCGCAAAACAGGAGAACATCTCATTCGCTGAAGCAGCCACACTCATCAGGGAGATGGGATACGGAGGAGTCGATGTCAAGGAGAATGCCTCAGAGGATCAGATCCGCATACTCGACAGCCTCGGATTTGCACATGCCTCAGCTATCACCTATATCTACTTTACTGACGGAGACAAGCATGAGGAATCGCTTGCGAGCATAGCATGGCTGAAGTCTCATGGCTTTGACCGCACACTTCTCGTACCTGGCTATTTCCAGGAGGGATTCACCGAAGAAGACATGGCGGCTGTGGCTGGGAGAATCGCGGCCTATGCAGAACTCGCAGCAAAAGAAGGCATACTCGTCATGGCAGAGGATTTCGACCACAAGGCATCCCCCTGCTACAACATCGAGAGGCTGTCCGTCCTGTTTGACGCATCCGACAGACTCGGGCACGTGATGGATACGGGCAACTGGTTTTTCGCAGGAGATGACTGTCTGGAGGCCCTTGACAAGTTCTGCAGCAGGACAGGCCATGTCCACCTCAAGGACAGGGTATCCGCCGAGGACATGTCATGTCCTCCGACCGGGACAGGCTGCATGCCTATAAAAGAGGTTATCACCAGGCTCGTAAAGAGCGGCTACGATGGATGGTTCACAGTCGAGCAGTTCGGCTCAAAGAATATGCTCAAGGACTCTGAGACCTCGTACGCCAATGTCAGAGCCATGATCGAAGAAGCCGGTAAATAAGCTGACACCATGCCTGAAACCATACGAAACTTCAACGCGATCGATTTCGAGACCGCCAACGAGAACCCGTCCAGCGTCTGCAGCGTGGGCATAGTTTTCGTCCGCGACGGAGAGATTGCGGACAGCTTCTACAGCCTCATCAGTCCGGAGCCGGACTACTACCAGTGGTTCTGCCAGAGGGTGCACGGACTCGGTCCGGAAGACACCTTTGACGCCCCGTGCTTTCAGGAAGTATGGGGAAAAGTACGTGACAGGATAGAGGAAGGAGGATATCCGCTGGTCGCCCACAATGCACGGTTCGACGAGGGATGCCTCAAGGCAGTATTCCGTGTGTATCAGATGGATTATCCAGACTACACCTTCCTCGACACCCTGGCCGCCTCACGAAGGCATTTCGGCAGGTCACTGCCGAATCATCAGCTCCAGACCGTGGCGGCGGCATGCGGCTACGACCTCACCAACCACCACCATGCGCTCGCTGATGCCGAAGCATGCGCGTACATAGCATTGGAGATATTACAGCCATGATCGAAGATATCCTCACTCCTCTCGTATGCGAGAGATACCTCCATGACCCGCACTATCGCGAAGGTCATATCCGCATCATCGCACCCAGACCCGGCACACGCATACTCGGCCTCCACACCCCTGAGATGAAGATGGTGGCGAAGCGCTTCGTGAAAGAGGGACGTGCCGATGAAATACTCGACGCCTTCGAAAGGGAGCAGAAAGCCATGAGGGACGGCATCCAGCCGCTTACACATGACGAAAGGATGATATGGGGACTCGTCATAGACTACATGAAGTGCCCTCTGGAAAAAAGGCTTGAAAGGATCGAGGCATTCCTCCCCGCAGTGGACAACTGGGCCATATGCGACAACTTCTGCTGCAACAGCGCCTGGGTCGCCAGGTGCGACCATGACATCCTGTGGCCGTTCCTCACCGGGCTTTCAAAGAGAAGTGAGGAATTCACCATAAGAGTATCTCTCATACTTGCCATGGCAAACTTCCTCAACGACATGTCCATCCACAAGGTCTTCGGACTGATAGACGGTATCGGGCTCAGGGAAAACGAGCCGTATTACATAAGGATGGCAGTCGCGTGGACTCTGGCCACAGCTCTGGCCAAACAGAAGGAGGTCACCTACAGATATCTGAGAGGCGCATCTTTGCCGGCGGACATATTGAAACTCTACGCACGCAAGGTGCGCGAGTCTCTCAGGACCAGAGACTGGCCGGCCTTCCAGGACATGGACTGACAGCATCACCCGCGTCTCCTGCAGCTCAGGACGTAGAGGACCGGGAAGATCTCGAGACGCCCGATGAGCATGAGGGCCATCGACACATATTTCGACAGAGCCGGGATATCGGCATAGTTGCCCATGGAGCCGATGCTGCCGAGACCAGGACCCACGTTGCCTATGCTGGCCACCGCTGCGGTCCATGACTCCACGATCTGCATTCCGGCCATGGAGTTGAGTATGGCTCCCGCCGCAATGAGGAGGAAATAGCATATCGTGAATATCAGCGCCTCTTCAGCCGCACCATCCGCAATCGTCCTGCCGTCCACGCGCACAAGTTTCACCGCATGGGGACTGTGGAGCTTGGCTACACGGCGCCAGAGGCTTTTCGCTCCCACGATCGCACGATCCACCTTGATGCCCCCGGAAGTGGATCCCGAGCATCCGCACACCAGCGACCCCGCAACCAGCACCGACATGCATACGGTCGGCCAGGTGTTAGTGTCCGCTGTCGCGAAACCGGTAGTAGTAAAGATGGAAACCACCTGGAATGCAGACTCCCTCAGGCAGTGCAGGATGCCGCCATGACTTCCGTCAGAGACAAGACCGCCCATCACGATCACTGTACCTCCAACAGCCATGAAAAGGAATGTCCTGGTCACTTCTGATGAGGTCAGGGCCTTCAGTCCGCTTCTGGTGTATGCCAGGCAGAGGAGAACGAAGCGAAGACTCGACAGGAACATGAACACGATGAGTATCGCCTCGATGACCGGACTGTCAAAAGACGCTATGCTGAGATTTCTGGTGCTGAACCCGCAGGTACTGCATGCAGACATGGCCTGGGTGACTGCGTCGAACCAGCGCATGCCGGCGAGTTTCAGACAGGCTATGGCGGCAGCGGTAAGCACCACATATGTCAGTACCGTCATTCTGGCGAAAGACTGTGATTTCATATTTGTGGTTCCTCTCGCTATCTGGGACATCTCCACGCCGGAAAGCGCTCTGTCGTTGCCGGTCGAGGCGGGAATCAGGAGGGAAAAGAGGGCGATGATGCCGATGCCGCCTATCCATGCCGTGGACATGCGCCAGAAGAGCAGTCCCTGCGGCAGCGCCTCTATGTCTCGGAGAATCGATGCTCCGGTGGTGGTGAATCCCGATACACTCTCGAACAGGGCGTCGGTCAGCGAAAAATCCCCTTCCAGATACATCAGATATGGCAGCATGCCTGTAAGGATGCAGAACAGCCAGGAACCCGTGACGACATAGTAGCTCTCATCCTTGCTCAGCGCTCCAGTCCTGCGCACAAATATGCTCGGAAAAAGGCCGAAGATACCGGTGAGCATCGATGAGCAGATCAGAGCCCCAAAGCCCTCATCATATCCGCTATATGCAGATACGGCGGCGGATACCAGCATGAATGCCGATACCAGCAGCTGTGAAAAACCTATGTATTTCGCGATTACGCCGAATCTCATTTTGACCTGTCTTGAAAACGGGAGCAAAAGTATTGCAGCCTTTTGCATTTATCAACACAATATTATTTATATTTGTATTGATAATATCAATTTGGAATGACATTACAGCAGCTTGAATACATCATCGCCATCGCGGACCATGGGCAGTTTGTGGAAGCGGCAGATGCATGCGGAGTGACGCAATCCACACTGAGCCTGATGGTCAAGAAGCTCGAGGCGGAACTTGACGTGACCATATTTGACAGAAACAGCCACCCGGTGGTCCCCACAGAGATCGGCCGCAAGATTGTTGACAAGGCACGGGTCATCCTTTTCAACAGCAGGCAGCTCACCGAGATGACACGGTCGGAAAAGGATCTGCTCAGCGGACAGTTGCGCATGGCAATGATTTCCACCGTGGCCCCTGTCCTCCTTCCGGGAATGTTCAGATACTTCCACGGGAACTGCCCTGACATCAGACTCGAAGAGGCGGAGATGCTCACCAGCACTATCAAGGAAAAGCTCAAGAGAGCCGAGATCGACATGGGCATCATGGCATCCCCAGTGGATGACCCCGCTCTGATGGAGATACCACTCTATAATGAGAGCTTTCTTGCCTATGTATCCCCGTCATGCAAGGCATACTCCAAAGAGGCCATAGAGAGTTCGGAACTGTTTGACCTGCCGCTGTGGATCATGAGGGGCACGGTACACCTGGCAGACAGGAACAAGATCATAGAGGGTGAGGATTTCCAGTATGAGAAGTTCTATGAGGGAGGACGTGCCGGCACCATGATTCAGATTGTCAACGAGTCCGGAGGCATGACTGTGGTGCCGGACTCCCATGTCGGACTGATCATGTACAGTCTGCACAGGCACCTCAGGCCCATCGTCAATCCCGTACCGAAACGAGTGATCTCCCTGGCGGTCCGCAAAGACTTCATACATGAGAAGCTGCTGAACGCAGTGATAGATGCCGTACGTTCCATCATCCCTGTAGAAAACCAGGAAAACATGATCAGGCACGGAAAGATCTCAATCTGATCCGTTCTTGGACAGGATAGTATTTTTGAGTAACTTCACGACATGAGATATGCAGTGATCGGCACCGGAGGCATAGGTGCATATTACGGAGCCAGGCTCGCAGCGGCCGGCCACGATGTGGAATTCCTTTTCAGGTCAGACCATGACCACGTCAAGGAGCACGGGCTTCTGATAGAGTCGTGCAAGGGTGACATCTTCCTCCCGGAGGTCAAGGCATTCCGCAGCAGCTGCGACATGCAGACTGCGGACGTGATACTCGTCTGCACCAAAACCACCTCCAATGACGCCCTCCCGGATATCCTGCGTCCCATAATGGGTCCAGAAAGCCTGATAATCATGATCCAGAATGGTCTGGGAATGGAAGAGAAACTGGCCGAGGCGCTGCCTGGGGCCAGTATCGCAGGCTCCACGGCATTCATCTGCTCATCCAGGAAAGCACCTGGCCACATCAGTCATACCGCTTACGGAGAGCTGACCGTGGCTCCACTGTCCGAAGGCTGCGAAGATAGGCTTGAAGCTGCAAGGGAAGACATGGAAGCTGCCGGCGTACCATGCCACATGATGGACTCCGTCCCTCTCATGAGATGGAAAAAGCTTGTATGGAACATACCATACAACGGCCTCAGCGTTGTCAGGGACCTCAAGACAGATGCCCTTACCATGGAACCGGAGAACCGCGCCCTGGTCATAGCCATGATGGAGGAAGTCATCGGGGCCGCAGCCGCTTGCGGAGTAGTCATCGATCATTCTTTCGTGGACTCTATGGTGGCCATGACCAAGCGGATGTATCCGTACCACCCCAGCATGTATCTGGACTGGAAGGCCGGACGCAAGATGGAGGTGGACACCATGTACGGCGCCCCCATCGCAGCGGCAGCGGCGCACGGTTTTGACATGAAGCTCGCGCGCGAGGTCATGGAAGACCTGCTCAAGATGTCCTGACGCATGAGAAGGGTCATCACCATCCTGGCATCATTTTGCGCCGGCGCGCTCGCCCTGGCTCAGAATCCCGTCATCCCAATGACCGCCGTCACCGGAAAGCCGGACAGGGCGGCTGTCACAGAGATGCTTGAGGCATACAGGGAAGTCGGGATCGAGCAGTTCCTCATCTACCCGAGGAGCGGACTCGAAATCGAGTACATGAGTGACGAGTGGATGGCATTCTGCCGCAACTGCCTGGAAGTCGCAGACTCGCTGGACATGAAGGTATGGCTTTATGACGAATACAACTGGCCGTCGGGGAACTGCAAGGGGCAGGTCACGGCGGACGGTCACGAGGACTGCTACCCGAGCCTGCTGCTCTTCGACAAGGGTAAGGACGGCAGATACACCACGCGCGTGATGCATAACCCGATCGGAGCCGACATCCTCAACCCAGATGCTGTGTCCCGTTTCGTACAATTCACCCATGAGCGCTACTACTCTGAATTCAAGGAATATTTCGGAAGGGTGATACCGGCCATCTTCACCGACGAGCCGAGCTTCAGCTACTCGACCAATGCCAACAAGGGCATGCTGGAGGCCAATTTCACCAACTTCGACCACGACCACTTCCCTCTCGCATGGTATCCCGGTCTGGAAGAGGACTACGCTGCACTGACGGGAGGACGCGACCTCCATGAGGACGTCATCGCATACCTGGGAGGCGCAGAATCCGGAGCTCTGTGGACCGGCTACTACACAGCAGTCGGCGACAGGATGCGCAAGACATACATCGAGACCCTTTCCAAATGGTGCGAAGGGCACGGGATAGCGCTCACAGGGCATCTCATGTATGAGAAGCTCTACAAGAGCGTCCGCTGCAACGGCAATCCGCTCAAGTCCCTGAGCCTTTTCGGCATTCCGGGATTCGATGAAGCCAACTCCGACATCGATATACGCGCACGCGAGATGGAGATTTCCGGGCTCGCCCTGGCGCAGTACGCCGGACGAGGCAAGGTCGGAGAGATGTGCGAGCTCTATTCGGTCGGCCCGGCCGACCTGACAATGTCCCACATGCGCCAGCTGATGTGGATGTGCGCGGCATTCGGGGTCAACAACTATGTCGTCGCGGTGGCTTCGATGGATGCGCGCGGCAACAGGGAGAAGGGCGACTGGTATTTCCACAGCGGGCGCACGCAGCCATGGTTCGACTATTACAGGGAGTTCACCGCCGAAGCCGCCAGAGCGGCGGAATACGCGCGCAAGCCATATGAGCCGCAGGTGCTCGTGAGGGTACCGCTGAGCTACTTCATGAGCCTTGACAAGACCCCGGCATTCGAGGAAAGGGGGAAGCTCTACCTGAGATTTCTCGAGGCGCTGCTGATGCATCAGGTGCAGTTCATGCTCCTTGACGAGGACGAGAACGGTGCCGAGGGGCTGCCGGTGCTGGGTTTCGGCCCAGACGGGTTCTTCATCGAGGGGGAAGCCCCATGCTACCGTGACATGAACTCCTACATGGCGAGAGTCAACACTCTTGCACCGCGAAAGGTCATCGTGCGTGAAGCCGATGGCAGCGAGACCAGGGACGTGCTTGTGCGCAGCTGGGCGGACGGCAGCGTCACACTCGTTGACATCACCGACCGCGACACCACCGACCGCCTTCTCGAGGTAAGCATCGGTGCGCAGAAGGGGCTCGTGAGGCTCCAGGGGCACGGTGCATTTGCGGGGACGCTCTCCGACATGCACGCCGCAATGCCGGTTCCAGCCGGGGACTTGCACATGAAGCATATCTCCGTCACCCCTCAGGGGCCGAACACATTGCGGTGCATATACACCATGGATTCACCTTGCTTCGAATTCACAGTCAACAGGCGTACAAAGGGTGTCAGGTTCATCCTGCGCCATGACCTGGACCCTGTGGAAGCCACACTCGACGGGAAGCCGCTGAGGGCAGAGATGCCGGCCGAGGGCATTGCAGAGGGATTCAGACAGCTCTATGCCATGACTGATGAGATGACACTGGCGCCGGGCACCCACCGGGTCGAGGTGACCAATGCCACAATGGACTGCAGATACCTGCCTTCAATTTTCATGTGCGGGGACTTCTCCGTGGACCGGGACAACAATGTCACGCCGGGATATGCGGAGGGCATGGAGCCTATAGAAGTGCTCCCGGGCTACGCAGGGACCTATGACATCACATCACGAATCGAAATACCTGACGGGGACGGCATGAGCATCGCGCTCGATGTCAATCTCGCCTGCGTGGAACTGCTGCTCGACGGAGTGTCGCTCGGCAGGAAAGGATGGGGACCGTACGAATGGAGGATACCTGAGGGTATCCACGGCAGACACACCCTCACCGTACGCGTCTCCACCAGCATCATGCCGCTCTTCGGTCCTGTCGGAAAGCTGGATGAAGACCAGCCATACGTATCCTGGCTCAGGATCAAGCCCGGCATGCATGGCGACAAGACGAGCACCGGAGTATTCAAGGCCTCCTTCGTCCGATAGGAGACCTATTTCATGATGATCCAGAACGCCAGAGCCAGGTGCGCCACCACCATCAGAGGCACACTGAGAGAGAATTTCCTGTGCTGGGTCTTATGCCTGAACACCTGCATGCCAGCGTATGCCCCGACCGATCCTCCGACCAGCGCAAGGCGGAGAAGAGTGCGCTCAGGGATACGTCTGAGTTTGTTCTTCTTGCGGTCACGATTCTTCTCGGCGCGGTGCTTGTCCACGCCGAATGCGAAGAACGCCGCAAGGTTGATGACAGCCAGGTAGGCAAGAATGATTCTGGTCATGCGTTGTCTATTTTGAGATATTCGAGAAGAAGGGACGGCTTGTCTGCTTCCGCGTCACCTTGTGGACCTTACGACCGCGCTTTCGCTGCGTATGATGCCCCAAAGGTCGCCGTCTCTGCCCCGGGCTATGCCCTGGCCGTAGAATGGCACGTCGATGTCACCTATCCATTCCAGGGTGAATCCGGTGTCTGGGATGCGGAGGAGATGGCATTTCGGAGCGTCATGGCCGGTGCAGTAGAAGGTGTCGCCTATGAGCACGGCTCCGGAAAGACTCGCCGGCCGGACCTCTTCGAGAAGCCTGGACGGAAGGATCCACGCATGCATCCTGCGCCATTTGCGGTCATACTGCACAAGCTGGGCAAGGTTGGAGTTGTCGATGACCTCACCCGTGGTCTTGTCGGTCTTGTCATAATGCGCGAAGAACACGTACCAGCACCGCTTTCCGGGCAGCACCCAGGTGCATGATCCCGTATCTATGCCGAAAGGTATGGACTCGATATGGCGCAGCGTCCTGGTATCGAAAACCTCCACGGAGCTCGCCATCGGGTAGAGCGGGAAATTGGAATTGGCACAATACAATCTGTGCCCCAGGACTATGCCGCTGTTCAGATGACGCACTTTCTCCTTGTCATCCTCCTGCCAGGTCATGAGAGAGTCGCCCTGCATGGTATATTTCGTGATGCGGGTATTGGTGATGGCGTAGAAATGAGATGCGTCCACGGCTACCGCCTGCTTTGCATCGGGAGCATTGAATCTGGCTTTTTCGACATATGACTGCGCTGACGCGGCAATCCCGCACAGGAAAAGCGCGAGGCCTGTGATGAGATATCGGTTCATCGTGAATGATATTGATACTCCAAAGTTAGCACTTTTCCGTCTTAAAGATGCTATATTTGCTATTGTCATGAGAAGAACGATAATCGCAATCGCTGCCGCATTGCTTTTCCTGCCCGGGATCGCGGCAAGGGAAAAGGGTCCGAAAGTAATAGCATCTGAAAAGATCATCGCAAGCTCGCCGGACCCGAAGGGCGTGTATCTCTATACCCCTGCCATCACTGAGGGACTGGACGGGCGCTTCATTGCGGCCATCGACTACGGCGGACCCGGCACAGGCATGCTGGACGGGCCGAAGTCGGATCTAGGCGACTACAAGGCCGGCAACCAGGTCAGGGTCATGCTCTCCGACAACAAGGGACGGACATGGCGCGACAGTGGGGCGAGGCTCCCGATGATGCATGAGATACTTTTCAAGGCCGGCGACAGGCTCTACATGATAGGACATTCGGGCAGGCTCCTTATCACCTGCAGCGAGGACAACGGCGCCACCTGGTCAGACCCGGCAGTCCTCCGCGCGGACGGACGCTGGCACCAGAGCTGCGGCGCGGTGGACATACATGACGGCAAGGTGACTCTCGTCTACGAGAAATGGATATACGAGGGCCACAAATGGCCAGGGGTCGGCCCGGTGCTCATGCAGGCCAGCGTGGACTCTGACCTCTGCGACCCATCCAGCTGGAAGTTTTCCGAGATGTACAATCCCGACCCGGACATGGCGGCTTACGCCGCAATGGGCATACCGGCGGTTCCGGGAGAAAACACAGAGAGCGCCGGCATACTTGAGGCCAATGTGGTCAGGGTTTATGACGAAGGGAAGCCGTTCTACGACCCTCAGGACCGCAGCGTCGTGCTGCTGATGAGGACCGCCGCCGGCTACCGCGACATGGGAGTGATGCTCAAGGGAGTCGAGCGGGAGGACGGCAGTCTCGCGATCGAAAGGCTCCGCCACAACGGCAAGGAGATATATTTCATGCCTATCCCGGGTGGACGGCTCAAATTCCATGTATGCTACGACCCGGAGAGCAAGCTGTACTGGATGGTGCATTCGCAGATCACAGGTGTGATGCACGAAAGGCGCAGGCTCGCCCTCTCATGGTCGCCTGATCTCCTCAACTGGACTCTGGCCGGTCTCATTGCGGTGGGTCCGGCGGACAACGCGAGCCGCCACTATGCGACCTGCATGATCAGCGGGGACAACATGTATGTGGTAAGCCGCAGCGGGGACCTGTCCTCGAAGGATGCCCATGACGCCAACCTCACCACTTTCCATGTCATCAAGAACTTCCGGAAATATGTACTCTAAATTCATAATCGTCTCAAGTCCCGGGGAGCGCGGGGGCTATCTGCGCCTCGGCTCATGCATCAACCATCGCGATCTGGTCATCGGCTACGAGAAAGTGCATGGCGGAGGATGGTACCTGCAAGACGATGAGAAGAAGACCATCACCCTGTACGGCAGTTCCTGCGACTACGGAGACCCGAAGCTTGGCCTGATAGACAGCATCGACCGCGAATTCAGAGACTACAGCTTCTGGTTCACCCCCTACATCGGATGCCCTCCCAACCCTCTTGACATGAGCCTCGTCCGGTGGATATGACCGTCAGTTGGGCGACCAGAGACATGAAAGGCTGGTCGGAAGTGAACAGGCGCCGCATGCATCAGACATTTTGGACCAGGGTCTTTCCCTCTGATCTGTGACGGTCTATTTCAAGAACATCCTGATCTCACTCTCAGGAAGACGGACGAGAGTCGCCAGCTGACGATAGGACAGACGATAATCGTTCATCAGTTCTGCGGCCAGTCTCATACGGCGCTGGACATCCAAGCGCCTCACATCGCGTGTTCCAAAAAGACGCTTTGACAGATCGCGGCACTTCTCTCTTGCCTCCAGATCATCCATCATCACACCCATGGCAACCGCCATCCTGCCATTGACTTCCATAAGTTTCTTGCGGCCCGCACCCACAAAAGTTCTGTAGCAGTTGTGCGTCCCGAAAATACTTTCATACGCCTTCACATCCACATAATTCTGAGGCAGAATCAGCCCGTCAACCACCAGCCAGTCCTGCGGAAGGGTCACTCTGGAACTGATTGCCTTCCTTTCAGCCGACTTCATGTCACCCATCTTCACTGGCTTGATGACATTGCAGTCTGAGTCCAGAAGCCACACCGGGACGTACGGATCAGTCCGGAAATACATGCACCCAGTTCCCCATCTGTAGTCGTGATACATGACAGATTTTCCGTCCTTGGTCGGCTGTATGATGACATAAGCTGCCACATTCTTCAGATATTCCTCATCCTCTACATGGTCCAGCATGCAATCGATCACCACCCCGTCAAGGGTGCCCCGTGTCGCGGCTATGTGCCTGGACACGGAACGCTCAAAACAGGACTTAAAAGCTATTACCTGCATGTATGTGCCCCTCAAAAGGATATGAGGATGCGTATCTTCGATTGAGAAGGCCAGTACTACAGCTCCAGAAAGAAAAGAACAGATGCCGATCAGATTGAACACATATCTGTAATCCTCTTCACAGACAATGAAATTCCTGGCGCAGGCGCCATCGGCATACATATGGTAGAAAAATACCCGCTTCATATCTCACTTCACTTTATCTGTCTGCAAGATAATAAACAATTCCAGCATTCCATCTCCCCCCCGCATGAAAAACTATCATGGTAATACTCGCATCAGACATTTTGGTCACGGCTGATCCTGAGACCCACCTCCACACATACCTGTAGGGCAGGTGAGCTGGATCAGGAGGCCCTACAGCTATGCCTTGATCCTGAACACCCCCACTACAGCATACTGCAGGGCAGGTCTCTCGGATCAGCCATGACCAAAATCCAGGAGTCGGGGCCTTCTCCTCGATTCATTAATGGCCATGATTCCGCAGGTCAGGGCAGGTCCTTTGAATCAGTGACGAGTCCAATCAGGCAGGCCAGGGCAAGAACCTGCCTGAAGGTCATCACAGATTTCCGGTGCCACAGCAGATCCGGCAGTACATATCTCCAATTATTCTTACTAACTTTGACAAAGATGCTGATTCGGGCTGCAACACTGATGGCCGACATCGGAAGGGTCAGTCCGGATAGGCAGTCAACTCAATTGATGACCGACATGTTTTGCTTCAAGACCGCCATCCTCAAGACCCCGATCTTTCAGACCGCCATCCTCAAAACCGCAGCCATCAAGACTGTCGCCGTCATGGCCATCATGATGGGATGCTCTGCAGCAAATGCCTCTGCGCAGAAGATATACTCCGTCAAGTACCAGAGCCAGGCGGATGTGAAAGTCTATGTGGTGAAATATGAGAACCAGGCTGACCTCAAGGTCTATAAGGTCCAGTATGAATCACAGGCTGGCAGAAATGACGGCAAGTGGCATTTCGTCAAATACGAGAACCATGCCGACAAGAAGATCTATTTCGTTGACTACGAGAATCAGGCTGACCTCAAGGTTTATTTCGTGAAATACGAGAACCAGGCAGGCTGGGTCAACAAGTCCAAGCAGCACCTGATGTACTGAGCAGGCAAAAGAGGCCTAAACATCAACCACATCAACCAAAAGACACCTTACCACAGATGAAAAGAATCCTATCTATCATATTCCTGACCCTCTGTCTCAACTCAAACGCCCAGACACCTTCCCGCCATGCCCCATGGACCAGGGAACAGGCCTGGGAATGGTACAACGCTCAGCCATGGATACGCGGCTGCAACTACATGAGCGCCGACTGCGCCAACAGAGTGGACCAGTGGCAGGAACTGGGATTCGAAGAAAGGTTCGAGACCCAGCGTACAGAGATGGCGCTGGCACAGTCTATCGGATTCAACGCATTCAGACTCATCCTCGGCGAAGAGGGATTCGGCATCTGGTATGCCGACCATGACGGATTCATGGAGAGATTCGACCGCACGCTCGAGCTCTGCCGCGAGCATGGCATCAGGGCGATCGTGACCCTGGCCAACGACTGCTCGAGACCAAAAGAGCTGTGGAAGCTTCCGGAGCCGGGTCCTCAGAAATACGACTGGGGCTACCATGGAGGCAGGAAGCAGTCGCAGCACGGCACCTATCCGGGAGCTGTGGGATACACCTCACTCGACGACCCGGAGCTTGCTGAAGCGTTCTACGCGATGTGCCGCGAGATCATGACTGTCCACAGCAACGACAGCAGGATCCTGTTCTGGGACCTCATCAACGAGCCGGGAGCCAACAACCGCAAGCAGATCAGCGCCGCAAACGTCAGAAAGCTCTTTGAGATAGGATGGGAAGTAAACCCCGACCAGCCCCTCACCGCAGACCTATGGAACTCATTCGGCAAGGGTGAGAAAAATCCGAGCGAGAATGCCGTGGCTGAGCTCTGCGACATCGTCAGCTACCACAACTACTCCCCTCTCGAGAGGCAGAAGGAGATAGTCAAGGACCTGCGGGAGCGCATAGGCCGCCCTCTGGTCAACACCGAATGGATGGCCCGTATCAGGGGCAACAACATCCAGGACTGCTACCCGTTCTTCGAGCAGGAGCGCATCGGCTGCACCATGTGGGGATTCGTGGCGGGAAAATACCAGACTTACGAGCCATGGGAGAGCATGTGGAAAGAGATCGATGCCGGCAAGGGAAAGGAGTATGAGATGACCAAGTGGTTCCATGACCTCTACCGCCCGTCCCTGAGACCATACGATCCGGAAGAGACAGCCATCATCAGCCATGTCAATGCTCAGGCGGACGATGAGTTCTCCGGCCTTTCAGCCGGCAATGCGGAAGCATCTGCCACAAGCATACGCAAGCTCATCGCCAGGGAGCACCGCATCATCTCCGAGGAGATGTGGTACGGCTACCGCAGGACACAATTCGAGTTCGAGGGCCACAACGCATGGGTGGTGGAGCCCGGCATTGCGGCGGCTGAAGGCCGTCCGTGGACCTGGACCACACAGTGGGCTGAGGCATACGTGGACCGCACGGGTGTACTTGACCTCCTGAAGGAAGGATACCACCATGTGACCATCGACATATTCGCCGAAAGGGGCAACGACGATGCCACCACGGTTATGGCTCATTTCCAGGATTTCCTGGTGAAGGAATTGGGATTCTGCGCAAAGACAAGGCTTGTCGGCATGAGCTGGGGCGGATTCATTTCCGTCAGATATGCGACCGCATATCCTCAGAATGTGGAAAAGATCTACCTTGACGCTCCCCTCCTCACCTTCGGCAAGGAATTCAAGGGAGACATCGGTCCTTGGCAGGAGCCAAAGAAAGGAGGATGGAAGAAGGATTCCCGCATGCCTGTAAACATGGCAGAGAGGCTAGCCGGCACCGGCATACCGGTACTCCTCCTATACGGAGGTCAGGACCAGACTGTGAACCCGGATCTCAACTGCCGCCCATTCGCCGAGGCCTTCAAGGCCGCAGGCGGCGATATCAAAGTCATAGAGAGGGGTCTTTTCGGACACCATCCTCACGGAGTCGACCCGGACAAGACTGCCACCATCACAGGTTTCATGCACGGCCGGGAGTAGCAGCCTGTGCCATCAGAATGAGCGCCCGCCGTTGATTCTCTGTACCTCCCTCTCCACCGGGTTCATAGGACCGAGGTTGAGCGGGGCGGTATTTGTGCCGCCCAGGTGCCAGCCACTGGTATTGATCTGTTCCACAGGGACAGCCTCCTGCATGTATATGCCAGTCTTCTCATCACGGACGGCGCGAATGTATTGGGGTATCAGGTCGGGGCTGTACATGTTGGCATAGTCGCGGTAGTCCGGAATCTTTGTCAGCGATGCAAAAGGGAATGAAGGATTGAAGGCCCAATAACCGTAAGGCACCGAGGCATAAGGAGTCAGGAAGAGACTGGCGACAGCCGAAAATACCATTTCTCCAGGAGTTGGAGTCCACATCGTGGCAGTAAAATTGCGCTGCATCGACGGATACAGACCTCCTGAGATCTTGGAGAGCTGCATGTTATAGACATCGAAGGCTGTCATGGGACCGGCCGGGACAGGGAGCCGGTTCATGCCGGAATATCTCAAGATGGCAGACATGCCGAACATCGACGGCGGGAGCACCTGTGTGGAAGTGAGCGATGACGTATCCCTCTCGGGCTCTGAAGGCGTTTCCGTCTTCTGTGGACGCAGATCGCCTGATGGCAGTTCCTGGGCATGGCATGTCAGGCCTCCCCCGAGGAGAAGCGCGCAGAGCAGCACAGAGAGTGCGAGATGACCCATGTCTTTCATTATCTGCATATCCTTATCCAACTTCTGCGAATATACAGCAAAAATCAGCCCATTGCGATTTATGGATACCGGTTTGTTAACTTTTGAAAGGCCGCGACCGGCACGGAGGTGCTGCACGCCTGGCTTTTTGTTGTTAATGGACGATGTTTTGACGAATGTGGTAATTCACAGTTTTTCGGGTTTCAGAAAGGTATGTACATTTGGCTGAATAGAAAAAACTCAAAAATCCAGCCGCACATCTATGCTGTACTTAACCGTCTGCATCCTTGCAATCATAGTCCATCTCATAATCAATCATGATTTCATCTTCGGGAAGAAATCACGATTCCGCGTCACTGCGGACAATGACTGTCACATCTACCTGATAAGCGTCCTTCTGTATTTCATAACCGATGCTCTCTGGGGAGTATTCAACCATCTTCACCTCCCCGGGCTTCTCTACGCAGACACATTCATCTACTATGTCGCTGCCGTCTTCACCGTCGTCCTCTGGTGCAGATACGTCATTTCCTATCTGGACCTCAAGAACGGATTGAGCAAGACACTGAGCACTCTGTGTACCATCATCTTCACTGTCGACATACTGACCCTCCTGCTCAACTTCTTCGTGCCGGTATTCTTCTGGGTAGAAGCGGATGGCACCTATCACAGCGGGGGCTTCAGATATGTGGCGCTGGTCGTGCAGATAATCCTTTTCATCTCCATCGGCATACTGACCATGGTGCTGGCACACAGGGACAAGGGGCACCTGAAGACAAGATACTCCATGTTCTGTCTGTTCAGTTTCTCAATGGTGATCTGCATCATATCCCAGGGATTCTTTCCACTCTTGCCTCTATACTCAGTCGGTTTGATGATCGGCTCGTGCATCCTTCACGTTTTTGTCCTGGAGGATGAAATGGATGTATTCAGAAGGCAGCTCATGGAAAGCGAAGAGACTCTCAAGGAAAGCTCTGACATCATATCCAATGCGGGATTCGGCATATGGAAGATCAAGATGTGCGAGGACGGTCGGAAACTCATGGAAGCAAATGACAAGCTCCAGGACATCCTGGGCATCAGAGACAAGCATCTCGGCTATGAGGAGCTCTATGACTATTATCACTCCAGACTCAATGAGGATGTGGGAACCATCGAGACCGACGATTATGAATCGATGAGGCATGGCGAACTCAAGTCACGCATCCTCTCATGGGAGCATCCAGAGAAGGGAACCATATACCTCACAGCCGGTGGAGCCAGGTATATCCAGTCGGATGGAGAGACCATCATCTCGGGATATTGCGGCGACATCACCCGCCAGAGGAAGAACGAGCTGCGCTCGAACCTCATCATCAACACCCTGGCACGCTCATACGAGTATGTGAACTACATCGTCATGAAGAACGGTTCCTTCACCACCACGAGCGAAACCATCCGCATGAAGCAGAAGGACATCAGCGGAGGCAATGTATTCACAGCCATCATCTTCGCCTGCGAGCAGCTGATATCCGCCGAGTTCAGGGAAGAGATGAAGACCTTCGCAGACCTGGACACCATAGATGAAAGGATGAAGGAGCTCAGTGTCATTACCAACCAGTTCAAAGACAGGAACGGAGTATGGCACGAGTGGTCTTACATCGTGGTGGACCGCAATGAGGACGGCACCATCAAGCATCTCCTCTGGGCAGTGCGCAAGATCGAGGATGAGAAGAGAGCCGAACTCAGGAGGCAGCAGATACTCGAGGACAACATCGCCGCGAACAAGGCAAAGACCATGTTCCTGCAGAACATGAGCCACGAGATCCGTACTCCGCTCAACGCCATGTTCGGATTCGCCCAGCTCCTCGGACTGCCGGACGGATCATGGACCGAAGAAGAGAAGGCTGTCTACAACAGATATATCTACAACAGCTACAACATGCTGGAGATGCTCATCGGCGACATCATCGACACCGCGGACTCCGAGCACGGCAACTACCGCATCGAGATCGGCGAGGTATCCGTGAACAGCATCTGCCGCAATGCCCTCATGCTGCTTGAATACCGCACACCTGCGGATGTGAACATGTACTTCACCTCCGACCTGTCTGACGATGATGTCATCCGATCGGACGGGCGCCGTATCCAGCAGGTACTGATCAATTACCTCTCCAACGCCTGCAAGCACACACTTCAGGGTGAAATCCATCTGCATTGCTCCACATGTGAGACACCAGGCAAGATCACTTTCTCCGTGACTGACACGGGAGAGGGAGTTCCCCCAGAAAAGGCCAGCGTCATCTTCAACCGCTTCACCAAACTCAATCAGTTCATACAGGGCTCTGGACTCGGCCTCAACATTTGCCAGACCATAGCCGGCAAACTCGGAGGTGAGGTCTATCTCGACACCAGCTACACCGGCGGCGCAAGATTCGTGTTCATAATAGACAGGTAGTGGTCTATCTGCCTGTTTATGCGGGTTTTTCTGATAATCTGATGAAAACCACTATCTTTGCCGTATGAGACTACGTGTTTTTTTATTGATTCTGGCTCCGGCAATGATTATTTCATGCGGCCGGACCGACTATTCTGACGCCCAGTGGGTCCTTGGTCCATTCGAGAGGCCTGTCAGCGATGCGATAATACACCCCGACGCAGAAGCTGTGTTCAACTGCCCGATGAGGAATGAGCCCGTGAAATGGATGGAGAGCGACACCTTCAACCCTGCGGCCACCGTCAAGGACGGCAAGATCGTGATCCTCTTCCGCAGCGAGGACAACAGCGCCACCGGCATCGGATCCAGAACTTCCAGGATAGGATATGCCGAGTCTTCCGACGGCATGGAGGTCAGCATACTCCCTGAACCTGTGCTGTTTCCGGGAGGCGACGGATGGGAAGAGCTCGACTGCCCCGGCGGAATCGAGGATCCGCGCGTAGCCAGGACCGAGGACGGACTCTACGTGATGCTCTATACATCCTTCAACCGCAAAGTCGCACGCCTGTGTGTCGCCACTTCACGCGATCTCAGGCACTGGGAAAAGCACGGACCTGCATTCAAGGGCGCTCTTGGCGGTATACTTGACGATGAATGGACCAAATCTGCATCGATAGTCACCAGACTCGACGATAACGGAGACATGGTGATAGACAAGATAGGCGGCAAGTACCTCATGTACTGGGGCGAATCGTTCATCAACCCGGCGACTTCGGATGACCTGATCCACTGGACCCCGATGACTGACAGCGACGGAGAGATACTCCAGGTCGTCACACCGCGTGAAGGCCATTTCGACAGCGACCTTACCGAGTGCGGCCCTCCTGCCGTCCACACCAAAGACGGAATCGTGCTTATCTACAACGGAAAGAGCCATGAGAACAAGTCATACTCTGCCGGCCAGATCCTGTTTGACGCAAAAGACCCGACCAAGGTGCTTGCACGCCTCGATGAGCCTTTCTTCAAGCCTGAGCTCCCGTTTGAGAAGACAGGTCAGTACGTCGACGGCACAGTATTCTGCGAAGGACTCGTCCATCATGACGGAAAATGGTTCCTCTACTACGGATGCGCCGACAGCATGGTAGGCGTAGCTGTCTGCGACGAGAACACAAGATAGGGTGAAGGGGAAAGACAACCCCGATGCGTATCGGGCGGACAGAGGGGATATGCACTGTCTGGTCCAGCCTCTTCCATGGCCGCCCTTCCACATGGAAGGATGTGTCATTCCGGAACATGAGAGCAGCAGGAGCATTCCTGGTGGCGGCAGAGCGCAGGAACGGCAGAATAGCCAGGCAGGCTATTCTGAATCCATGAACCTGAACTGCACGCTGTCGAAAAGGCCCTTGTCGGTGAGCTTCAGCTGAGGAATGACAGGCAGACACATGAATGCGAGGGTGATGAACGGAGAATCGAACCTGCATCCCGCCTTCCTTATCAGCTCATCAAGGATCTGACACCTGAATGCGAGTTCATGACCGCATAGCGGCGACATGATACCGCCGATAGGAAGAGGAAGATCTTCCATCACACGGCCGTCGCTCACAGCGATGCCGCCTTTCATCTCGATGACACGGTTGATGACGCGGACCAGCTCGGCATCATCGGCGCCGACTGCGACTATATTGTGGCAGTCGTGGGCTATGCTCTGAGCTACCGCACCATTCGTCAGCCGGAAGCCTTCGATATAGGCGACCACTGGTCTGGCATCCCCAGAATAACGATCCAGCACTACAAGTTTCTGGACATTTCTGCTGACCGCTCCTGTCGCATTGAGTGTAAAAAGCGAGCCGTCCGATGCCACGATGATGTTCTCGACCTCGCGCGGAACCCTCGCGATATCGGCCTCGCATATAGGCTTGGCGTTGAAGTTGTTGACCAGATGCCGGACAAGATTCTTCTGAGCCATCACGGAGCGCTCAAGCATGCGGTTTGCCGTGTACTGTCCCTTGGAAGAGAACACCTTCTCGCCATCGATATATGACTTGATGACACGGAAATCGGGCGTCAGATCAGAGAGGACGATGAAGTCTGCCGGATCGCCTTCCTGAAGCAGACCTGAAGGGATGCCGTAATGTCTCACAGGGGCAAGGCAGGCAGCCGTGAAGACATCCATCACATCATAGCCATCAGCGATAGCCCTTCTCACGATGCGGTCTATGTGTCCGCGCACGAAATCACCTGGATGGCAGTCGTCCGTACAGAACATGACCTTCCCCGGCGCCTCTGCGATCAGAGGAGCAAGTGCGGCGTAATCCTTAGAGGCCGAGCCCTCGCGTATCTGGACATACATGCCACTGGCCACAGCCGACCTTCCGGTCTCAAGTGACGTGCACTCATGATCGGTAGAGATGCCTGCAGCAGAATATCGGGCACGGTCCTCTCCTACAAGTCCGGGAGCATGTCCGTCGACCGGCTTGCCGACTGACTTTGCAGATGCAATCTTGGCCATCACGTCAGGGTCGCCATTCAGCACTCCAGGGAAGTTCATCATCTCTGCGAGGAAATAGATGTCATCTCTCCTCATGAAACGGTCCACATCTTCCGGACCGAGGACAAAGCCGGAGGTCTCGATATCACCGCTGCATGACGGTACACACGACGGCATTCCGAATACGAAGCGGAAATCAGCCAGCTTTGCCAGGTCAAGCATGAGTTCGATACCCTCTGCCCCCAGCACATTGGCGATCTCGTGCGGATCGCAGACAGCGCCTATCGAACCATGACGGAGGGCGATGCGGGCAAACTCGACTGGAGTCATCATCGAACTCTCGACATGGACATGCGCGTCTATGAATCCGGGAAGGAAATATGGATCCGACGGATCCACTTCGCATTCTGCAATCGAGTCGATCCTGCCGTCCCTGACAACGAACTCACCGCCGAATATGCGGCGTGCCACCAGATCTACAATGTGGCCCCTGAAACTTCTGCATGTCTCCATATCATGAAAAAATCTGATCAGACCCTGAAATCATTCACATCGTCCTCGAACTTGGCACCGCAGTATTTGCAGTACTGTGCGTCGGCATCGTGATCAGTGCGGCCGCAGTTCGAGCAGCGTCTGTTGATATCCTTGCGGCCGTCCCTGATCATAGAGGCACTGATGATACCCGTAGGGATCGCGAGGACGGTGTAGCCGAGGAGCATGATGGTGGTGGCAAGGAACTTGCCGAGTGTGGTGACAGGCGTGATGTCACCATATCCCACGGTCGTGAGAGTCACCACAGCCCAATAGATGCTGTTCGGCACATTGTTGAAGGATGTGCCCGGATTGTTGCCTTCGACCATGAACATCATGGTGCCGAGGCATATCACCAGAAGCACGACGAAGAGGAAGAACACGGCAATCTTCTTGGCGCTGGCCATGATGCTGCGCAGGAGTATATTTCCTTCGGTGAGGAAGTTGAAGAGCTTCATCACACGGAATATCCTCATGAGCCTCAAGGAGCGGAGAATGATGGCAGAGCGCACGGTCGGCAGCAGCACTCCGACATACATCGGTGAAATGGCCAGCAGGTCGACGATGCCGAAGAAGCTCAGCATATACTTCCGCGGATTGGGCGAGCAGTAGATGCGTAGGACATATTCGGCCGTGAAGAAAACCGTGAACACATACTCCAGCACCGTTGTCGTGGTCTTGAGCCACGGAGCCTTGAACGTGCTGCCGAAGATGGCGATGATCACGCTCAGCGCGATCATGATCATCAGGATGATGTCAAAGACCTTCCCCTCGGGAGTATCGGACTCGAAAATGATGTTATACAGGAAATCCTTGCGGTACTGTCTGTCGTGTAATCTCTTGATTTCTTCTCTGAACCTGGACATGCGCTGATGATATTTCTGTTTTTCCGTCAAGATAACAATTTTTCTTGGTATCTTCGCGGCCATGTCAAAAAGACTCTTGATCACGGCACTGACGTCACTCGCCTTCCTCACCGGATGCGGGGATTCAGATGTCGCCAGACAGTTCCGGGACGCATCCAGGTCGCTTCTCCCCGACAGTGAGGACAGCCGCAGCTTCGGAGCCCTGATCCGGAGCATAGTGACAGATGTAGCCGACTCCGTCATGGCCTCTGTCAACAGGACTGCCGCATCTCACGCCAGGAAAGCCCGGGCCGGCAGCCTCGTCAGCGTCACCAGCAACGGTGGTCTGATGCTTTATACTCCCGAATTCAAGAGAATCGATCTCGTGACCGGCACCATGCCTTCCAAGGATGAAACAGACGTGATACTCGTCTGCGAGGCGGCGTTCACCGGAGAACTTCTGGAGGAGTTCAGACACAGCAACATTGCGGGGCATCATGTAAGCGGAGGAGAGTTCCACAAGGGATTCAAGTGCGGTCCCAACAACGGCGTCTTCACATGGAGCGCAGGTGACGGATGGCATTTCTACAACTGCGGGCATTCCGGCTCTGTGGACGTGCTCAAGAAGGTCGCCGCTGAAGGCGGAATGGGCTTCTGCCAGAGCCTTCTGTTCCTCGACGGCAAGAGATTCAAGGGTGGTTTCAAGGCCGACCAGGTCAACCGCTACAGAGCCCTGTGCGAGCTCGACGGCAGGCTCTGCATCGCGGACTGCGGCGAGTACATGACGTTCGGAGCCTTCATGGACGAACTTGAGCATATCGGCGTGACGAACGCCATCTATTGCGACATGGGACCGGGGTGGAACTATTCGTGGTACCGCCGCGCGGACGGCACGGTGCAGGAGATATTCACCACACCGGGAAAATACACGACCAACTGGGTCACGTTCTATTCATCCGAGAAAAAGGACTGAAGCGCAGGATAGTCGCCTAGCGGAAAATCTCATTGAGGATGGCGGCAAGTCTGATGCCGCCCTTGAGCAGCTGCTGCTCGATGACAGGCGACCAATCTCTCACATAATCATATGAAAGTTTGGATCCCACAGGGGTGCCGGCATAGATCTGTGATGTGATGGCGTGGGTCTCGCGTCCCCATTCATACGGGGTGCCCTCGGCAATGCGGGCGGCGGTCTTCCTGTCAAGGATGTCTATCTCCTTCGTCCACTCGCTGTATGTCCATTTGCGGGAGCTCTCCAGCACATCCGAATCCCAGATTCCGTGGAGGTTCTTTCCCTGTCCGAAATACTGGATCTGCCACTTGTTGCCTCCGCTGTCCGACCTGTGGCCCATATGCATCGGGCAATGGACATCGCCTACCAGGTGCACGAGCATCCTGAGGGCGATCTGGGTCTGTTCCTTGTTCAGGGTACCGCTTTTGAGAGCATCGATCTGGGCATTGATGGCCGTCACGACATCGCCGCTCTCATTGACCGCTGCGCCGTCGTAGGTCTCGTCAGCGTCGATATTCTTGTAGTGCCAGGTGCGGGTATATGCGTACTCCGGAGTATGGCTGGCTGTATCCATCCAGCTGGACCAGTAGACTATGGAACGGCCCTCGAGGATCCGGTCGATCTGCCTTGCCGCCTTGCGGGTAAGATGCTGCTGGGCGATGGCACACGTGATGTCATGTCCTTTCTGGCCCCATGAGAAGGCATCCACAGAGGATGCAAGGAGTGCCACGCCGGTAAGAATGGCCTTGAGAGTCGTCTTGATTGTCATATCACAAATATAACCAATAATTCATTAACGTGAAAGCTTGTGGCAGTATAGACGAGGCCTCGGGCAAATTGGCATCGGAATCAGCCGACAGCGGCTTCACCCACCAGCAGTTGTATATGGCGCTCTCCACCCTGCCGCCAAAAGAGAGGTCGGCAATAACCGAATTCCCGGACAACGACCAGTTTCTGGATCAACTGTCTGCGCAGCTTGACAAGGTGGAATATCTCAAGCGCGTGCAACAGGAGCAGAAACGTCGCTACAGGATGAATCTGGTGTTGGCTTTCGTATCGGGAGCCCTTGGCATGCTGGCAGCACTGCTACTACTCCCTCTGCTCCCTTCAGACATGCAGATCATAGAGAGCATTATTCATTTGGGGCACGGAATCACTTTCCCCGGCAATGCAAAAGTCATATCAACACTGATGATAGTTGCCGTCTCCTATGGCTTGGTCTTCAGCATAAACTCTTTCAGCAGGGATATCAAGGAGTACAGACAGTCACAACAATAATCTTTTGCAAACCAGCCCCATTACAACCGTATCGTCAGGATATTTGACGGAGACTGGAATCGCAGCTT
>JAGHSA010000057.1 GCA_018066125.1 Candidatus Cryptobacteroides onthequi | reverse complement strand
GTTCGTGGTGTTCATCTTCCTCGGCAGATGGAGAGCGACATTCATCATCGTGCTTTCCATCCCTATAGCCCTCCTGGCATCGCTCGTATATCTGTTCGCCACAGGAAACACGCTCAACATCATATCGATGTCCGCGCTTTCCATCGCCATCGGTATGGTGGTGGACGATGCGATAGTCGTGCTCGAGAACGTGTCCACACATCTCGAGAGGGGTGAGAAGCCACAGGAGGCCGCAGTGCATGCGACTTCAGAGGTGGCTATCTCCGTCATTGCCTCCACCCTCACCATGCTCTGCGTGTTCCTGCCTCTCACCATGATGAGCGGCATGGCCGGCATCATGTTCAAGCAGCTCGGATGGATCGTCAGCATCATCATGATCGTGTCCACGACCGCAGCCCTCACCCTCGTGCCTATGCTCTGCTCGAGGATGCTCAAGGCCGGCCCGAAGACAGGAAAGCTCCATATGGCCATCTTCGGCCCTATCAACCGCTTCCTTGACTGGATCTCCCGCGGCTATGCCGTGGTGATTGCATGGGCCACCACCCATCGCAAGACCGTAATCTTTACCTCGATGGGCATCTTCGTGCTCGTGATGGGACTTCTTGGCCCGAAGATGAAGACTGAGTTCTTCCCTCACGGAGATGAGGGACGTCTCTCTGTCTCCCTCCAGCTCCCTGTAGGTACCGCACAGTCTGTCACTGCCGATTTCGCAAGACGTTTCTACGACAAGGTCGTGGAGGATGTGCCGGAGATCCGCATCTGCAGCTACTCTTTCGGCCAGCCTGATTCGGACAACTTCTTCGCCAGCATGCAGAACAACGGAACCCATATCGTTTCGATGAACATCAATGTCGGATCGATGGAGGAGCGTGAGCGCAGCACAGCCGAGATCGCGGATGTCATCCGCGCCGACTTCCTTCTCTTCCCGGAGCTCCGCAAGGCTACCGTCACGGAAGGCGGCATGATGATGGGAGGAGCCACCACCGTCAAGATCGAGATCTACGGCAATGATTTCGAGACTACCGACCGCGTGGCGAGCCATCTCAGGGAAAAGATGTTCGAAGATCCTACCTACGTGCAGGTCGTTGCCAGCCGTGACGAATACACTCCTGAGTATCAGATGGATTTCGACAGGACCAAGCTCGCGCTCAACGGACTCAACTCCACCACCGCCGGTTCTGCATTCAGCGCCGCAATGAGTGGCCAGCTTGCCTCATTCTACCGTGAGGACGGTGAGGAATACAACATCCGCGTGCGCTATGCTCCAGAGTACAGGACCAGCGTCGAGGATATGGAGAACATCATCGTCTATACTCCAGCCGGCAATGCGGTGCGCATGAAGGAGCTCGGCAGCGTGGTCGAGACCAAGGTGCCTCCGACCATCGAGCGCAAGGACCGTTCAAGAGTCGTTACCGTGACTGGTATCGTGGCTGCCGATGCAGCCCTCAGTGAAGCCGTGGCTGCCACACAGCGCATCATCGACGAGGCCGATATCCCTTCGGAGATATCTGTGGTCATCGCCGGAGACTATGAGGACCAGCAGGACATGTTCAGGGATATGATCATGCTCATCGTCCTGATCATCATTCTGGTCTATATGGTGATGGCATCTCAGTTCGAGTCATTCATGAGTCCGTTTGTGATCATGTTCTCAGTGCCTTTCGCACTCGTCGGCGTGATCCTGGGTCTTGCGGTGACCGGCACCGCACTCGGCATGATGGCGATGGTCGGCATCATCATTCTCCTCGGTATTGTGGTGAAGAACGGTATCGTGCTCATCGACTACACCATTCTCTGCCGCGAGCGCGGCATGAATGTGCTTGACGCATCGGTGACAGCAGCCCGCAGCCGTCTCCGTCCTATCCTCATGACCACGCTCACCACCGTGCTCGGTATGCTCCCTATGGCTATCGGTACAGGTGAGGGCTCTGAGATGTGGCATTCTCTCGGTATGACGGTATGCTGGGGACTTACCATCTCCACACTCGTCACCCTCATCCTCATCCCAACCGTATATTGCGTGTTCGCCACCCGTCAGGAAAGGCGTCAGGCTGAAAAAAAGAAAAAGTAAGATGAAAGCGATATTCATATCATACAACCAGGCCTACGGCGAAGAGATCGTAGAAGTTCTTGAAGACAACGGACAGAGGGGCTTCACCCGCTGGGATGACATCCAGGGAAGGGGAGGAGTAGCCGGAGAGCCTCATTTCGGCAACCACGCATGGCCTACCATGAATGTGGCGGTCATGGCTGTCGTGCCGGATGAGAAGGTGTCCGCCATCCTTGCAGACCTCAAGGCGAAGGATGAATCGGCACCGGATCTGGGCCTCCGTGCCTTCGTCTGGAACATAGAAAGCGCAATCTGATTTTTTACTATATTTGTAAGCTATGTTGACTATCACAGATACCAATCTTCCTGAGATCGCGGCCTCTTCAAAGGTCGTCCTCATCGATTTCTGGGCTACATGGTGTGGCCCTTGCAGGATACTCTCACCTACCGTGGACGAGATCGCTGCAGAATATGAAGGCCGTGTCGCCGTTGCGAAATGCAATGTGGACGACGCCCAGGATGTAGCCATGCAGTTCCGCATCAGGAACATCCCTACCCTGATCTTCCTCAAGGACGGCGAGGTGGCGGACAGAACCGTCGGTGTGGTCTCAAAGGCGGAAATCGCAGCGAAACTCGATTCACTTCTGGGCTAGGACATGAGAAAGCTGATCGCCGCATTCATCCTTCTCTGCTCTGTATCGGCAGGCCTTTCCGCTCAGTCTTTCGGTGTGACCGGTGGCTTCACTTCTTCGGAACTGAAGATCAAGGACATCGACAAGACCTCGGTGGCAGGATTTCATGCAGGAGTGGCGTTCAATGTTCCGCTCATATCGGGACTTGCCCTGCAGCCGGGTCTCCAGTACAATGTCAAGGGCACAAGCCTGTCGTCACTGAGGACCAGCATAGGCTATGTCGAAATGCCGGTGCAGCTCCAGTGGGGACTTGACCTGCTCCTTCTCCGGCCATATATATTCACAGAGCCGTTCATAGGCTATGCGGTCAACTGGTCAGCGTCCGAGTCCCATACGTCCATCGGTTCCGACCTCAGTCTGGACAAGCTCAATTCGAGGTTGGAATACGGTCTGGGAGTGGGTGCAGGAGTGGACCTGTTCGACAGGATCCAGCTTTCCTTCAGGTACTATTGGAATTTCGAGGACTGCGGAGTCGGCAATTATTTCGATATTGTCAAGGACCATGTCACGGAAAGGGAAAGTTTCAACGGCTTGGCACTCACGATAGGAGTCTTCTTTTAGGATATGACAGAAAAGATAGGAGTTTTCTTCTGCTCGGCGAGCAACGAAATAGATCCGGAATACAATCAGGCTGCACGGGAAATAGTCCGTGCAGCTTGTTTGCGAGGATACACCATCTCTTCAGGGGGCACGATCAAGGGCACGATGAAGGTGGTAGTGGATGAAGCAAAGGCTTGTGGTGCAAGGACTTTGGGGATAATTCCAAAGTTCATGGCGCCTGTGGTCCACCCGGATCTCGACAAGGTGGTATGGACGGAGACCATGTCGGAGCGCAAGGAACTGCTCCGGGAGGGTGCCGCTTTTGTCGTGGCTCTGCCAGGAGGCATAGGCACGCTTGATGAGATAGTGGAGACACTCACACTCGCCAAGCTCTCGAAGTTCGGGGGCAAGGTGATATGCTACAACTACAAGGGCTTCTATGACAAGTTCGCGGAGCTCCTTGACTTTTATGTGGAGACCGGGATGCTGGATGCCTCTTCGAGAGCGCTCGTCCTTTTCCCTTCGACTCCGGAACAATTTGACAAACTGATCTGAAATGGACGCTTCAAGTGTTGTGAGATACCTCGGCGAGGACTGGACCTCTATGGTCGGCATGATGCGTGACGCGCTCAAAAGCGACATCTCGCTCCTCGACCGTACAAATGAGGCCGTTCTTTCCAACGCGGGAAAGATGCTTCGTCCCATGCTGTCTCTGCTGGTCGCGAGGGCATGTGGCGGCAGCGCCAATGAGGCGAGTCTCAGATTTGCCGCAGCCACCGAGCTCCTGCACAACGCGACACTCTTCCACGATGATGTGGCAGATGCCAGTAATGAGCGCAGGGGCGCTCCTACGGTGGCCTCCATGCTGGGCAACACCGCATCGGTGCTGCTTGGAGATTTCTGGCTTGTGAAAGCCATGGACCAGATACTCTCCACCGGAAAGCTCGGCAACTCGGTGATCAGGGTATTCGCCAAGACCCTCAGCGATCTGGCGGAAGGGGAGATGCTCCAGCTCGAGAAGGCGAAGCTCTGCGACACATCGCGTGAGGACTATTTCAGGATCATTTATTCCAAGACAGCGTCACTCTTCGAGGCGTCATGTGTGTCTGCAGCCATGTCTGTGGGCGCTCCGGACGACGTTGTGTCGGCGGTGCGCGAGTACGGTGTCAGGCTCGGACTTGCTTTCCAGGTCAAGGATGACATCATGGATTACGCCCCGGATGCTCCCATAGGGAAACCGACTGGAGTGGACCTGATGGAGCAGAAGATCACGATTCCTCTCCTCTGTGCTCTGAACAATGTCGACGGGGAGCGCGGCGAGGCGGTCCGCAGGCTCGTCCGTGACATCCATTCAAATCCGGGCAGCTGTGCGGAAGCACGTGCGTTTGTCGAGGAGAACGGAGGCATCGAGGGGGCCCGGGAATGTCTGGAGGAACTTATTGGCAAGGCAAAGGCTGCTCTCTCTCTACTGCCGGAAAGTGAGGAGAAGCATATGCTTTTGCAGCTGGCTGAATATACTGCATACAGGACAAAATGAGATTTGCAGATATAGAGGGAAATGAAAGCGTGAAGGCCGCTTTGACCGGAATGGTCGATTCGGGCAGGATACCGCATGCCATCATGTTCCATGAGAACGACGGCGGCGGTGCCATAGGCATGTGCCTGGCGTTCCTTCAATACCTCAACTGCCACAGCCATGACGGCGGCGACTCATGCGGAAGCTGTCCATCCTGCAACAAGGTCACAAAGCTCATTCACCCGGACATCCATTTCGTCTTCCCGGTAGCGGGAGGCTCGATCATATCTTCAGGCTCCAAGCCGACATCGCTCTCATATGTGAAGCAGTGGCGCGAGCTCGTGCTTTCCAACCCGTTCTTCACCGAGAGCGACCTCAATGAGGCGCTCGGCATCGAGGGCAAGTCCGCCATCATTGCGGTGTCGGAAGCGCGTGCGATCCTGGAGAAGCTGTCATTCAATTCGCTTGAGGGCGGGTACAAGGCCGTGGTCGTGTATCTTCCCGAGAAGATGAACGCCGAGGCGGCCAACCGTCTCCTCAAATCCATCGAGGAACCGCCGGAGAAGACCCAGTTCCTGCTGATCACCCATGCTCCGGAGAAGGTGCTCATCACCATCTCGTCAAGGTGCCAGAGCATAAGGCTCACGCCGGTGCCGAAGAGCAGGTCGGCGGTCAATGCCAATGTCGCCGAGGAGCAGGATCTGTTCAGGGAGCTTCTCGATGCGCTTGCATCAAGGGACTGGCTTTCGGCTCTCGAGGTGGGTGAGGGTATCGCCGCACTGCCGTCAAGAGAAAGGATGAAATCATGGTGCCGTACGGCATCCGACATGCTCAGAAACATATTCCTGCTCCAGCAGGGACTCGACCGTCTCGTGGATGTGCCATCCGGAGACGAATCATACTACAGGGAAATCGCAGCCAGGCTCAAGAAGCCGTTCTCTCGTCAGGCAGCGGCCCATATCGACAGGGCTCTGATGCTGATAGAGAGAAATGTCAACCAGAAGATCGTCTTCTGTGACCTGGTGAACAAACTATATATAATTGCTTGATATGGACTACAACGAGAACGAATCCATAAAATACGATTGCTTCCGCGGATGCACGGTGGTCAAGGATGATGCCAGCGGCGAGCCGGAATGCACCTACCGCAGGGGCTGCTGCAAGCTCAGGACATATGACTACCTCAAGGGGGTATCTCTCACCAAGTACAAGGATATCTATGAGGTGCGCTTCAAGAATACCCGCAAGGGATTCTATATCAATGCGTCTGGACAGAGCATCAAGCAGGGCGACCTGGTGGTGGTAGAGGCTGCCAACGGGCATGACCTCGGCATCGTCACTCTCGAGGGCGCCGTGGTGGCCAGGCAGATGAAGTGCAAGGGCGTGGATCCGGAGACCACCGAGTTCAAGAAGATCTATCGCAAGGCCCGCAATTTCGACATTGCCAAGTGGCAGGAGGCCATCGCACGCGAGCAGGAGACCATGATCAAGGCCCGCCGCATCGCATCCGAGATGGGTCTCGAGATGAAGATCGGTGACGTGGAGTTCCAGGGAGACGGCACCAAGGCCATCTTCTATTACATCGCCGACGGACGTGTGGACTTCCGCCAGCTCATCAAGGTCTTTGCGGAGGAGTTCCGCATCAGAATCGAGATGAAGCAGATCGGTGCGCGTCAGGAAGCCGGCCTCATCGGAGGACTCGGCATCTGCGGCCGCGAGCTCTGCTGCGCCAACTATGTCACCAACTTCCAGTCCATCACCACATCCGCAGCGCGCTGCCAGGATCTCTCACTCAATCCCCAGAAGCTCGCGGGACAGTGCGGCAAGCTCAAGTGCTGCCTCAATTATGAGGTGGCCACTTATCTCGATGCACAGTCACGCATCCCGAGGGTCAATGAGCCGCTGGAGTTCGAGGACGGATTTGCATATCTCGTGAAGACCGACATCCTCCGCGAGCTCATGTTCTTCTCATACGACAAGGGCTCGATGGCAGATCTCTATGCCCTCTCTGCCGAGGAGGTCATGGAAGTCATCAAGATGAACCGCAACGGTCTCAAGCCGGAATCCCTCAAGTCTGAGCCGGATCCTGTGGCTCCTGAGTTCATCACAGCCGTGGGTGATGACAGCATCACCAGATTCGACAAGCCGGCCGGCAAGAAGAGCCGTGGCGGAAAGGGACGCGGCAATGGAGGCCGCGGCAACGGCGGCCATGGCGGAGACGGCAGCGGTCATGGCGGCAATGGTAACCGCCGCAAGGGCGGAAAGGGCCATGGCGGCAGTCAGGGTGGTGGTCAGAAAGAGAAAGGACAGGAGAAAAATGGCTAGGAAGATCCTGTCTGCACTGCCCCTGCTGATGCTTCTGCTTTCGTCCTGCTCCCGGCCCATGTCGGTCGAGCAGTACGTCAAGGCGGACGGCAGCGGCGTGTATGACTTCGTCGTGGACATGACGGATTCGCTCTATGCATACGACCTTTCCTTTTATACCAGAATAGAGGGGAGAACCGCTCCTGCCGGCTTTCCCATGAAAGTTTACCTCACTTCCCCTTCAGGGCAGACCTATGTCGAGAATGTGTATTTCAACTGTTCAGAGCATGCGGTCGCCCCTTACAGGACCGGATTGGTGCCGGTCGAGAGAGGGGAGTGGAAGATGTCCGTGTCGGCTGTGGCCCAGGGGCTCTGCGGCATGGGACTCATCTGTGCAAAAACCGATATCTGATGGGACACGACAAGCTTCGCAAATTCGCTGAGAATGAGACTTTCCACTGTCTCCTGCAGCCTTCCTCCAAGGAACTGCTGGCAGACGGCTACTTTTCCCTGCGCGACCACGAGATCAAGGGGCACTGGAATGAGCGCATGTTCGATGCCGCCAGACCTGTGGTGCTCGAGCTCGGCTGCGGCAAGGGAGAGTACACTGTGGATCTTGCGGTCCGCAAGCCGGAGTGCAACTATATAGGAGTGGATATCAAGGGCGCACGTCTCTGGAAAGGGGCCAAGTACGCTCATGAGAACAAGATGGGCAATGTGGCGTTCCTGCGCACGAAGATAGAGTTCATAGAGGCCTTCTTTGCACCGGGAGAGGTGTCGGAGATATGGCTCACGTTCTCGGATCCTCAGCACAAGAGCGAGAATGCACGCCTTACCTCTCCTCTTTTCATCGAGCGCTACCGCCATTTTCTCAAGCCGGGAGGAGTGGTCCACCTCAAGACCGATTCCCGTTTCCTTCACGAATACACCAAAGCACTCTGCGAAGAGAACTCCCTCCGTGTGCTGGACTGCACCTCCGACCTCTACGGCGAGGCACGTATCCCGGAGAAGCCTGAGCTCTATGAGGTCCAGACCTTCTATGAGAGGATGTTTCTCGATCAGGGTTACAAGATCACCTATATGTCATTTCAGGTCGATGGTGACGCTCCTGTCATGAGCCCTGAGAAGTCGGGACGCTTCGATTCGGACTACTGGCGCAGTGTCGAGGGGCCGCGTCAGCTGTTCGGCCGTGACACAGCCGAGACCCGCAGGCAGAAGCTGCATTCGGAAGAGTCCTCAAAAATATAATTTTCGTAACTTTGTACCATCATGCCAAAAGCCAAGAGCAAAGTACAGATAGCGAACAAGCGTGCGTCCTTCGACTACGAGTTCCTGGAGACCTATACCGCAGGTATAGTGCTCGCAGGTACTGAGATCAAGTCCGTGCGCGCCGGGAAGGCATCCCTCCAGGATTCCTTCTGCTATTTCGTGGACGGCGAGCTCTACGTAAAGGGCATGAACATAGCCCAGTATTTCTGGGGCTCATGGGGGCAGCACGAGCCTAAGCGCGACCGCAAGCTCCTCCTCCAGAAACGCGAGCTCAAGCATCTGGCGCAGGCGGTGAAGACCAAGGGTCTCACCATCATTGCGGTGAAGATGTTCATCGCCGACAACGGCTACGCGAAGCTTGTGATAGCGCTCGCAAAGGGTAAGAAACAGTATGACAAGCGCCAGTCCATCAAGGAGAAGGATCTCAGGCGCGAGATGGAGCGCGGCTAGTCTCATGCCTCACATCAGACTCACCATACCGGCGGAGCTCCCGCCACCGGAGTACATCGATCCCGCAGCGGTCCTTGATGCATACCTCAGAGGAGAGTATGACTGCATCTGCGTGCTCGGGCCGACCGCGTCCGGCAAGACGCGCTACGCGGTGGATCTCTGCAGGCGTTTCAACGCCATTCTGGGTGCCCCGAAGGCGGAGATCATCTCGGCAGACTCGCGTCAGGTGTATCGCGGCATGGACATAGGCACAGGCAAGGACCTGTGCGAATACGGTGAGATTCCGTACCATCTGATCGATATAGTCCCGGCCGGGGCGAAATACAACGTCTATACCTACCAGCGTGATTTCGCCGACGTGTACAGGGATGTCAGGTCGCGTGGCTGTGTGCCGGTGGTCTGCGGCGGTTCAGGACTCTATATTGAGGCGGCGACCCGTGGATACAGGTTTGCCAAAGATGTACCTCAGGTGAATCCGGAGGAACTTCCTGCCCATACTTTCTATATCGGTACCCTTGTGACGCGTGAGGTGCGCAATCAGAGGATTGACGCGAGGCTGCGTGCAAGGCTTGAGGAAGGCATGGTCGACGAGATACGCGGGCTCCTGGCAGGAGGTGTCGCCGCCGAGGATCTGATCTTCTACGGGCTGGAGTACAAGTTTGTGACCCAGCACGTGCTGGGTATTCTGAGTGAAGAAGACATGTTTACTCTCCTGTCCAACGCCATCCACCAGTTCGCGAAGCGCCAGATGACCTGGTTCCGTGGCATGGAGCGCGACGGCGTCGTCATCCACTGGGTCGAGGTCTGAGTCCTTAGATACCGAAGGCTTTTCTGATGTCGGCGACGGCGTCAAGCTTCTCCCATGTGAAGAACTCGACTTCCTGCTCTGTCTCCTTCCCGTCACGGATAAGAGCCATCTTCTGAGTATAAGGCTTCTTGCCGAAATGGCCGTATGCCGCTGTAGGGCCGTAGATAGGGTTCTTCAGGCCGAACTTGCGCACGATAGCTGCCGGACGCAGGTCGAAGAGCTCCTTGATCTTCTCGGCGATATAGGCATCTGTAGCCTCGCCGTGCTCTGTAGAGATGCCCTTGCTGTCGGCAGGGCTCACGTGTGAAGAACCATAGGTGTCGACGAATACGCTGACAGGCTCTGCCACACCGATGGCGTACGCGAGCTGCACGAGACACTCGTCAGCCACACCGGCTGCCACGAGATTCTTTGCCAGATATCTGGCTGCATAGGCTGCGCTGCGGTCCACCTTGCTCGGGTCCTTTCCGGAGAATGCGCCGCCGCCATGGGCGCCGCGGCCGCCGTAGGTGTCCACGATGATCTTGCGGCCGGTAAGGCCGGTATCGCCTGCAGGACCGCCGATGACGAACTTTCCTGTTGGATTGACATGGAGGATGAACTTGTCATCGAAAAGAGCCGCTGTCCTCTCAGGGAGAGATGCGATGAGGCGAGGGATGACGATGTCGCGCACGTCTGCCTCTATCCTGGCATGCATGGCCTCATCGGTGTCGAACTCGTCATGCTGGGTGCTCAGTACGATGGTGTGCACGCGCTGAGGCTTGTGCTTGCCGCTGAACTCCACTGTGAACTGGGCCTTGGCGTCCGGACGGAGGTAAGGCATGGTCTCAGGTTCATTGTGACGGATATCGGCGAGGACCTGGAGCATCTTGTGTGAGAGTGCGAGCGCGAGAGGCATGTACTCCTCTGTGTCGAGGCATGCATAGCCGAACATCATGCCCTGATCGCCGGCACCCTGCTTCTCCTCCTCTTCCCTCGAGACGCCGCGGTCGATGTCGGCACTCTGCTCATGGATGGTGGAGATGACGCCGCATGAAGATGCGTCGAATCTGTATTCTGCCTTGGTATAGCCTATGTTTTCGATAGTCTTGCGTACGACTCCCTGGATATCTACATATGCGTCGTTGGAACGGACCTCACCGCCCACCACCACGAGACCTGCCGTGCAGAAGGTCTCGCAGGCTACATGGGACTGAGGGTCCTGCCTGAGGAATTCGTCAAGTATTGCGTCTGAAATCTGGTCTGCCACTTTATCCGGATGTCCCTCGGATACAGACTCTGAAGTGAAAAGATAAGTCATAAAAAAATCTCCTACGGTTAATATACACGTGGAGAGACCTATCTGGAATTTTAGCAATTTTTTAATGTGGTTGCAAGCAAACAAATCCGTCCACGATATTTTGACATCCTCAAAGGTATATATTTCTGCGGTCTTTCCAAAAGGAATTGCTGATAATCTGCAAAAAAACAGCAAAAATGAGATGGTCTTTTTTTCTTAATAGTAATTTTTGGCGTAAATTTGCGCCATAAATATACATCATCATTTCATTAACACTTTTATGAAGAATTCAATCAAGAGAGTATTGTCTGTATTTGCAGCAATCCTTTTTGTTGTGTCTGCCTTCGCGCAGGTCACCACATCTTCAGTTGTCGGTAAGATCACTGACAACAGTGGCGCAAGTGTTCCGGGTGCGACAGTCATCGCTATCCACACCCCTTCAGGAACCCAGTACTATGCAGTCACAGGAACAGACGGCCGCTATACCATCCAGGGTATGCGTCCAGGTGGACCTTACGAGGTCTCTGTTTCTCTCATGGGCTATGAGACTGAGAAGTTCTCAGGTGTTTCTCTCCAGCTCGGTCAGTCAGCAAACATCTCTCCAGTCCTCAAGGAGTCTACAGAGTTCCTCGAGGAGGTAGTCGTAGTCGCTGAGGCAGGTGTCGATGCATCCAAGACAGGTGCAGCTCAGGCTATCGGTCTCAACACTATCGAGAAGATGCCTTCTATCACCCGCGGTATCGCTGACGTTGCACGTATCAACCCATTCATCCGTACCAACTCTGACGGTGCGATGTCTTTCGCCGGTACAAACAACCGCTACAACAGCTTCCAGATCGACGGTGCCATGAACAATGACGTATTCGGTCTTACAGCTAACGGTTCAAACGGTGGACAGGCAGGTACCCAGCCGGTTTCTATGGAGACCATCGAGCAGGTTGTCGTAAACATCGCTCCGTTCGATGTACGCCAGTCAGGTTTCACCGGCGGTTCTATCAACGCCATCACCAAGTCAGGTACCAACTCCTTCCATGGTTCAGTATATGGCTTCGGCAACAACCAGGCTCTCTACAGCAAGAAGTATGTAAAGGCTGACGGAACAATCGTTGACAACCCTATGACAGAGCAGCTCCAGTATCAGACTGGTGTGACTGTCAGCGGTCCGATCATCAAGGACAAGCTCTTCTTCTTCGCAAACTTCGAGAAGTCTGACAACAGCTATCCTAACGCATACGGTCTCGGATCAGCTTCTTCAAAGGTTGACGCCGCTGATGCAAAGGCAGTCCTTGACTGGGCAAAGAAGAACGGCTACAAGGGCGACATCCTCGAGTCAGTTCAGAACTACACCAAGTCAAACAAGGCTACTGCAAAGATTGACTGGAACATCAACCAGAACAATCACCTCTCATTCCGCTGGAGCCTCGTTGACGCAAAGCAGCTCAACTCTGCAAGTACAGCGTCAGCACTCAACTCAACCGACTACAGCTACGACTTCGTATCTAAGACCAACTCATTCGTAGCTGAGCTCCAGAGCAAGCTCTCTGACAATCTCAGCAATGAGCTCCGTGCTTCTTACGTACGTGTACGCGATCAGCGTGTTCCTCTCGGTGAGGCATTCCCAATGATCTCCGTAACCGTCAAGGGTGGTACAGTGAACCTTGGTAACGAGCGTTCTTCAGAGGCTAACCGCCTCGATCAGGACATCATCTCCATCACTGACAACCTCACTTGGTACAAGGGTGCCCACACTCTCACATTCGGTACTCACAACGAGTTCTACACCTTCACCAACCTCTTCATCCAGGATAAGTTCGGTACCTACTATTTCGGTAGCGTAGACGATCTCAACGCAGGCAAGATCAAGCAGTATCGCTATGGTCACGCAAACACAGCCATCGGTCTTTCTGAGAACTGGGAGCCTACATTCCATGCAGGTCAGCTCGGTGTATACGCTCAGGACAAGTGGGCTGTTGCTGACAACTTCGACCTCACCTACGGTATCCGCGTAGATGTTCCTCTCTTCTTCGACGTTCCTACCGAGAACACTGACCTTACTTCAGACGCTATCTCACAGAAGTGGAATGTCAAGACAAACCAGCTTCCTAACGGGACTCCACTCATCTCTCCAAGAGTAGGTTTCCGTTATGACATCGCAGGCAACAACAAGTTTGTCCTCCGCGGCGGTGTAGGTCTCTTCACAGGACGTATCCCATTCGTATGGTTCTCCAACAACTTCTCTAACACAGGTGTTCAGCTCAGAACTGTCAATGTCAACGCCAAATCAGGTGTAGACAAGGTTTCTGTCATCCTCGATCCTAAGGGTCAGGGCGCCAACGAGACAGCTCTCAACCTTTCTGCAGGCAGCAAGGGTGGCCAGGTGATCAACGTTGTAGATCCTAAGTTCAAGGTCGCTCAGAACCTCCGTGCAGACCTCGGATTCGACTTCAACCTCCTCGGTGTGAACTGGACCCTCGAGGGTGTATTCTCAAAGAACCTCAATGATGTAGCTTACAAGACCCTCTGCTATGAGAAGGATGGCAGCACTACAGTGTCAAGCAAGCTCGGTGTCCCTGGTGACAACCGTCCTTACTTCAAGAAGACATCCGACTTCAACAACATCTACATGCTCACCAATACTGACAAGGGCTACTCTTACAACCTCATGGCTTCAGGTGCAAAGTCATTCCCATTCGGTCTTGACCTCTCTGCAAGCTACACCTTCACAAGAGCTCTCTCAGCATTCAACGGTACATCTTCTGTAGCTGCATCAAACTACAACTACAACTACCACCACACAGATGCCAACGATCCTGAGCTCGGCTTCTCAGCATTCAACATCCCTCACCAGATCAAGGCTTCTGTAGGCTACCATGTTTCTTACGGCCGCAATGACCGCTGGACAACAAACCTCGGACTCGTTTACATCGGTACATCAGGTGCAGCATACTGCGTATACTACAACGGTGACCTCAACAACGATTCATCTAACGGAAACGACCTCATGTGGATCCCTACCGATGCACAGATCGACCAGATGAAGTTCACAGCCACCGAGACCCTCACCGCAGCAGAGCAGGCAGCCAACATGAAGGCTTGGCTCGGCAGCGAGAAGTACCTCAAGGATCACAGAGGAGAGTACTATGACCGCTATGCTGACAACCTTCCATTCGAGAGCCATATCGATATCCATGTAGGACAGAAGTTCACCTTCATGGCAGGCAAGCAGGTTCACAGCCTCGAGCTCACCTTCGACCTCATCAATGCAGCAAACCTCCTCAACCCTAAGTGGGGAAAGAGCTATGGCATGGGTCTCAACCAGTACTACAACCCTGTGACTGTAGATCCTAAGACAGGTTCGTTCCAGTTCCAGCAGGGCGCAGGCTACTCAATGTTCTCTACCAGCGCAATCCTTTCACGCTGGAGAGGTCAGATCGGTCTCAAGTACAGCTTCTAATCGCTGGATGACATAAATCATAAACGGATGGTCTTCAGGCCATCCGTTTTTTTGTCATTTCATATCGATTCCGCTCGGGTTCAGTCCCGGACCTCCGCCTGCAGTGTAGCCACGGCTTTCCCCGCTCTCCCATGGGGATATCCAGAATGCGTAGAGCTCTCCCTCGCTGAGCTGGAACCTCAGGCGCACTGGCCTTCCTGCGAGGGAAGACAGGTCCTCATGGCCCTTCCAGGTCACCATGAGTCTTGTGGAGTCAGTCTTTCTGACGGTGTTGCATTCCTTGGCGCTGAAGCCAGGGATGACGTCCCCATTCTCGTCCAGGACTTCCACCGCGAGGGCGCTCTTCTTGTCGTGGACATCTGCGTTTACAAACAGATATCGGCCATCGAAGGATATCTTCTCCGTAGTTAGAGAACCTCCTTCTCTGCCGGCATGCATCGAAACAAAGCCGTCTCTGCGCAGTCTTGCGAGGCCTGTGGAGGTATATCCGTCCCAGAATATGTTATTGAGGCGCCGTCCGCTGGAGTAAAAGTACAGCGAGTCGCCGACGATGAGGGGAGTGCCGTTGATGGACTGCATGTTGCCCCAGTTCCATGCTCCTTCGGTCTCGTTGACGTTCATAAACGGTTCATGGGTCGGACGGTAGAAGTGGAAGCCGTCCCTGCTGTATCCGAGTGAAACGACGTTCCTTTTCTGGATATGGTCCCTGCCGCAAATGTGGTTCTCCGGGCCGCACCACGCGCTGTACTGGCCCAGGATGATGCTTTCGTACGCTATCGCATCGAAATTGTATATACCTGGCTCGACCTCCGGATACTTCTCGTGACGCAGTTCCTTGTCGTCGGGGCCGAACCAGAACACTACATTGCGGTCCTCGACATCCGCCCTGGTCCGGTGCGCCAGGCTCACCGCCATTTCCGGGTCACTGTGCTCCACATAGAAGCGTGAACGCGAGGAGGTCGGAGCACCTGCCCTGAGGCTCAGAGCCCATTTGTCCGTGAATGGATTGAAGAACGCAGTAGTCCTGTCCCATACCTCGCCGGACTGCGCTGCTCCGCGGCTCCAATGGATGCCGTCGGATGAGTATTTCAGCACTATCTGCCACCTGGAATCGTAGGCACGGCGTTCAACATTGAACATCTTCCATCTTCTGGCCGGGTCCTTTTCCATGCGGTCGAGCCATACGGTGCAGGCATCCCTGTCGCATGAGTCGACCACATTGGTGCCCGGAATCAGGTCGAGCATTATCTTCTCCCAGTGGATGCCGTCCTCCGATTCGGCGTAGCAGGTGTAGAAAGTCTGGCGGTCGATGTCCCTCTCCCTGTCGTGATGAATCTTTTCGGCACCGGCGAGATACCACATGCGGAACTTTCCGGTCTGCTCGTCATACCAGATGCCATCACTGAATGGAGCTGCGTAAGGCGCCCCCGAGGCGGTCTTTTCCCATTCGCGGTCGGGTTCGAGGACGGGGTTGCCCTCATAAAAGTCAGGGGTGTGGAAGACAGGTGTGAGGTCGGTCTCGGAGATGAGGAAGCCGTCCACAAAGAGCTGGCGTCCCACATTGACGGGGATGACCTCAGGTTTGTTTTCCATATATGGCAACGGCATTTCGGCGCGTACGGTAGGAAGTGGGCGGCGAGGTGGCCATTCATCAGGCAGCGTGATGCCATTGTGCAAGGTCTGAGCATGTCCCGTAGATACTGCGAGGAGCATGCCCATGAGGTGTAGAATCTTTTTCATTTTGGCGTTGTTGATGCGGTCATTGAATGCCAAATATACAAACATAATGATATCTTTTTGTTAAATTTGCGCATATGAAACGTGCTCTTTTCCTGATTGTTCTGGCGCTTATGTCAGGCGCCTGCAAGTCCCATGATGAAAACATCACCGTCATCGTCTCGCTGGACGCTTTCCGCTGGGACTATCCTCAGATCTATGACACGCCATGCCTCGACGCCATCGCGGCCGAAGGCGTGAGCGCCACCATGCTGCCGTCATTCCCGGCATCCACCTTCCCCAACCACTACACCCTCGCGACCGGACTCGTTCCGGATCACAACGGCATCGTGAACAGTTCATTCTGGGACAAGGAAAGGGATATCATGTACTCCATGGGTGACAAGGAGATCCGCAGCCACGCATATTACTACAACGGCGAGCCTATCTGGGTCACTGCACAGAAGCAGGGCCTCAAGACAGGAAACGTGTACTGGGTGGGCTCGGACATCGACATCTGCGGCGTCCTTCCGACCTACTACCGCAAGTGGTACGATACCCCGAGACTCTCATACGAGGAAAGGGTGGATGACGCGCTCAGGCTGCTCTCTCTCCCTGAGGAGGAACGTCCGCGTCTTGTCATGGTGTATTTTGACGACCCTGACCTCACCACACATGAGTTCGGTCCCACCAGCATCGAAGGCGGTGTGATGGTTCACTATCTCGACAGCCTGATGGGCGTGCTCCATGACGGCATCAAGGCTCTTCCTCATGGTGACAAGGTCAATCTGATCGTGACCGCCGACCATGGCATGACAGATATCAGTGACGACAGGTGCATCCTCATCCAGGATGTGCTCAATCAGGAATGGTGTGAGCATATCATCGGCACTACTCCTACCAATATCTATACAAAGCCGGAATGCCGCGACTCCGTCATCAATGCGCTCAAGGACATCGAGCATATCTCCGTATGGAAGAAGGAAGAGGTTCCTGCAGAGCTTGCCTATGGCACAAACGAGAATGTAGGAGACGTGGTGGTCCTTCCTGACCTCGGATGGCAGTTCACTTTCCGCGCCCGCGGCATCAACGGTGCCCATGGGTATGCTCCTCAGAACCCTGACATGCAGGTGGCGTTCCGTGCGTGCGGTCCTGATTTCAAGCAGGGATTCGAGGCTCCGGAGAAGTTTATAAATGTAGATGTCTATCCGCTTCTGGCACATCTGCTCGGCATCGTCCCTGAACCGGTGGACGGCCGTCTCGAGCGCGTGCAGCAGCTGTTGAAATAGAGTCTCGAAAGCTAGATAACAACTAATAAAACCAATAATCGAATACCATGAAGATCAGGAACTTTATCCTTGCGGCAGCAGCAGTACTGTCTATGTCTGTTTCTTGCAGGGAGATAGAGTCGGACCTCAGCTTCCCTTCCATTTCAATGGTTCAGAGTGAGGAACTCACATTTGACCAGGGGGCAGGCAGCAGGACTGTCAGCTTCATTACCAACAGGGCGTGGAAGGCTACAGCAGACGTGGACTGGGTGGCCATCGACCCGTCTGAAGGCGAGGGCTCTACCGACTCCCAGACCGTGACCGTGACTGTCCTTGACAACAGCAGCTGGGACAGGACGGCAACCGTTACCATCGACATCGTCTATGATACCCAGACTTTCCCTCTGGCTCAGGCCGGAAAGGGTTCGCCTGATGACAGGTTCTTCTATTTCAACGATTTCGACAAGGAGATTGCTGAGGAGAAATACGGTTCGAGCAATAAGAGCTGGCCTTATCTCGACCAGTTCGACGGCTGGAAGAACCATAAGGGCAGGGACACCTCTGCAATCGAGTACGAGTTCGCGTCCATCTCTGCACGCAACAACAGCAATTCGAACGGCAAATACTCCGACTACGACGGATCGGGAGGCAACAACCTCCTCTTCAGCACCAACGGCTATCTCAAGATCTCGAAGATCGCGCTAAACGGCAATACCGATGTCGCACTCAGCTTCGGTACGGAGAAGTACGACAACAACAACAAAGAGTCCCTCTTCACCGCTTCAGAACTCCCTGTATACGTCAGTGCCGACGGTCAGAAGTGGGTACTTCTCGACTACAGCTATGCAGGCACCGCAGCAGGCCGCTGGAACCTGGCGTCCGCTGTGTTCTCAGTACCTTCCGGCACGGAATACCTGTACCTGTACATCACATCGACACTCTCCGGTGTGCACAGAATCGATGACCTCTCGCTTGAGATCTCCGAGCAGCCGGGCACAGCCATCGACTTCTCGAAGGGTGTCGAACTCGGCTCCGGCACAGTTCCTGATCCCGGCACTGGCAGTGTCACCGACGCCATCGAGGTTACATGTGCAAAGGCCGCAGAGCTCTGCAAGGCTCTCCAGGACGGCGCAAACTCTCAAGAGACATATGCAGTCACCGGCTACATCACTGATGTATTCGCAACTGTAAGCAAGGGACAGCAGTCATTCTGGATGGCAGACACCCCTGACGGCGGCAAGATTATCCAGGCATACTGGGCTAACCTCCCTGAAGGCGTGGCATCATTCACCAAGGGCGCGAAAGTCAAGATTACAGGAAAGCTTCTGAAGTATGTCAGCGGCGGCAATGTGACAGCTGAGATCAAGAATGCGACAGTCGTCATACTTGAGGAAGGTGGTGCCGGCACCGGCGGAAGCACAGAACCGGGTACTGGCGCCGAAGCCATCGAGGTTACATGTGCAAAGGCTGCAGAGCTCTGCAACGCTCTCGCAGGCGGTGCCGAATCAGGGCAGACCTACTCTGTCACCGGCTATATCACAGATGTATTTGCAAACGTCAGCAGGGGCCAGCAGTCATTCTGGATGGCAGACACCCCTGACGGCGGCAAGATCATCCAGGCATACTGGGCTAATCTCCCGGCAGGCGTCGCTTCATTCACAAAGGGAGCAAAGGTCAAGATCACAGGCAAGCTTCTGAAATATGTCAAGGACGGCGCCGTGACACCTGAGATCAAGAATGCCGACGTGGTGATCCTTACGGATGACGGCGGCGACCCAGGCAACACAGACCCTGGTGAGGGCGAAAGCGGAAACATGAAGACAATCGCCACCGGAACCCAGTCTCTGACATGGAGTGACGTGACGGATGGAGTATATGGCGAGGGAAAGACTGTCACATCTGACGGAGTCACCATCTCTATCTACAAATATAAATCGACGACAATCTTAGCGAATGCGCTACAAGTGGACTGTATCAGGATATATAAGGACTACTGGGTCTCAGTCAGTGTCGAAGGTGCGTCAAAGATCACCAAGGTCCAGTTCTCGACTAAAGATGCGAGCTCCACTTATGACATGACCGTTTCTGACGGATCTACGGCAAAGGCTGATACCGGAGCCAAGACTGTCACCTGGTCAGGAAGCCTGGCTTCATTCGGCGCTCAGTCTTCAGGCAAGAGCTATATCAACAGCGTCACCGTAACCTACGAATAGCAGCAGTATGAAGTCTGTCGGGAGATTGCTGCGCTCAGCCATGGCATGCGTGACCCTGGCATTCTGCCTCTGTTCCTGCGGAGGCGGAGAGCCCATGGACACCACGCTCCTGGAAGTCGCATTCAGGTCGGAGACAGTCCCTGCCGATCAGGGACAGGTCTTCGTGAGTGTGACCGCCAACTGCGAATGGACACTCGATGTCGACGGCGATGACTGGGGCGAACTGAGCGAGACCTCCGGCTCCGGCACCAGGAACAGCATCATCCTCAATTATCAGGACAATCCTTCTGACAAGGCCAGAAACATCACGGTGACGGCCAGGTCCGGCAAGAAGACAGCTTCTGCCACTCTCACCCAGTCCGGCTACGTGATCAGTACCGTGGTCACGACCAAGACCGGAGGCGTGTCGCCGAGTGCCGAGTACGGCTGGATGGAGCTTCCTGCCACATCCAAGACCGACAAGTTCGATTTCCTGTACCATATGATGACCCTCGACGGCAGCCAGATACGCAACTATTCCCTCTATTGGGACTATGACAACCTGGTGGCCAGGTGGGTGGCGTATCCGCTCAACAGCAGGTATATAGGTTCCGGCAAGCGCTCGGATGCATGGGGACTTGACCCGCTTCTGGATGCAGCGAAGCAGCCGGTTCTCTACGGCGGACTCTCCGAGGGCAACAACGGCTGGTATGCACGCGGTCACCAGATACCTTCAGCCGACCGTTATTCGGGCGACTCCAATGTCCAGACCTTTTACGGCACGAACATGACTCCGCAGAACAATGACTTCAACGGAGGCATCTGGGCGGACCTGGAAAAGAAGGTCAGGGGCTGGGCAGGCAACAGCGACACACTCTATGTGGTGACGGGATGCGTCCTTGATGGAGCAAAGTATTACTGCCTGGACAACGTGGGCAAGAAGGTGACGGTGCCGACAGGCTATTTCAAGGCTCTGCTCCGCTACTCGCCGTCATCGACCATCACCCAGACCACAGGAGGCTACATGGGCTGTGCGTTTTTCTTCGAGCACAGGAATTACAGCTCAAAGGCCCTCAAGCCTCAGGCCATGTCCATAGATGAACTTGAGAAGAAGACAGGCATGGACTTCTTCGTGAACCTTCCCGCCGCGATAGGACAGGACAAGGCGGCAGCGGTGGAAGCTGCCGATCCGACCAAGAATTCATGGTGGGGACTTTAAAAGGATGACAAGATGCGCAGAATTATCATTTCAATCATAGCCCTTGTGGCGCTGACCTCCCTTTCTGCTTCAGCCCAGAAGTTCAGCAAGGGACATGTTGTGGGTTTCTATAACCTGGAGAACCTTTTCGACACCTATCATGATGACGGGAAGAACGACTACCAGTTCCTTCCTGACGGAGAGAACAATTGGACCGAGGCCAAATACGAGAAGAAGCTTCACAACATGGCTTCCGTGATCAGGGCGATGGCCGATGACAACGGCCGCTACCACAGCATTCTCGGCATCTCCGAGATCGAGAACAGGCATGTCGTCGAAGACCTTGTGAGCCAGCCCGAGATAGCGGACGCCAATTTCCAGATAGTCCACTATGACGGCCCGGACCGCCGTGGAGTGGATGTCGCACTCCTTTACCGTCCGGAGCATTTCAAGGTGCTTGAGAGCCGCAGCATACCTTTCACATTCGAGGGCTCTGCCATCAATTTCACCCTCAATGCAGAGGAGCAGGCCGATTTCCGCACCCGCGACATCCTCATGGTCAGGGGCATGCTCGACGATGAGATGTTCGCGTTCTTTGTGGCGCACCTCCCGTCGAGAGTGGGCGGCAAGGGCCAGGACCTCCGTCCGAGAGGCGCCGAGATCATCTACGGCAACGCGGTGGCTCTGATGTCCGAATTCCCGGGCATCAAGATCGTGGTCATGGGTGACATGAACGACAATCCTACCGACGAGAGCATGACCACATACATGCACGGCAGGGAGACCATTGCGGAGACAGGGGAACTCGACTTCTTCTCGCCGTTCATCTCCATGCTCAAGGCCGGTTACGGCTCGCTCGCATATCGCGGAGAATGGAGCATCTACGACATCATCCTGATGAACAAGGCACTTGCGGATGCGCCCAAGGGCACATTCCAGGTGCTGCCTATCATAAAGAAAAAGAAGGCGGAATACTACGCCCGCATCTTCCAGCAGCCATTCATGACCCAGCAGGACGGCCCCTACAAGGGCACGCCGTACCGCACATTCTCCAATGGCGCATTCGTCGGAGGCTACTCCGACCATTATCCAACCTATATCATCATCGGAAAATAATACATGTACAATATGCTTAAGAAACTGTCTCTTGCAGCTTCCATGCTCCTCTGCACCGTGCTCATGATGGCACAGGGTGTCACGGGTGGAGTCAAGGGAACCGTCATCAGCCGAGGTGACAGGTCTCCGGTCGGAGGTGCAAAGCTCACCCTTCTCAGCGGTGCCGAAACGGTAGCGCAGGCACAGACGGCGCCGGAGGGTACTTTCCTCATCGAGAATCTCGCCGATGGAGTGTACACTCTCGTCATTGAGAGCGATGAGTTCCTGCAGTCCACGGTGAACGTGACCGTCAATGACGGATACGTCAAGAACATGTTCAACCTTTCGCTCACGCCGGCACGCGTGGTTGCCGACACTCCGGACGCCACCATTGCGGAGTTCGATCTGGATGATTCCGGCTACTCGGACAACCCGACCCTTCTCTTCCAGTCGAATGACGTGTTCACGAACCAGGTAGGATACAATTTCAGCTCCGTCCGCTTCAAACTCAGAGGCTACAACAGCGAGACCCAGGATGTGTACCTCGCGGGTGTGAAGATGAACGACGCCATCACGGGCTACAGTCCGTTTTCGCTCTGGAGCGGCCTCAACGAGGCAACGCGTGCAAAGGATGATGTGATAGGACTCGAGACATCGAAGTACGGCCTGGGCGGCTACAACGGTCTCACGAACATTGCCGGCAACGCATCGTCCATGAGAAAGGGGCTCCGCGGAAGCGTCCTGACCAACAGCTCGCTCTACCGTCTCCGCCTCATGCTTTCATACGGCTCCGGTGTGAAGGACAACGGCTGGTCATATGCCTTCAACGTGTCAGCGCGTCTTGGAGACAATGACTGGATCAAGGGCGTGTACTACCAGTCATTCGCATATTACTTCGCGCTCGAGAAGCAGTTCTCGGATGCCCACAGGCTCGGTTTCTTCATGCTCTCGACTCCGGGCCAGAGGGGAGTGCAGAATGCATCCACCCAGGAGGTGTATGACCTCATGGGAGACAATATGTACAACTCCAACTGGGGTTACCAGAATGGAAAGATGCGCAATGCCCGTGTCCGCAAGACCAATGAGCCGGTGGCTGTGCTGAAATACGATTTCACACCTTCATACAAGTTCAACGCATCTGCGACTGTCCTCTACCGTTTCGGAAAGAACGGCTACACCGCGCTTGACTGGTACGATGCGGCCGATCCTCGTCCGGACTACTACCGCAACCTTCCAAGCTATTTCTATTCGGAGAACGAAGACCTCGAGAGGACCGCGTTCAGGAAGGCTGCATGGGCAAGGGAGGCCTGGGAGTCCAATTATACCACCGTGACTCACGTGAACTGGGACCGACTCTATACCGTGAACCGCCTCGACCTCGACTCTCAGGGCAGTGCCCGTTCGAAATATGTCCAGGAGGAGCGTCATGTGGACCAGCAGGATCTCAATCTCGCCATCTCGGCACAATGGACCCCTGCGAAGTGGATCAAGATCAACGGCGGCATCAACGGCAAGATCAATGACACCGAGAATTACAAGAAACTGGCAGACCTGCTCGGCGGTGACTACTATCTCGATATCGACTCATTTGCGGAGAGAGACTATGCCTCTTCTCCTGCCAAGACCCAGAATGACCTCGACTACTACCTCAAGACCGGATCGGCACGCACACTTGTCAAGGGTGACAAGTACGGCTATGACTATTACGCCCATATCCGCCATGCGAACGGCTGGCTCAACGGCAGCTTCACTTCAGGCTCTTTCAGCGGCAACATAGGCGGCCAGATAGGATATGAGTCCTTCTGGAGAGAAGGTCTCCTGCGCAAGGGCCTTTTCCCTGGACTGGATGAAAACGGCCGGGAATACTTCGGCGAGAGCGGTGAAAAGCTCACTACCTATGATTCTTTCGGCAGGGTGATCACCTCCAAAGGCAACTCCGACAAGGCCGAGTTCATCACCTGGTCCACCAAGATGGGACTTGAATACGTGATCGGCAACAAGATGCGCGTGTACGCACATGCCGGAGCCTTCGCGGATGCTCCGACCTTCAACCAGGCCTTCCTCTCTCCGCGCACCCGCAACCAGATGATGGAAGGACTCACCACCGTCAAGACCTATACAGCTGACCTCAATTACCAGTTCTCAAGCAACGGCTACAACTTGCGCGTCACTGGATATTATACAAGAATCCTGGATCAGAGCGACCTGATGAGCTTCTATGACGATTCGCAGAACTCGTTCACCAATTTCGCGATGACCGGAATAGACCAGCTCCACAAGGGCGTCGAACTTGGATTCAAGCTGCCTACCCCTGTAAGCGATCTCTCGCTTCAGGGCGCCCTCAGCTGGGGTGAGTACACCTACACATCGAACCCGTACATGACCCAGACCGTGGACAACAGTTCCGAGGTGACCATCGACCATCAGAAGATCCCGTACTGGATGAGCCATCCTGTGTTCAAGCGCGACTCTCAGGGTGCCGTCACTACAGAGGTCGACCACTTCCAGAAGCACTATGTGCCCTCCACACCGCAGCTTGCCGCGACAGTGGGACTCGCATACAACATCAACTACTGGTTCATCGACACTGATGTCGACTATTTCGCCAAGTCATACCTCGACATGAACCCTCTGTACAGGACCGATATGGCATCTGCAGGTGCCGATCATATCGTGACACCTGTCGAGATTGAGTATATGGCCTCCCAGGAGATGTTCGATCCTGCTTTTGTCTGGAACTGCAGTGTCGGCAAGTCATGGTTCATCCATGGCAATCAGCTCGGATTCTCTCTCCAAGTGAAGAACATGCTCAACAACAGGTCTGTCAGGACCGGTGGCTATGAGCAGACCCGTATCATCGACAACACCAAGCTCGGTGAGAGGTATTACCGTTTCGACTCCAAGTATTTCTACATGTACGGAGCCAATTATATGTTGAACATTTATTTCAGATTCTAAGCGATGAAGAAGATACTCACTATAATGGCGTTGGCCGCCATGGCGGTCTCCTGCAATCTGATCCATCTGTCTCCGGAGGAACCTGACGCATTCACTCCTGTGACACTTGACGTGACTCACAGCATCGCTCAGCTCAAGAGTCTCTACATCAAGAGCGGTCACCCTGTCAACATCGATCAGGACATCGTGGTGGGCGGACAGGTCATCTCTTCTGATGAATCGGGCAACCTCTACAAGAGTTTCTATATCCAGGACGAGACCGGTGCGATTGAGGTCAAGGTGGGACGCTCGTCCCTTTACAGCGACTACAAGATGGGCCAGTGGGTCTATGTCAGGTGCAAGGGTTTGACCCTCGGAGAGTACGGAGGCATGCTCCAGATAGGTTTCCGTGACGAGTCGGGCTCATATGAGACGGCCTATCTCGAGTCTCAGTACCTTGTGGACTCACATGTCTTCAGGGGAAAGCTTGACACCCCGGTGAAGCCTCAGCTCATCGGCGAGGCCGATATCAGGGACAAGGCCAACTTCGGCAGATATGTCAGGGTCGAGGGCCTCACATATGGCAGAGAGATATTCGTCATACTGTACGACGACAAGGAAAACTCCCTCTATCTCAGCGACGGCGGAAACTATGGCATAGACACATGGGCGATGAGCCTTAACGGCTTCAAGGCCTACATGACACCTGACGGAAAGGCCGAGCCTCAGAACGCCTTTGACGGCTCCATCACCAAAGACAATTGGCAGGCATATTACACGGCTGCGACCGCCTACAGTGTCAGCCAGTATTTCAAGAAGGGCAAGACAGACCTTCAGGTGCGCACGAGCGGCTACGCAAAGTTTGCGGACTACAAGATCGATTCCCGTATCCTCAACGGCGCCACCGTCAACTTCGAGGGCATCCTCACCTACTACAACGGCAATTATCAATTCACACTCATAGATCTAAATGGCGTGCAGATCGCCGACTGACAATGAAGAAATTACTTTACATCACTGCAGCAGCACTCGCTATGACAGCTTGCAACCGTACCAATCCTTTCCTTGCCGAGTGGAACACACCTTACGGCATCCCTCCGTTCGACCAGATCCAGTTCGCTGACTACGTACCGGCAGTCAAGGCCGGCATAGAGCAGCAGCAGGCAGAGATTGAAGCCATCATTGCAAATCAGGCTGCACCTGATTTCGACAATACCATCGCGGCACTTGAGCTTTCAGGAGACATCCTCAGCAAGGTGACCGGCGTCCTTTTCAATGTCAGCGAGACTGAGAACTGTCCTGAGCTTGAGGCCATCGTCGAGGAGATCACCCCTCTGACGACAGCCCACGAGGACAATATCTGGATGAACAGGGACCTCTACCTCAGGGTGAAGGCTGTCGCCGACGCAGACCAGAGTGCTCTGTCTGCCGAGCAGAAGATGGTGCTCAAGGAGACTCTCCAGAAGTTTGAGCGCAACGGTATCGCGCTTCCGGAGGAGACACAGGCGCGTCTCCGCGAAATCAACACCGAGATGTCCTCGAAGATCAACAAGATCGGCAACAATATCCTTGCGGAGAGCAATGCGTTCAAGGCAGAGTTCGGCATCAGCGTCGGATTCTACCCTGATGCGATGACCACCACCGAGGACCGTGACCTCCGTGAGAAGATGTTCAAGGCATACTCGAGCCGCGGCCACAACGGCAATGACAACGACAACCGCCAGCTCATCCTCGACGTCATGCGCCTCCGTATCGAGAAGGCGAAGCTCATGGGCTATGACAACCCTGCAGACTATGTCCTTGAGGCCAAGATGGCACATGACCACCAGACGGTGGACGCTTTCCTCGGCGACCTTATCGTGGCTTCAGTCGCGAAGGCAAAGGAGGAGATTGTGGACATGCAGGCCATAATGGATCAGGATGTCAAGGCCGGAAAGCTTCCTCAGGGCAGCACCATCCAGCCATGGGACTGGTGGTACTATGCAGAGAAGGTGCGCAAGGTGAAGTATGACCTCGACGAGAGTCTCACCAAGCCGTACTTCAAGGCTGAGAAGGTGCGCGACGGCATCTTCCTCGCAGCGAAGAAGCTCTACGGCGTCAATGCCGAGAAACTCACAGACGTGCCTTCATACAATCCTGAGTTTGTGGATACCTACAAGCTCACGTATGATGACGGTTCTCTCATCGGCATCTTCACCACCGACTATTTCCCTCGCGATTCCAAGAGGGGCGGTGCGTGGATGAACAACATCCGCAGCCAGTATTTCGATGCCGAAGGCAATGAGGTGCGTCCTATCATCGTGAATGTCGGCAACATGGATGAATATATGTCGGTGGACAACGTCCAGACCGTCTTCCATGAGTTCGGACATGCTCTCCATGGCCTTCTCACCAAGTGCCACTATCCTTCAGTGAGTGGCACCAATGTGAAGGGCGACTTTGTCGAGACCTTCTCTCAGATCAATGAGAACTGGGCGTTCGACCCTGAGCTTCTGGCTTCCTATGCGAAGAACGACAAGGGCGAAGTCATCCCTGAGGACCTTGTGGCCAAGATCAACAACGCGCTCAAGTTCAACCAGGGATTCATGACCACAGAGCTTGTGGCTGCATCCATCCTCGACATGAAGTGGCATGAACTCACAGAGATTCCTGCCGGTGCAGGCATAGAGTTCGTGGACGAGTTCGAGTCGAAGGTGTGTGCAGAGATGGGTCTCATCGATGAGATCATCCCGCGCTACCGCACCACCTACTTCAACCATATCTTCGGCAGCGGCTACAATGCAGGCTACTATGGCTACCTCTGGGCAGAGGTGCTTGACAAGGACATGTTCGAGAAGTTCGAGCAGGAGGGCGTATGGAACAAGGCCCTCGCGACACAGTTCAAGCAGACCTTCCTCGAGAAGGGCGGCTCTGAAGATCCGATGGAGCTCTTCCGCAGCTTCATGGGCCGCGACCCTCAGACCGAACCGTTCCTCCGTGGCAGAGGTCTGATCTAGCATGAAGAGATTCCTGTCCCTGATGATTGTCCTGATATCCGGCTCAGCTGTCTGTGCCGGATATCAGCATGAATACCAGAGAGCCGTCATAGAGACACGCATAGGCACCGCTCCAGGGCGCTCTGTCATCTCCGGAAAGTTCAACAGCGAGGCCGGGGAAGGGCAGGGGAAGACCATCCCTTGCGTCACCGAACCTCACGGCATGACATTCTGGACACCTCAGACCCGCATTTCGGAGAGAAAGGGAGTGCAGCCGTACTCATACCGCGATACCGCATTCCTCGGCTTCAGGGCCTCGCACTGGCTGGTCGGCGGCGCGACTCAGGACTATGGCTCCTTCTATGTACGCCCCGACGATGGCCCGGTCGCCCTGGACCATGAGTCGGAGACCGCGTCTCCGGAATACTATTCTCTCGGAGGATATGAGCTGACTGGGCGCAGCCACAGTGCCATCATGCGCATGAGTGGGGCGCACAGATTTGTGGCGGGTCTCATCAACGAATACGGGGAAGGGACGATCACATATGATGCCGGCAGGCATGAGATCACAGGGTCCAATCCCGTGCACCGCATCTATGCCGGAAAAGGACAGCCGGCAGGATTCAGCGGGCATTTTGTCCTCCGTTTCGACAGCACTCCCATCTCGGTGGAGCTCCTTGGGGACGGACGCTCTCTGAGCATCGTCTTCGACGGAAATGCACCATGCATCACATTCAAGGCCGGATGCTCTTTCACCTCCGTGGAAGGTGCCCGTGCCAACCTTGATGCCGAGATTCCGCACTGGGATTTCGCCCGCACGCGGGATGAACTGGCTTCCATCTGGGGACGTCAGCTCTCCGTCATCGATGCCGTGACCGCCGATGATGATCTCCGCAATCAGTTCTACAGCTCCCTGTGGCGTGCATCTCTCCTGCCCCGTACGGCCAGCGATGTCGATGGCTCCTATCCGGCATTCGGTTCTCCGGAGCTCAATGAAGACGGGACGCTCAAGTCACTCAAGCCTGTGATGAAGATGCCGGAGGGCAAGATCTACTACGACGATTTCAGCGTCTGGGATACCTACCGCGCCCTCCATCCGCTGCTCAACATCATCTCCCCTTCGGTCAACGGCGACATGGTCCAGTCGCTCGTGCTCAAGGCGCAGCAGGGCGGGTGGATGCCGATCTTCCCGTGCTGGGGCAGCTATACCTCCGCAATGATAGGCTACCACACCTTCTCCATCATCTGCGATGCCTGGGGCAAGGGCGTGGGCGGCTTCGACAGGCGCGAGGCGTACCGCCATATGAGGCGTCTGGCATTCGGGCATCCTTCGGAAGCCGAATACAGGGACGGCAGGGGCATACGTGCGCTGGACAGCTACGAAAAGTACGGATACATCCCTCTGGAAGATGAAGTCCCGGATGCGTTCCACCGCTGCGAGCAGATGAGCCGCACGCTGGAATATGCATATGACGACTATGTCCTTTCGCGCGTGGCGCTCAGGACCCTGCACTTCCGCGACTGGCTCAGGCTGCGGAAGAGGGCTCGGAACTGGAAGAACGTATATGACCCGGCGACTGGCTATGTGCAGGGACGTCATGATGACGGTACTTTCCTCACTGAGGACAACCTGCTGATCAAGCCGAGATTCATCACAGAAGGTACTCCTATGCATTACAGCTGGTATGTGCCGCACGATGTCGAAGGTCTCAAGGAAGTGATGTCATCGGCAGGTGGGGATTTCAGGTCCAGACTCGATACCATGTTTGACGAGTGGTATTACTGGCATGGAAACGAGCCTTGCCATCAGGTCGCATACCTGTATGACTATACCGATACTCCGTACAAGCTGCAGAAGCTGGTGCGGGAGATACTCCATTCGGAATATTCTTCTGGCCCGTCAGGTCTTTCCGGCAACGATGATGCCGGCCAGATGGCCGCGTGGTACGTCTTCTCGACCATGGGATTCTATCCGGTATGTCCGGGAGGCCGTCACAGTCAGGACTATGCCATCGGCAGTCCGTGCTTCGACTCGCTGACCATACATCTTGAAAACGGAAAGACCTTCACCATCGTTGCAGAAGGCACGTCAGACTCCTGCTGCTATATCCAGGAAGGCCGCCTGTCCCGCCGCCAGAGCGGGAGCCGGGATGGCTGTTATGATTATTCTGGAAGTGGCTGCCAGCAGAGCGGGAGCCGAAACGCCTGCCAGGCGGGTTCAGAGAATGGCTGCCGAGATGACCGTCAGCAGAATGGTTGCCTTGTTGGCTCTGATGGCAGGTGCCGTCAGGGGCGTCCGGATGGCCGGCGCCTCCGCCGACCGTTCCTGTCGCACCGCGACATCATGCGCGGTGGCACCCTCACCTTCGTCATGGGCGAAGAGCCTCTCCGCTGAGCAGTATTCCCTATATGGAGAGTAGCCGCCACTGCGTCCCAGCCCCCTGCATCCTTTCCGACTTTCGTCTCTGCAGAAGTTTTTGACGCGATGCGGCAATTGGGCCCGAGAATAGCGCGTCGCGTCATGGAAACTGGCAGGAAGCCCGAAAACAATGACGCGACGCGGCATTTGAGACAGAAAGTGCCGCGTCGTGTCATCAAAGTCCCCATGAGGAGCGGCGCAGGCAGGTTC
>JAGHSA010000033.1 GCA_018066125.1 Candidatus Cryptobacteroides onthequi | reverse complement strand
CTTCCCATTCCGAACAGAGAAGTTAAGCCCGCCATCGCCGATGGTACTGCCCCACCAGGTGGGAGAGTAGGCAGCTGCCGTTCTTTGAGAGCTCGAGACTTTGTCTCGGGCTCTTTTTTTTGTGTCTGATTGTTTCTATTTTTGTTCAAACATCCATAATATGAAGCGCTTTATTCTAGTCATCGCGACATTGTTTCTCTGTGTCGTTTCATTTGCAAAGACCGATCCTTATGATCTTACCGCCGGCCCATGGGTTACCAATGTCACAGATTCATCTTTTACTGTTCTTTGGACTACTGCAAAGACAGGCATAGCCTTTGTCGACGTTGTTGAAGGAGATCTCAAGGGAAGCTGGTTCAAAGCGGATAAGAAGCGTGTCTATCAAAGACTAGGTGGCAGATACTATCCCTGCACACTTCATACTGTCACAGTCAATCATCTCAAGCCAGGTACCAGGTACAGGTACCGCATAGGCGGCAAGCAGCTGATCGATCAGATTGATCCGTACGAATACACTTATGGATTCGAGCGTTATTCTGCCAAGCCATATGAGGTAACTACATTTGATTCTCATGCTTCGACCTGCTCTTTCTCAGCAGTCAACGACATGCATCTCATGGTCGAGAAATATTCAAATCTCATCCAGACAGAATCCACACTTTCAAAAGATTTCATCCTTCTTAACGGTGATATCATATCTGCCGGAGATTACAGTCTAGATTCACTTATCTATTATAATCTGGGGCCTCTCGACAAGCTCACACAGAAACTGCCTGTGATGTTTGTCAAGGGAAACCACGAAGGCCGTGGCAACGTGTACGAGCAGGCCAATCAGATATATCCTACATCCACCAGAGAGTACTATTATACGTTCAGACAGGGTCCTGTGGCTTTTCTCGTACTTGATGCAGGTGAAACAGGCTACGAGCCTTCTATCGGTTTCTCAGGCGCTCCTGCCTATGTGGACTATCTTCAGGAGCAGCTTGAGTGGGCTGGCAAGGCTGTCTCAGAGCCGTCATTTGCCAGTGCTCCAGTAAAAGTCTGCCTGATACATGTCCCTATGATCGGGAATGCAGATTCTGCCAATTACAGTACACTTACATGGATGGCAGAGTATTTCGTGCCATTTCTCAACAGCGCTGGAATAGATCTCATGGTTTCTGCTCATAAACATGTATTTTCACTCAGACAGCCTGGTGAATTGGGGAACAACTTCCCAATATTCGTCAACAGCAATCATGACAGGCTGGAGTTTGAAGCCGATGCACACAGCGTGCATATCAGGACATATGGCGAGGATGGAAAGGAATCGCACAGCTTCGATCTCTCACTGTGACAGAAAAGCCGGCCTTGATGATGGCCGGCTTTTTCTTATATGTCATTCTGGCTTAGAAGCGTTCTTTGATGTTGTATTTATTCCTTTCCGATGATGACCTTGACACCATCTCGCAGATGAAACCTGCAAGGAAGAGCATTACTCCGATTATGACAGCGAGGAGCGCCAGGTAGAACAGCGGCTGATCGGTTACTGCCCTGTAATATCCGACTCCCATTGATTGGTGTACAAGCTTGGCAGCTATGATCCAGACCGTCATGATGAAGCCTGCGAGGAACATCAGGATACCCGTGAAACCGAAGAAATGCATCGGCTTCTTTCCGAATGTGCTGAGGAACCAGAGCGAAAGGAGATCCAGGAAGCCGTTGACAAAACGCTCGAGACCGAACTTGCTGGTGCCGTACTTTCTTTTCTGATGGTGTACCGGCTTTTCTGTTATCTTCGAATAGCCGACATTCTTTGCCAGGTAAGGGATATACCTGTGCATCTCTCCATAGACTTCGATGCTCTTCACGACTTCATTGCGGTACGCCTTGAGACCGCAGTTCATGTCATGGAGATGGATGCCTGTGATGGCACGCGCCGTGGCATTGTAGAGCTTGGAAGGTAGATTCTTGGTGAACTTGTTGTCCTGTCTTTTCTGCTTCCATCCTGAGACGATGTCCCATCCGTCCTCGACAATCATCCTGTACATTTCAGGGAGCTCTTCCGGTGAGTCCTGGAGGTCGGCGTCCATGGTGAACACCACGCGTCCTTCTGCGGCCTCGAACCCGCAGTACAGAGCTGCAGACTTGCCGTAATTGCGGCGGAACTGAATACCGTGGACGCGCTCATCTGAAGATGAGAGTTCCTTGATGGTGCTCCAGCTGCCGTCGGTACTGCCGTCATCGACGATTATGACTTCATAGCTTCTGCCCTCACGCTCCATGACCTTGCCGATCCAGGATATGAGTTCGGGGAGAGATTCCTTCTCGTTGAATGAAGGAATGATGATGGATATGTCTTTTGTGTATTCCATGTTGCCTGATTATGATTCATAGCCTTCAAACGGATTGTCACTGATGATGTTCCTGGAGAGGATCGACGCCAGCACGGATCCGTATATCGAGCAGTAGATCAGATTCGAAACAAATGAGATCACAGGAATCTTGCCTCTCATCTCCTCCATCATGGCACTGGTATTCGAGTCCATGAAGGAGGAGTAGGACTCGATGGCGGTGTCCATTGCCTGGTTGAAGGCTTCGGGATTGATGATAGTCACATACGCGAGATAGAAGGCTGAGAAAATCAGTGCAGACAGGAACGCAGCTGCGGCACCCTGCTTGAACACTTCGTTTCTGGTCATGTCACTGGATATGCCGGCGAACTTCTTGAGGAAGAACTTCATGAGCCAGATGCATCCTGCGAACTTGGCCACCCAGAGGCTCATGGTGATGAGGGTCGTGATGCCGGCTCCCATTTTGCCGATCACTTCCGGTGTGAACATCTGTGAGACCATGGTATAGGCGATGGACACGGCTCCAAGAGCCAGTCCGGCCTTGCTTGCGCTGTCCCAGAAATCTCTGCGTGTGTAACTTTCCATATGATATCTTTGGCTTCACAAAGATAAGAATATTAAGCGAAAAATAAGTATATTTGCATCTTGACCAATAATATGGCTAGCCAAGTTTAAGTACTTGGTTTGTAAATACTGGTTAGTCCAATTTAATTATTTAGGTAAAATTTAGAGTTTATGATCAACATCAAGTTTCCTGATGGAAGTGTCCGCACTTATGACGAGGGCGTGACCGCGTATGAAATCGCAATGAGCATCAGCCCGAGGCTCGCCTCCGACGTGCTTGCTGCCAATGTCAAATTTGAAAGCGATGCCCCTGAAAGCAAGGGTACCACATATGACCTGAACCGTCCTATCAATGCGGATGCAGCAGTCAGCCTCCTCAAGTGGGATGATGATGACGCCAAGAGAGTGTTCTGGCATTCATCATCACATCTTCTCGCAGAGGCTCTCGAGTCTCTCTATCCGGGAGTGAAGTTCGGTATCGGTCCTGCAATCGAGAATGGTTTCTACTATGACGTGGACCTCAATGGAGCTTCGATCACTGAAGCCGATCTTCCAAAGGTCGAGAAGAAGATGATGGAGCTTGCCTCAAAGAAAGAGGAGTTCAAGAGAATCGACGTGTCCAAGGCCGAGGCGCTCAGCTATTTCGAGGCCAAGGGCGACCAGTACAAGTGCGAGCTCATCAGCGAGCTCGAGGACGGTACCATCACATATTACGAGAACGGCGCGTTCACCGATCTCTGCCGCGGACCTCATCTCCGCTGCACAGATGTGATCAAGGCCGTCAAGCTTACCGCCATCGCAGGCGCTTACTGGAGAGGTGACGAGAAGCGTCAGCAGCTCACCCGTATCTACGGTATCACCTTCCCTAAGAAGTCTATGCTTGAGGAGTACATCAAGGTGATGGAGGAGGCAAAGAAGAGAGACCACCGCAAGCTTGGAAAGGAGATGGAGCTTTTCACCTTCTCTTCACGCGTCGGCATGGGACTTCCTCTCTGGCTCCCTCGCGGCTCACAGCTCAGATACACTCTCGAGACCTTCCTCCGCAAGCGTCAGGCTGCTCTCGGATATCTCCAGGTAGTCACTCCGAACATCGGTTCAAAGGATCTCTACGTGACATCCGGACACTATGCAAAATATGGCAAGGATTCATTCCAGCCTATCCATACACCTCAGGAAGGTGAGGAATACATGCTCAAGCCAATGAACTGTCCTCACCATTGCGAGATTTTCCGCAGCGCTCCACGCTCGTACAGGGATCTTCCGCTCAGATATGCCGAGTTCGGTACCGTCTACCGCTATGAGCAGAGCGGTGAGCTCCATGGATTGACAAGAGTCCGTGGATTCACACAGGATGACGCCCACCTTTTCTGCCGTCCTGACCAGATTCAGGAAGAGTTCGAGAAGGTTATCGACCTCATCCTCTATGTGTTCAAGACTCTCAATTTCGACAACTACCTCGCACAGGTGTCTCTCCGCGACCCTAACAACAAGGAGAAGTATATCGGCAGCGACGAGAACTGGGCGAAGGCCGAGCAGGGTATCATCGATGCTGCTGCCGCCAAGGGACTCCAGACAGTAGTTGAGTACGGTGAGGCCGCATTCTACGGTCCTAAGCTTGACTTTATGGTCAAGGATGCCATCGGCAGAAAGTGGCAGCTCGGTACCATTCAGGTAGACTACAACCTCCCGGAGCGTTTCCAGCTCGAGTTCACTGATGCTGACGGCTCGAAGAAGCGTCCTGTCATGATCCACAGGGCACCGTTCGGATCTCTTGAGAGATTTACGGCCGTTCTTCTCGAGCACACCGCCGGACATCTTCCTCTCTGGCTTGCACCTGATCAGGTCAAAGTGCTGCCAGTCAGTGAAAAATATGCTGATTATGCGAAAAAAGTTTGCGAATTGATGAATAATTCCGAAATTCGCGCTTCAATCGACAGCAGAAACGAAACGCTGGGCAAGAGGATTCGCGAGATCTCAATGCTTAGGGTTCCGGTTCTGGTCATCGTCGGCGAAAAGGAAGTTGCTGACGGCACCTTGTCTGTAAGACGTGAGGGCGTTGACCAGGGCAGTATGCCAGTCGAGGCATTTATCGACTATTTCAAGGCAGAAGTTGCCAAGGAACTGTCGGAATAGAGTTTAACAAATTTAACAGGTTTTTACTATCGCAACACCATTCAAACCGAGGCCTTCGGGTTTCAGGCCAAAAGGCCCAAAACAGAATCATTTCCTTCAGAAGAAGGATGAAAATGAGTTGAACACCAACGAAGAGATCACTGCTCTTCAGGTGCGTCTTGTCGGTGATAATATCGCCGAGCAGGGAGTCTATCCGATAGCCAGGGCCAGGGCCATGGCAGAGGAACTCGGTCTTGATCTGGTGGAAATCAGTGCGAAGGCAGATCCACCTGTATGTAAGATCCTTGACTATCAGAAGTATCTGTACCAGCAGAAGAAGAAGGCCAAGGAGATGAAGTCAAACTCTGCAAAGATCGTCATCAAGGAGATCAGGTTCGGCCCGAACACCGACGAGCATGATTTCCAGTTCAAGAAGAAGCATGCCGCAGAGTTCCTCCAGGAGGGCTCCAAGGTGAAGGCGTCGATCTTCTTCAGAGGACGATCAATCATGTTCAAGGATCAGGGAGAGAAGCAGCTTCTGAGGTTTGCAGTCGAGCTCGAAGAGTTCGGAAGACCGGAGAGCATGCCGACCCTTGAAGGCAAGCGCATGACAATGATGCTTGCTCCTTTGAAAAAGAAATAATCGCGGTAGCGACATATTATTAACTATTAACAATTAAAACAATGGCAAAGCTTAAGACCAACTCCGGTGCCAAAAAGCGCTTTACGCTTACCGGATCGGGAAAAATCAAGAGAAAGCACGCTTATCACAGCCACATTCTCACCAAGAAGACCAAGAAGCAGAAGAGAAACCTCGACCATTTCGCAATCCTTGCAAAGGTTGACGAGAAGCGAGTAAACGAGCTCCTGGTACGTTAATCATCAATGTCAAACTTGGATGTGCAGTCAGATAAGAACTCAGTTGTGAGTCACTGCCTCCATAAAAAACAAAATTATGCCAAGATCAGTAAATTCAGTTGCTTCAAGAGCACGCCGCAAGAAGATTCTCAAGAGAACCCGCGGTAACTTCCTCGCAAGAAGAAATGTTTGGACGGTTGCAAAGAACACCTACGAGAAGGGTCTTACCTATGCATACCGTGACCGTAGAGCAAAGAAGCGCAACTTCCGCGCTCTCTGGATCCAGAGAATCAATGCCGCTGCACGTCAGTATGGCATGAACTATTCTCAGTTTATGGGTCAGCTCTCCAAGAAGAATATCGGTCTCAACCGTAAAGTTCTTGCAGACCTTGCTATGAATAACCCTCAGGCATTTGAGGCTATCATCAATTCTGTAAAATAGGTTTAGCAGGTGAGCTGGAAGGATATCTGCCACAATAAATGGACAAAGTTCGTTTTCTGGGCTTTGCTCTATGTCTTGTGGGTGATCTGGCTCGGAAGCTATTGGTGGCTGCTCGGACTCATTGTAGTATTCGATCTTCTTGTCACCCAGAAAGTCAACTGGCTTTTCTGGCAGAAGAAATACAAGGAGGGCGAGAAGCACAACGAACTCCTCGACTGGCTTGATGCCGTCATCTTTGCGGTGATCGTTGTGACATTCATCAACATCTTCTTTTTCCAGGCGTTCAAGATTCCTTCATCCTCAATGGAGAGCAGTCTTTTCACAGGAGACCATCTCTTCGTGAGCAAACTTACCTATGGTCCGAGAGTCCCTGAGACTCCTCTCACCATCCCTTTCACTCACAATGCCATTGGCAGCAGAGAGTCGTATTCGACACTTATCACCAATGATTACAGGAGGCTTAAGGGATTCCGTGAGGTAAAGAGAGGCGATATCGTCGTATTCGGCTTTCCGAATGGTGACACCGTCCTCACAAAGGCACCGGCCGAGGATTATTATTCTCTGTGCAGAGTGCTCGGACGCGAGAATGTCATTGACAGGCTCGGCCCTGTGAAGGTCCGTCCGTCAGACAAGAAAGACCATTACGTCAAGAGATGCGTTGCCGTTGCAGGTGACTCTCTCGAAGTAAGAGACGGACTTGTCTATGTCAACGGCATCAAGGAGGATGTCCAGCCCGGTATGCAGCTCTCATACAGAGTTGTGACCAACGGGCAGAAGATCAACTCCAAGGTCATTGAAAAACTCGGAATCAGCGCAGAAGGACTGTATTTTGACAGTACGATGCCGGGATATCCGAATATGTTCCTCACCGGGTCCATGCTTGAGCAGGTACGTGCCTGCGGCAATGTGATAACGGCAGAGCCGAACCTGGAGACAGTTCCATCCGTGTACAACTCCTTCAATGAGGTGTTCCCTTTCAAGGACACCGAGTGGACAAGAGACTATTACGGAAAGATCTGGATTCCGAAGAAGGGCGTGACGGTGCCTCTCTCGCAGGAGAACCTTCCGCTCTATGAGAGAATCATCAGGGACTATGAGCACAACACGCTTGAAGTCAGGGACGGAGGAACAGTGATGATCAATGGGGAGAAAGCTGACAGCTATACCTTCAGACAGGATTATTACTTCATGATGGGAGACAACAGGCACAATTCCCTCGATTCAAGATACTGGGGGTTCGTTCCTGAAGACCATGTGGTCGGGAGACCCGCACTGGTATGGCTCTCAACAGATGAAGGGAAGCGATTCCCGAATAGTATCAGGTGGCGCAGATTTTTCAAATTTGTCTGATAATTTGCATTTGAGGAAAATTAAAACGAAATTTGCACGCTTGTAATCAGTTTAGAATCAAAAAATAAAAGAATAGATATTATGGCAAAGGTTTGTCAAGTAACCGGAAGAAAGAGAATGAAGGGCAACAATGTCGCTCATTCAAAGTTGCGCACCAAGCGTGACTTCTCCCTCAATCTCAAGACCAAGAGATTCTGGTCTGAGGAGGAGCAGAGATTCATCACATTGAAAGTTTCCTGCAAGGGTATGAGAATCATCGAGAAGAATGGTCTCGAGGCAACTCTCAGAGATGCTCAGAAGAAAGGATTAATCAACCTTGTTTAATTTTTAGAGAATTATGGCAAAGAAAGCTAAAGGTAACAGGGTGCAGGTCATCCTCGAGTGCACAGAGCAGAAGGAAAGCGGTGTACCTGGAATGTCCAGATATATCACTACCAAGAATAAGAAGAACACACCTGAGCGCATGGAGCGTAGAAAGTACAATCCATTCCTCAAGAAGGTTACCGTTCATCGTGAGATCAAGTAATTTTGGAGGATAAGATATGGCAAAGAAAGCAGTCGCTACATTCGCCGCTAAGGCTGGTGCAAAGAGCATGGTAAAGTGCATCCGTATGGAGAAGTCTCCTAAGACTGGCGCATACGTATTCACAGAGATGCTCGTAGAAGAAGCAAAGGCTAAGGAGTACTTCCAGGAGAAGAAGTAATTTCCTTCGAAAAATATGATTGAGGCCGGCCAGATATGGTCGGCCTTTATTTTTAATCTTCGCGGATTATTGGTATTTTTGTGAAATTTATGTACTTATGAAAAAGATTGTTTCAATAGCTCTTATGGTATCGGCAATGGTTTGCATGGTATCATCTTGTCAGAAGAACAACTGCCTCACACGTGCTGAGCAGGCAGATGGATGGCAGCTTCTTTTCAATGGTGAAGATCTTACCGGTTGGAGAGATTTCAACGGCACAGAACTCACTAACGGCTGGACAGTGGTAGATGGCTGCATCCAGGCTCCAGGTGACGGATCGGATGGTTCCGGTTACATCGTTACAGACAAGAAGTATCGTGATTTCGAGCTTGTATGGGATTGGAAGCTTACTCACGGCGGCAACAGCGGTATGATCTACCACGTGCTTGAGAACCCATATTTCAAGGTTCCTTATGTGTCTGGACCTGAGTATCAGCTTATCGACAATGAGGGCTGGGAGGAAGTGAACGCTCCTTCAAAGCTCGAGGAGTGGCAGAAGCTCGGCGTTGACTACGCTATGCATCTTCCTGATTATTCAGTCATGAAGGTCAATCCTCAGGGTCAGTGGAACACCTCGAAGATCGTCTTTGACAACGGCCATGTAGAGCATTGGCTCAACGGCGTCAAGATTGTGGAGTTCGAGGCTTGGACTGACGACTGGTTCGCAAGAAAGGGCAGTGGCAAGTGGGCAAATGCTCCGGAGTATGGTATCGCTCATGAGGGCGTGATCTGCCTCCAGGATCATGGCGACCCAGCATCGTTCCGCAATATCAAGATCAAGGAACTTCCTCATAAGTCAGGTCAGACAGTGTCTCTCTTCAATGGCAAGGACCTTACCGGATGGGAGCCGTTCGGTGACGGAAAGTGGTATGTAGAGGATGGCAATCTTGTTACCGAGAATGGCGACGACAAGCAGTACGGTTATCTCTGCACCCGCGAGTACTATGATGACTTCGATCTCACTCTTGAGTTCAAGGAGTGCTCAAACGGCAATTCCGGCCTCTTCTTCCACTCATTCATCGAGGGATTCAACCATGTTCACGGCTGGCAGTGCGAGGTCGCTCCGAAGAACAACGATACCTGCGGTATCTATGAGTCTTACGGCCGCGGCTGGCTTGCCCAGATACCTGATGAGAAGGAAGACATCCTCAAGGAGGACGACTGGAATACTCTCCGTCTCAGAGTAGAGGGCAACCGCGTGCAGACTTGGCTCAACGGTGAGCCTATGGTTGACCTTGAAGACCAGAAGATCGGTGATGCGACAGGACGTATCATGCTTCAGATGCATGACGGCAACGACATCAAGGTGCTCTGGAGAAACTTCAATCTCACAGTACTTTAATCCATGGGAATATTCGATAAAGGCGTGCACAAGACCAAGGTGAGCTTCTTCGAGAAGCTCTCCCGTGCCGTCATCGGCAAATCAAAGGTCGACGATGATACACTCGATGCCATTGAGGAGGCGCTTGTCGCCTCCGATATGGGTGTCGATACCACCCTCAAGATCATTGACAATCTGGAAGAGAGAGTCCAGAAGGACAAATATATGTCCTTCGAGGAGCTGGTCGGCATCCTGAGGGATGAGATATCGAAACTCCTGGATGTCGATGGAGATGCCGGTCAGGCGGTGCAGCCTTTCGATTTCTCAAAGAAACCATATGTGGTCATGGTGGTCGGCGTCAATGGTGTCGGCAAGACCACAACCATCGGCAAGCTCGCGTCAAGTCTCAGGGCACAGGGAAAGAAGGTCGTCATCGGTGCGGCAGATACATTCAGGGCTGCGGCTGTGGATCAGCTTCAGATCTGGGCTGACCGTGCCGGGGTGGACATAGTCAAGCAGGGCATGGGTGCAGATCCTGCATCTGTCGCTTATGACACTCTGAGCTCGGCTGTGGCAAAATCTGCAGATGTCGTGCTCATCGACACTGCGGGGCGCCTTCACAACCGCATAGACCTGATGAACGAGCTCACAAAGATCCGCAATGTCATGCGTAAGGTGGTGCCGGATGCGCCTCACGAGGTGCTTCTTGTGCTCGATGCGTCGACAGGCCAGAATGCTTTCCAGCAGGCAAAGGAGTTCTCGCGCGCCACGGATGTGACTGCGCTTGCGATCACGAAGCTGGACGGCAGTGCCAAGGGCGGAGTCGTGATCGGCGTCGTGGACCAGTTCAGGGTGCCGGTCAAATTCATCGGAATCGGAGAGGGCATAGACGACCTCAAGGTGTTCGACAAGAGGGAATTCGTACAGTCTCTCTTCTCTCTCGATGATCTCAAGAAATAAATAAACACACAAAATATGAAGCTTTCTTACAATTGGCTCAAAGAATACATTGACTTTGATCTGACCCCCGCTCAGGTAGCAGAGGCCATCACCTCGATAGGTATCGAAGTTGACTCGGTAGAGGAGCAGGAAGAGATTCCCGGCGGTCTCGAAGGTGTTGTCGTGGCAGAGGTGCTCGAATGCGTCAATCATCCGGATTCCGACCATCTCCATATCACAAAGGTAAATGACGGCACTGCAGAGCCTCTGACCGTTGTGTGCGGCGCTCCGAATGTCGCTGCAGGGCAGAAGGTACTCTTCGCAAGAATCGGAACCGTGTTGCCAGGTGATTTCAAGATCAAGAAATCAAAGATCCGCGGTGTCGAGTCTTTCGGCATGATCTGCGCTCAGGATGAGCTCGGTATCGGAAACGACCACGCAGGCATCATGGTTCTTGAGCCGGAAGCTGTTGTCGGCACCCCGGCAAAGGAGTATCTCCACCTGAAGACCGAGGCCGTCATAGAGTATGAAATCACGGCCAACAGGGTCGACGCCGCTTCCCACATCGGTGTGGCAAGAGATCTTTATGCATATCTCAAGCTCAACGGCATCCCTTGCGAACTCAAGTATCCGGATGTCTCTGCATTCAGCGAGGGCGAGGGTGAAGGCTTTGCCATCGATGTCAAGGATCCGGACGGAGCTCCGCGCTACACCGGTATCACCATCAAGGGTGTAAAGGTGCAGCCATCTCCTGAATGGCTTCAGAAGAAACTCATGTCCATCGGCCAGAGGCCGGTCAACAATATCGTCGATGTCTCCAATTTCGTGCTCTTCGAGCTCGGACAGCCTCTCCATACTTTCGACGCTGCAAAGATTGAAGGCGGTACCGTCATCGTCCGCCGTGCAGCCGAAGGCGAGATCATCGTCACACTCGATGATATCGAGAGAAAGCTCTGTGCAAAGGATATGGTTATCGCCAATGCCAATGGTCCTATGTGCATCGCCGGTGTTTTCGGCGGTCAGGATTCAGGCGTGAAGGATGATACTGTGGACGTATTCGTTGAGAGCGCCTACTTCGATCCGGGATCGATACGCAAGACCGCAAAGAGCCAGACTCTCCAGACAGATGCGTCTTTCCGTTATGAGCGCGGTGCCGATCCGTCGGTATGCATCTATGCTCTCAAGAGGGCAGTCACCCTCATCCAGGAGGTGGCAGGAGGTACTGTGATCGGCAAGATCCAGGAGTCATATCCTCAGGAGATCGCGAAGAAGGTCATCGATCTCGATTACAACCGCATCGAGGATTTCATCGGAAAGAAGATCGGTCACGATGTGATAGAGACGATTCTCACAAGTCTCCAGTATGAGTTCCTTGAAAAGGGCGAGGGCTGCGCAAAGGTGGCTGCTCCTACATACATGATAGATGTCACCAGAGAATGCGACGTGGTCGAGGAGATTCTCCGTATCTACGGATACAACAACGTTGACCTGCCAAAGCACATGAAGATGTCTGTGAATGCATCTCCGTCACCTGATCCGGAGGCTATCCGCAACAATATCTCCAACTTCCTCGCTGCCAACGGCTTTGTCGAGACCATGAACAATTCTCTCACAAAGGGCGATTACTACACTTCCCTGACCACCTTCCCGGCAGAGAAGAGCGTCTGCATTGTCAATCCGCTCAGCTCGGACCTCAATGTGATGAGGCAGACTCTCATCCTCAATGGTCTCGAGGTGATCGCGTACAATGTCAACCGTCAGATCAGCAACGTGAAGACCTTCGAATATGGTTCTGTCTATCAGAGAAAGCCGGAAGTAGAAGGCACCACGCTCGCAGGATATGAGGAGCATCCATGCTTCGCAATGTTCATCTCCGGTACTCCTGAGAAGTCGTGGAGAACAGAGGCTGCCAAGAGCAACTTCTTCCAGCTCAAGGGCTATGTGGATCTTCTCCTCCGCAGGTATGGAGCTGAGCTGTCCCAGATGTGGGCATCAGCTGCGCCTTCTGACATTTTCTCGGAGGGCGTCGTATACAGTCTCCCTGGACAGAAGAAGCAGCTTGCCGTTGTCGGTACCGTCAACCCTCAGCTTGCACGCAAGTTCGGTGTCAAGCAGCCGGTTTTCGCTGCCGAGATCGATTGGAACGTGCTCTTTGAACTCGTGAAGAGGGATAAGGTGGCGTTCAAGGAGATGCCTAAGTTCCCTGAGGTCCACAGAGACCTCGCACTTCTCCTTGATGAATCAGTTGCGTATGCCGACCTTCAGGCTGCTGCCGGAAAGGCCGCCAAGAAACTTCTCAAGCAGGTGTCTCTCTTCGATGTCTATAGAGGTGACAAGATTCCTGCAGGCAAGAAGCAGTACGCCATGAGCTTCGTGCTTCAGGACGTCGAAAAGACCCTTACGGACGAGGATGTGGAGAGAGTGATGAACAAGGTTCTCGCTACATTCCAGAATCAGTTCGGGGCTGTGCTCAGATAATGAAAGCAGGAAGGTTCCATATACTTCTGGCAATGGTGCTTGTAGCTTGCCTTTCAGCCTGCGGGCAGAAAGGCAAGATCATACCGCGCTCTGAGATGGCAGAAGTGTATGCTGACCTTTTTATGGCGGACCAGTGGATTCTCTATGCCCCGGAACAGTCCAGGGCGGCTGACACCACCATGGTGTATGAGCGTGTATTCAACATGCACGGCTATACCACGAAGGACTACGTGGCCAGTGTGGATTACTATCTCAGGGATCCCAAGCGCTACTCCCGCATTCTCAAGAAAACGGATGCCATTCTCTCGGGGAAGCTTGACAAGCTGAACGCGCTTGTGGCTGAAGAGACAGAACTGAGAGAGCAGCTGGAGCGCCTGTGCGGCTATGATCGCGGGCTGAAGCTTTACTATGACACCCTCTTCCTGAGAGTGACAAAGGAGGCCGGCCTGCGCTTCGAGATGGATAGTTGCGGCAGGTATCTGCCGGTGGTTCCGGCCGCTCCGGATACTCTTGCCATTGCAGACAGCCTTGCATGTCCTGACAGCCTTCACGATGCAGGCATTCCAGGGATCTTTGAGAGCGACCGCGCTGTCCCGGAGCTAGTGGAAAAACCAGTTTCAGTCAGATGAGTATGATGAGAGAAGAAATAGTATTCGGGCCTATTTACAGCAGAAGGCTCGGGTCGTCTCTTGGCATCAATCTATTGCCGGAGAAGGGGAAATTATGCAATTTCGACTGCATCTATTGCGAATGCGGCTGGAATGCGGACGGACGCGAAGACAGGCACATTCCTGACGCCGAGGCTCTGCGTGTCGCGCTTGACGCGAAGCTGCGTGAATGCCGTGAGTCCGGTGCAGCGATAGATTCCATCACATTTTCCGGTGACGGAGAACCGACCCTCAATCCGGACTTTGCCGAGATCATTGACATCACCATCGCTCTCAGGGACAGATACTATCCTGATGCCAGGGTGTCTGTACTCACAAATGCGACCCGTCTCCATCGTGATTCTGTCCGTGAGGCCCTCATGAAAGTGGACAATCCCATCCTTAAGCTGGATGCTCCCACGACACGTCTTGCGGAAAAGATCAACTGCCCTCAGGGAGACTATGAAGTGGCCAGGGTGGTTGAAGACATGAAGCTTTTCAATGGCGATTTTGTCCTTCAGACCATGTTCCTCCGCTCTTCGGACTTTGACTCGTCGTCACCTGAGGTCCTTGAAGGATGGATGGACATAGTCCGGGATCTCCGCCCAAGGGAGATCATGGTGTACACCATCGCAAGACCGACCCCTCAGAAGGACTTGCAGAAATTTACAGAGGCGCAGATGAGAACTCTTGTCCAGCCTCTTGTCGACGAAGGATTTAACATTAAGATATATGAATGATATTCTGATTAAGTACGGCTATTCAACCGACGAAGAAGTGATGGGCAGAACTCTCGCCAACATCGCTTCCAATCTCGACGGCCTTATGATTCCGGAAGTACTCAAGACATGCTTCTCGCTCATGGACCTCACCACTTTGCGTCCCAATGATACTCCGGCGTCAGTCAGGAAGCTTGTCGAGAAGGTGAACGGTCTCCGTACAGAGTTCCCGGACTATCCTCTTCCGGCATCTATATGTGTCTATCCCAACTTTGCGTCTGTTGTCGCTCAGGCGAAGAAGGATGATGAGCTTCATGTGACCACAGTGTCGGGATGCTTCCCTTCATCGCAGAGCTACCTCGAGGTAAAAGTGAGAGAGTGCGAGCTTGCTGTAGAGAACGGCGCTGATGAAATCGATATCGTTCTTGCACTCAACTCGTTCCTTGAAGGCGACCTTGAGACGGCGGGAGCAGAGATCAAGGCCATGCGTGAGGCCATCGATGCACAGGCAGCCAAGGCAGGAAAGCAGGTGGTCCTGAAAGTCATCCTTGAGACAGGACTCCTGGTCTCTCCGGAGAAGATCGCTGCAGCTTCATTCCTTGCGATGGAGTCCGGAGCCGATTTCATCAAGACATCGACAGGAAAGGTCGATGTCAATGCAACTCCGACAGCTGCATACGTGATGTGCGAGTGCATAAGGAAGTTCTACCAGGCAACCGGCCGCAAGGTCGGATTCAAGGCTGCCGGCGGTGTGTCATCAGCCAAGGATGCTGTATGCTACTACTACATCGTTCAGACAGTCCTTGGCAAGGAGTGGCTGAACAAGGATCTTTTCAGACTTGGTGTCAGCCGTCTCGGCAACAGCCTCATGTCTGCGATCGAACAGAATACGGTTTCATATTTCTAGACTGCAAGTCAACAGATAAAACGGCCTCATGCTATGCATAAGGCCGTTTTTCCTTTTTATCCGTGTTCCTTTTCCGAACACGGATATGCACTCCTACTTTTGTCGTGATTTAAAACGTTAGACTATGAAAAACTTCGTTTCCATATTCATGGCCGCATGTCTTTCCGCAGTCTCATGCACGAGAGAAGGAATCGCCCCGGATGGCGGATTTGATGACCCGTACCGGCTTACTCATGACATGATAGTTCTTGGAGAACAGCTGGAGGATCCGTACTCTGTAGAGAACATCACAGCTGCGGTGAAAAGCTTGTACCCGACAAAGGCTTCCAGGCTGGATATCACTGCGACAGACTTGTATGTGCGCTTTCTTCCCGCGGATCAGGGTCAGTACGAGAGGCTCGAAAAGATGGGCGTCAGGATGATGGACCATCCGCTGGACTACCAGATCGTCAAGGAAGGGGATTACTATCATGATCCCGAGATACCTGAGGAAGACATCACCTGGCAGTATGCCGTGGTGAAATCGGGATTCATGTTTCCTGACGGCATTTATTATGAGATACTGGATGAATGCTACATCTCCGACAATGACTATTCCACCAGGGCATCGGAGGATATAGACTGGAGCGCTGTCGAGAGGGAGGCGTTCAGGATGACAGGAAATGCATCTCTTCTGGAGCCTCAGACCAAAGGCGGCAGCCAGAAGCCTGAGGGCCGGATCACCATAGTGGATAAGGATCACGGCATGGGCAATCCGGTCGGTGTCGCAGGCGTAATGGTCAGCGCGAACAGTTTTGTGAAAATAGCGACCGCATATACGGATGACGAGGGCTACTACAGCTTCGACAAGAGCTTTTCTTCGGAAGCCAGGTATCGCATCATATTCCGCAACAAGAGAGGTTTCGGAATCGGGATGAACCTGCTTCTTGTCCCGGCTTCCGTATCGACTCTGGGAAAGAATCCTGCATCCGGGGTGGATCTGGAAATCGATTCTGATTCGGACCGCAAACTTTATGTCAGGGCGGCCGTCAACAACTCTGTCAACGATTATTTCGAGTTCTGCCAGAATGAGGATGAGGGCATCTCTGTGCCGCCGTCGAATCTGAGGATATGGCTGTTCCAGAAGATGACATCGAGCAGCACTCCCATGCTCCAGCATGGAGCCCTGCTTGACAGATCCCTGTTCGCTGAATATCTGGGAGAGTATTCGTCGCTTATAAAGATGTTCCTTCCTGATGTCACTCTCGGACTTGGTGCGGCAGAATCCTATGCGGACATATATGGACTTACTGTTCACGAATTGTCTCATGCGAGCCATTATATGACGGTAGGCAACAGATATTGGGACAGATATATCATGTATGTGATCAAGTCGTATGTCACATCCATGGGTACGGTTTACGGCTCCGGGACGGAGAAAGATGCTGGGTATTGTGAGGTTGGTGAGATGTGGGGTTATTTTATGCAGAACAGTATGATCCGCCTCCGTTACGGAGCCCTTGACCGTGCACATGGTACATCATGGTGGTTCTCGCCTCAGATTCTTCTGTATATGGAGGAGAGGGGGCTGACGCGAGGAAAGATATTCCGTGCCATGACATCGGAAGTGACGGATCTGTCTCAGCTGAAGCAGTCTCTGATCGACCTTTACCCGGAGTATGCCGGGATGATAGGGCAGGCTTTTGAAAGATATGATTATTGATATGAAAAAGATTCTACTTGCATTGCTGCTTCTGACATCATGCTTCTTGTCAGTGGGGCAGGAGTACTCCCTGTCCACCAACGCAATCGACTATGTCAACCTCGGAACTCTCAACATGGATGCCTCCCATGCACTGGCCCGTCACTGGAGCCTGACGGCCGGGGTGAAATACAATCCTTTTACATGGAAGGCGGAGAACGAGTCCGGCATCATGCGTAACCGTCAGCTCGTGTGCTCGGCTGGGGTGCGCTACTGGCCATGGCACGTCTATTCCGGGTGGTGGCTGGCTGCAAAGGGCCAGTACCAGATGTACAACATCGGGGGTATAAGCGCTCCAGAGACTCAGGAAGGCGACAGGTATGGAGCAGGTATCTCACTCGGCTACTCGTACATGATACTCAAGCATCTCAATATAGAGGCCGGACTGGGCACATGGAGCGGCTGGGATAGATACATATTGTATTCCTGCCCCAGATGCGGCCGCATACTGGATCAGGGAGGAAAGACTTTCATCCTTCTCAATGACGTGATTCTTTCCCTCACTTATGTGTTCTGACAGATTCCTGCCATATCTCTCAGCACTCGTGCTAGTCTGCTCCTGCTCGGTAAAGGAGGACAGGGTGGAGTGCCCGTGTTTCCTGACGCTGGACTGGTCGGCAGTTGACTGCTGGACATTGATGGAGGCCGGCAACGACGGCCTGGACTGGATGGCCGTGCCCGAAGGCGGAGGTGAGGTGCAGGCGGGCTCGCTGGCTTTGGAGTCTGCCGGTCCATATACTGAGCTGTCTGTACCTAAAGATACGGTCTGCGTCTCGGTTTCATGCGGGGGCGTGGCTGGCCCTGACGGGAGCGTGACCGTTGAGGATGGGCATGGATTCCCGCGCCTGTTTTTCCATACATCATCTGTCGATGCCACTGGTGCGGTCGCCAGAGATACCATCCATCTCCATCGCGAGCATGCGGAGCTCTTTCTGTATGTGCGGAATGTCATGATGAAGGGCGCGTCATATACCGTGGAAGGAACGGTGGCTGGATGCGACAGGTACGGCCACCCGGTTCCCGGGCATTTCTCTGCAAGCGTGGATACGGACAGCCGCGGCTTCGGTTCTGTCGTGCTGCCGCGCCAGTGCGACGGTTCCCTGAGACTCAATGTCTCATATGCAGGCGATGTGGTGCGCAGCCTTGCGATCGGTGAATATATCATCCAGAGCGGGTATGACTGGACGGCTGAAGATCTCGGGGATATCTCTATGGAAATCGATTATTTTCAGACAAAAGTCACTGTTCGTGTAGAACAATGGAAAAAGACACTGACATTTACAATTGTCTTTTGAAAAAGTTTCGTATATTTGCAGACCCAAGCGCGGGTGGCGAAATGGTAGACGCGCTAGTTTCAGGAGCTAGTGGGGTAAAACCTGTGTGAGTTCGAGTCTCATCTCGCGCACATGAGAAAGGATTTAACTGATTGAAAATCATTGGTTGAATCCTTTCTCTTCTTTTTGTGCCCATAATCTTCCGGAATTCGGCGAAAAAGGTTATTTTTGCAAGTTTTTAGTAGAATCGGTTTTTACATATGCAGGAGATAAGAAACATTGCGATCATCGCGCACGTCGACCATGGAAAGACGACTCTGGTGGACAGGATGATCTATCAGGCGAATCTTGTAAGGCAGCCTGAAAACCTCGGCCAGCTCATTCTTGACAACAATGACCTGGAAAGAGAAAGAGGTATCACCATTCTTGCCAAGAATGTGTCGGTGACATATAAGGGCGTAAAGATAAACATCATCGATACTCCGGGGCATAGCGATTTCGGGGGCGAGGTGGAGCGTGTGCTCAATATGGCTGACGGAGTTCTCCTGCTTGTGGATGCTTTCGAGGGCTGTATGCCTCAGACCCGATTCGTTCTTCAGAAAGCACTTCAGATGGGCAAGAAGCCTATCGTGGTCATCAACAAGGTGGATAAGCCCAACTGCCGTCCGGATGAGGTCCAGGAAGAGGTGTTCGACCTCATGTTCAACCTCAATGCGACAGAGGAGCAGCTTGATTTCAAGACCGTTTACGGAAGTGCGAAGCAGGGCTGGATGTCTCTTGACTGGCAGAAGCCGACAAATGACATCACCGCTCTTCTTGACGCCATTCTTGAAGTGATTCCGGCTCCTGAGATGGTTGAGGGCACTCCTCAGATGCTTATCTCGTCACTTGAATACTCTCCATATGTGGGACGTATCGCAGTGGGAAGGGTGACGCGCGGCTCTCTCAAGACAGGACAGAATATCAGCCTCTGCAAGAGGTATGACATCATACAGAAGCAGAAGATCAAGCAGATCATGGTGTTCGAGGGACTCGGCAAGACCAATGTGGATGGTGTGCAGTGCGGTGACATCTGCGCGGTAGTGGGCATCGATGGATTCGAGATCGGCGATACCATAGCGGATTTCGAGAATCCTGAGGCTCTCCCTCCAATCGCAGTGGACGAGCCTACCATGAGCATGCTCTTCACCATCAACAATTCTCCATTCTTCGGAAAGGACGGCAAGTTCGTGACTTCACGCCACCTCAAGGACCGTCTTGAAAAGGAGCTTGAGAAGAACCTCGCTCTCCGTGTCAAGCCGGGCCTTACCGCAGACTCGTTCGTTGTCTACGGCCGTGGCGTCCTCCATCTTTCTGTCCTCATCGAGACCATGCGCCGCGAGGGCTTCGAGCTTCAGGTCGGCCAGCCTAAGGTCCTTGACAAGACAATCAACGGCCAGAGATGCGAGCCTATCGAGGATCTCTCTATCGAGACCCCTGAAGAGTTCGTCGGAGCCGCCATCGAGATTGCGACCCGCCGCAAGGGTGCTCTCATCCGTATGGAACCTCGTGGAGACAGGACTCTCCTTGAGTTCGAGATCCCGACACGTGGACTCATGGGATTGAGAAGCAACCTTCTGACTGCATCTCAGGGTGAAGCCATCGTCGCTCACAGATTCAAGGAGTATCAGCCGTACAAGGGTGACATCGAGCGCAGAAACAACGGATCGCTCGTATCACTCGAGACGGGTCAGGCCATCGCATACTCTATGAACAAGCTCCTTGACAGGGGACGCTTCTTTGTGGAGCCTGGCGAGGATATCTACGGGGGACAGGTGCTCGGCGAGCATACCCGTGAGCGCGACCTGAATATCAATATCTGCAAGACCAAGAAGCTCACCAACGTGCGTGCCGCAGGTTCTGATGACAAGGTTGTACTTCCACCTGCAATCAAGTTCTCTCTCGAAGAGGCGCTTGAATATATACAGGAAGATGAGCTTGTGGAGGTTACTCCTCATTTCATGCGCATCCGCAAGATTCTTCTCGACCCGCTGGCCCGCAAGAGGAACTCCGACGACGAGTAGAATCAAATAAAGGGACAGATACTTTTTTTTAGGAAATAATTTTTGTACCTTTGCATCCCTAAATCTGTTTACTGGTAATGAAAAATGATTTTATTATCTCAATAAATGGATTGAGCACCGGCAGAAGCCGCTTTGAATGGCGGGCTGACGGTGAGTTCTTTGGCAGATTTGAAGAATCGGAGATACTTGATGCGGATCTCGATGTGACGGTTTCGGTTGAGAAATCGGGCAGGTACATCGGAGTCGACTGCGAAATCGACGGGACTGTGACTGTGGCGTGTGACAGATGTCTGGAAGACCTGGTCATGCCGGTCCATACGACTTCCCTGATGAGTGTCAAGTTCGGAGATGCCGGTCAGCAGTCTGAGGCGTCCGAGGGCGAGCGTGAGATCATCATGCTTCCTGAAGATGACACAGATCTTGACTTGAGTCAGATCGTGTATGACTATACCGCACTCTCTCTCCCGATGCAGAGGATTCATCCCGAAGGGGAGTGCAATCCTGACGCCATCAGACACCTCTGCCTTGAGGAACCTGATGAGTCAGAGAAGCCGGAGGCTGGAAACAACCCGTTTGCGGGTTTGAAAAGCATATTGGAAAACAAAAGATAATATTAAAATAATTGTACAATGGCACATCCGAAACACAAACTCTCTAAGCAGAGAAGAGACAAGAGACGTACTCACGATTTCGCTCCTGTCCCTACACTTGCTGCTTGTCCTAACTGTGGTGCAACAGTAATCTACCACAGAGTATGCCCTGAGTGCGGATACTACAGAGGACGTCAGATCATCGAGAAGAGCGCTGAATAATCAGCATCTTTTTTATGCTGGTCCCTTAGTTCAACGGATAGAACGAAGGTTTCCTAAACCTTAAATAGTGGTTCGATTCCACTAGGGACTACGAAAGAGCCGACCCTTGAGGGCCGGCTCTTTTATTATCGGGGCCAGGCCGCCCCGAACCCTTGCGGTGCTGAGTTTCCCAGTTTAAAGTGCGGGAGCGGTGGCCTCTGCCTGAGGAACCATCTCCCAGGAGAATGAGTCAGGTCTGACGGCCACGACATTGATGCCGGTAAATCCTTCTTCAAGTGGAGTGCCTGAAGCTGTGCAGGTCACGAACTGGGTTCCGTCATACTCGACAAAACGCTTTCTGTGGAAGTGTCCGGAGAATACGGCGTCGATGCCGTAATCCTTGCAGAGCTTCAAGTATTTGCTCCTGTATGGCTCCTGGAAACTGAAATAGTCGGCTTCCTCATCAGGGGACTCCTTGATGATGGAGCAGTGGGTGAAAAGGAAAATATGGTTGACAGCCGCTTTGTTCCTGGTGATTTCATCGACTAGCCATGAGTACTGCTCCGCTTCCTTCTCCACATCTTCGTCTTTTATGTAGCAGCTGTTGATGCCCACGAACAGGGACTTGTTGTAAACGAAGCTGAATCTGTCGGTTCCGCCGAAATGCTCGAAGTATGCTGGACCGCTTTCCGGCTCCTTTCCAGGCCTGAAGTCATGATTGCCGGGAATTTCATAAACAGGTATGTCTTTGTCTATCTGTCCGATGAGTCCCTTGTAGGCGGTGAGCTCCTTCTCGCTGTTCCAGTGGTTCAGCATGTCACCGGTGACCACGACAAAGGCAGGATGGAGCCTGTTGATGGCATCCACGCTCTCTGTCAGGAATCCGACGCTTTTCTCGATGGTTCCGGACTCCCTGAATCCCATCTGGGTGTCGGTGAGCTGTATGAAGAAGAATGGCGCGTCAGCCTTCTTTCCGCATGAGAAGAGTCCCAGGCCGAGAAGGCACATACAAAGCAGTTTCCTGAATTTCATGATTGGCATTTATTAGACGGTATCAATGTACCCTGAGTTTCCTTCCGATCTTGAGGGTAGTCCTGGTGGTTATGTTGTTCCATGCGCAGATCTGGCGGACAGTCGTGTGGTACTTGATCGCCAGAGCGCCGAGAGTGTCTCCGGACTTGATGGTGTGGTATTTCTTGGCTGCCTGTTCTGCGGCTTTCTTGGCTGCTTCAGCCCTTTCCTGATCCTCTGCGAGCAAGATTTCCTCTTCCTCGTCATCAGACTCTGGCACGTAGCGGCTGCTTGCGCTCAGGTACTTTTTCTTGAGTGTGAAGACTCCGGTGCGGAGGGTTCCGCTTTCGAAGTCTATGAGCCATTCAGGGTCAAATGCATATCCGGAATACCTTGTCTCAAAATGGAGGTGAGGACCCGTAGAACGTCCTGTCGAGCCTCCAAGGCCGATGGTCTGGCCGGCGGTAACCCAGTCGCCGACTTCCACCTTGCGTGATGAGAGGTGGCCATAGAAAGTCTCAAGACCGTTCTGGTGGCGGATTACCACCAGGTTGCCGTAGCCCTTTACGTACTTTGATATGCGGACCTTTCCGTCAAATGCTGCATGGATTGGGTCTCCCACCTTGAGCGGGAGATCGCAGCCCTGATGCCTGCGGCGGTGGCGGTAGCCGAACTTTGAATACACCTTGTTCTTGTATGGGCAGCAGAACTGAGAGGTCTCGTCGACCAGCCAGAGTGTGGTGCGCTCCGGCAGGGAACTGAACTCCATTCCGAAAGGATCGACAGAACTGTCGTTCCAGTGCTCCTTGAAGTAGTCCTGTGAGCTCAGGAGGTCTCCGTCCTTGACATATTTCCAGGTGTTGTCACCGTAGAGGACAATCTTGATCTGAGGGTTGCCTGTGTCTATTGTGTCAACAGAAGCGGCCTCTTCCTCAGGGATGAGAGACTTGATCGGGTGTGAGAAGGTCGGACGCGAGAGGAGTATCATCGCGCGCTCCTTTGTCATGGGTTTAGGTGTGCAGTCGAGATTCTGGGCGTGGACATTTCCCATGGCCAGGCACAGTATGAATGCGGTTGCTGTCAGGAATTTTTTCATTTAGCTCCGAATCTGGTTTCTAGTAACGTTCTTGTCTTCTGGATTTTCTCTGCGAGCAGTTCATCTGAATCTGCCTCGCAGATGAAGCGAAGGTACGGCTCGGTGTTGGAAGGCCTGATATTGAACCACCAGTCAGGGAATTCGACTCTGTATCCGTCGAAGTCCATGAATGCGGACGGCTCTTCCTCGGATGTGAACATCTCCCTTATTGCTTCCATCGCTCCTGCCTTGTCTTCTATGCGGAAGTTGATCTCTCCGGAATTCTTGTACTTGACGATATCTGCAATGACCTCGCTGATGGTCTTGCCCTCTTTCTTGAGCTTTGCCACGATGTTGAGTATGATCATTGAGGCGAGCATGCCGCTGTCGGAGTAGAAGAAGTCCTTGAAATAGTAGTGACCTGCAAGTTCTCCGCCCCAGAGGCCGTCGATTTCGCGGAGTCTGTTGGCAGCGAAGGCGCGTCCCACCTTCCATGTCCTCATGTCCGCACCCATAGGCGCGAGGTACTCACCCACGGCTTTTGAGCTGCGGATGTCCTGGAGGACGCGGCAGTCCTTCTCTCCTCTCTCTCCGATGAAGTAGAGTCCCATAACGGCGATCATGAGGTCAGGTGAGATGAAGCATCCCTTCTCGTCCACGAACATGACTCTGTCAGCGTCTCCGTCGTAGATGACTCCGATGTCGGCCCCTGTCTCCTTCACGAGGTTCTCAAGAGGGACGACATTCTTGTGGATGAGCGGATTCGGCTCGTGGTTCGGAAAACGGCCGTCGATCTCATCGAAGATATAGTGTGCACCTTCCCCGAAAATCTCCTTGGCAAAAAGATTCGCCATGCCGTTGGAAAGGTCGAATGCGACGTTGAGGCCGCTGTAGTCTCCCTTGAACTTCATGAGGAAGTCCACGTATTCCCTGTGGATGTCCATCGGGTGCACTTCGCCCCTGCGCTCTGCGGCAGGTGTCGCCTTGCCCTCGTCTATCCATTTCTTGATGGTTGAGAGACCGGCGTCATAGCCGATCGCTGCTGCATTCGTGGTGGATACCTTCATGCCGTTGTATTCGGCGGGGTTGTGTGATGCGGTGATCTGCACGGATGCCTTGAAGTTGAAATTGGCCGTGCCGAAATATACCATCGGAGTGCTGCTCAGGCCGATGTCGTACACGTCGGCGCCTGCATCCGTGATGCCCCTGACCAGGTATTCATGCACCTCGTCGGAAGACACTCTGCAGTCGCGTCCGACAAGTACCTTGTCTGCATCGAGGAGTTCCGGTATGAAATAACCTACCTTGTAGGCTGTGTCTCTGTCAAAATCGACGCCGTATATGCCACGGATGTCGTATGCGTGAAAAGCTCCCATGTCGGATTATTTGATTTTGGCGTTGTAACGGGTGGATACACGCCCGCGTGAGATGTTAACCAGCTTCTTGCTGATGATTTTCTTGCGGATAGGGGCCACGAGGTCGGTGAAGAGCACACCGTCGAGATGTGACATCTCGTGCTGTACCATGCGGCAGGCGAACTTGTCGAAGGTCTCGGTGACTTCTTCAAAATTCTCGTTGGTGTAGCGTACAGTCATGGATTCCGGGCGCACAACGTCCGCATAGATGCCCGGCACGCTGAGGCAACCCTCGTTGTATTCGCACTTTTTTGCGCTCTCTTCAACAATCACAGGGTTGATCAGGACTCTGAAGAAACCCTTCAGGTAGTCATACACATCTGCCATGACGTCTCCGTCGACTATCACCACTCTCTGGCTGACTCCGATCTGAGGAGCGGCGAGACCGCATCCTTCTGACTTGACAAGCGTGTCCTTGAGGTCGGTGATGAGCTTTGTGAGTTCTTCTTTCTGGCTGAGGTCGGCTTCTTTCGCGACCTCGCGGAGCACTTCTGATCCGTAAAGATATATCGGTTGTATCATTTCCTATCTGTTTGTCCGGTCGAGATATCCCTGCAAAATGATTGCCGCACTGATCTTGTCGACCTGTTTTTTGTCTCTTCTGTCTTTGGCTTTCATGCCTCCGTCGATCATCGCCCTGTGGGCGAGGACAGACGTGAAACGCTCGTCTTCAAGCTCGACCGGGATTCCCGGAAAGGCTTTCCTGAGCTGAGGGAGAAATCTGTCAATGTCGGCGGCGGCCTCGGAAGGCCTGCCGTTCATGTTGACCGGGTAGCCGATCACGAAACGTACGATGGTCTCGTTCTGCGAGTATTTTTTGAGATATTCTATTATCTTTGCAGCAGGCACGGTTTCGAGGGGAGATGCGAAAATCCGAAGCGGGTCACTAACTGCGAGTCCCGTACGTTTCCTGCCGTAGTCAATTCCGATCAGTCTCTCCATAATCGTAGCAAAGTTAGCAATTTTATGGCAAAAAGCATAAAAGACAAGACCAACATATTCAGGGCGACCCTTTCGGATGAAGAGACCCAGAAGACGCTGATGAGCAAGCGTTTCACGCGTTTCGGATTCTGGTTCATGACCTTTGCCTCGGCAGTGGTCGCCTGCCTGCTCGCCTACTGTCTGTTCGCATTCACTCCGCTGCGTCATACCATCCCGGGCTACCCGGGTGCCAAGTCCCGCAACGAGGCGGTACGCAACGCCATACGCATCGACTCTCTGGAGACCATCATCAACCGCTGGGAGTTCTATGCGGAGAACCTCAGGCGCGTGGTGGACGGCCAGGCTCCGGTCAACATAGACAGCCTGATCCGCCGCGATGTGTCGGACTCTGCAGTCATGGCATCGTCCGAGGAACTTGCCCAGAGCGACACCCTTCTGCGAAGGATGGTGTCCCAGAATGACAGGCGCGGCACTTCGGAGGCCCAGGGCGACCTCACTCTCGAGGGACGCCATTTCTTCGCCCCTGTCAAGGGCACGGTGTCCAAGGCATTCGACCAGCTCCTCCATCCTTATCTGGAGCTCACGGCCCCTGCCGGATCGACCGTCCTTTCGGTATTGGAGGGTACAGTCATTTTCTCCGGATGGAATGACGAGTCCGGATATACCATAGGCATCCAGCATCCCGGTGATATCGTTTCCATTTACCGGCAGAACCAGAAACTCCTCAAGGGCATCGGCGACCATGTGAGCGCCGGCACTCCGGTGGGACTTGCAGGTGATGTCGAGGAACAGGCTGGAGGCAACCTTCATTTTGAAATCTGGTACAAGGGCGCACTCATCGACCCTGCACTGTATATAAGCTTCTGATGGAAAACAAAAGACGAATAGCAATCCTCGGGTCCACCGGATCCATCGGCCAGCAGACGCTTGACGTAGTACGCCAGCATCCTGACCTTTTCGAGGTTGAACTCATAACCGCCAACAACAGCAGTTCGCTGCTCATCTCCCAGGCCCTCGAATTTGATGTCAACAATGTGGTGATCTGCAACGGTTCCAAGTACCGTGAGGTCGCCGATGCCCTTCAGGACAAGGGGATCAAGGTCTTCTCCGGAATATCTTCGGTATGTGACCTGGTCACCAGCGACAGGGTGGATATCGTGGTGGCGTCGATGGTGGGCTTCAGCGGTCTCGCGCCGACCGTGGCAGCCATAAAGGCCGGAAAGATCATCGCTCTGGCAAACAAGGAGACACTGGTGGCCGCCGGTTCCATAGTCATGGGGCTCGCTGAGCAGTATCATGCGCCTATACTTCCAGTGGATTCGGAGCATTCTGCCATATTCCAGTGCCTGATGGCGGCTCAGGGCAATACCGTCTCGCGCATCCATCTCACTGCGTCCGGCGGTCCGTTCCGTACCTGGGACAGGAAGCGCATCGCAGCTGCCACCAGGGCCGATGCACTCAAGCATCCCAATTGGAGCATGGGAGCCAAGATCACGATAGATTCCTCCACAATGATGAACAAGGGTTTCGAGGTGATCGAAGCGAAATGGCTGTTCGATATCCGGCCGGATGACATCCATGTCGTGGTGCACCCGGAGTCTGTCATACACTCGATGGTAGAATTTGAGGACGGTGCGGTACTGGCCCAGCTGGGCTGCCCTGACATGAGGGAGCCTATCCAGTATGCCATGGGCTTTCCGAAGAGGCTTCCTCTGAACAACAAGAAGCTCGACTTCGCCGCGCTCGGATCCCTGTCGTTCTACGAGCCGGACCTGGACAATTTCCCGGCACTCGGTCTCGCTTTCGAGGCGATCAGGCGCGGAGGCAATATCCCGTGCGCCCTCAATGCTGCGAATGAGGCTGCCGTGGCGGCGTTCCTTCAGGACAGGATAGGTTTCTACGATATCAGCAATATTGCCGAGAAATGCATGAATGGTGTGGATTTTGTTGCAGAGCCGTCGCTCGACGACATCTTCGCAACCAATGATGAGGTGTACGCCAAAGCTCAGGGAATGATATGGTAGCACTCATCAAGACACTTCAGGTGATATTGGCTCTGTCCCTGCTCATCGCGCTGCATGAGCTGGGACATTTCACCTTTGCCAAGCTTTTCGGCATCAGGGTGGACAAGTTCTTCCTTTTCTTTGATGCCGGCGGGTTCAAGCTCTTCAGCACCAAGGAATCCCGCTGGTTCACCCGGCTTTTTCCCAAGGCTGCTGAGTCTGAGACCGAATATGGCATAGGCTGGCTTCCGCTCGGAGGCTACTGCAAGATCTGCGGCATGGTGGATGAGTCCATGGATATGGAAAGTCTGCGCCGCGAACCGCAGCCGTATGAATTCCGCACAAAGCCGGCATGGCAGAGGCTTCTGGTGATGTTCGGAGGAGTGCTGTTCAACTTCATTTCGGCAATTGTGTTCTTCTCCATCATCCTGGGCATCAACGGCCAGTCCTATATCGCCAACGAGGGCAGCTGCATATATGTCAACGACCTCGCATACGAGATGGGATTCCGTACCGGGGACCAGATACTGAGATTCGATGACTATGTGCCGGAGAACTTCGGCATGCTGCAGGCCGATCTTGCCCGCAGGGGTACACGCAAGGCTACTGTCCTCAGGGGGGCGGACACCCTGGACATCTGGATCGACCAGTCGATGATAGGGGAGGTGCTCTCTTCTCCCGGAATGTTCTCGCTTGCGCTCCCTATGGTCGTGGACTCCGTGCCGGAGGAAAGCCTGAACGCATCGGCCGGACTTGTACATGGCGACCGCATCATAGCCGTGAACGGCGAATGCGCCCCGTACCTTCAGGACTCGCGCGCCCTGCTTGAGGCATGTGCCGGACGCGATGCGGAACTTACTGTCGTGCGCGGTGCTGACACTCTAGCCATCTGCGCTGCTGTCGACAGTCTGGGAAGGATAGGCATCTATACCCTCCTTCCTGGGCTCAGGACCAAGGAATACACCATCCTGACCGCTGTGCCGGCGGGATGCAGATATACTTTCACCACCATCAGGGACTACATCCGCGATCTCAGGCTGGTGGCAACCCCAAGCACCCAGGCCTACAAGTCGGTGGGAAGCTTCATTGCGATAGGCCAGGCATTCCCGAGCACATGGGATTGGACGGAATTCTTCTATCTGCTTGGACTTCTGTCCGTGATGCTCGGCGTGATGAATCTCATCCCGATTCCGGGACTTGACGGAGGACATATCCTGTTCACCCTCTATGAGATGGTCACAGGCCGCAAGCCGAGCGACAGGTTCATGGCTGCTGCCCAGTTGGTGGGCATGGCCATACTGCTGGGACTGATGTTCCTGGCTTTCGGCAATGACATAAGCAGGCTTATCAAATAAACCGATATATTATGAGACGTATCCTTTCAGTAGTGGCTCTTGCCCTGGTGCTTGCATCCTGTGGCAGCAAGTCTTCAAAGAAACTCCTTCCGAACGTGAGCGGCAAGGCTGGCGAGGTCATAGTCATGATGGACAAGATTCCGTGGGAAGGCAATCTCGGAAACGAGGTCCGTGAACTTCTCGCATGCGACTGCCCTTATCTGGCGCAGCGTGAACCGCTCTATTCGCTGGTCAATGTCGTCCCATCGAATTTCGTGAACCTCTTCCAGGTGCACAGGAATATAGTTTTCTTTGATATCCAGCCTCAGGTGGCCAGGGAGCAGGTAGAGTATCTCACTGACGTGTGGTCTCATCCCCAGTGTGTCATAAGGGTGAGCGCGGCTACTGAAGACAGTGCCATCCAGCTTGTGAAGGACAATGGGGAGAAGATTGTCAGCGCCCTGGAGCAGGCGGAAAGAGACAGGGTCATAGGCAACACCATGCTCTATGAGGAGAAGTCGATATATCCTCAGGTGGCCGAGATCATGGGAGGCTCGCCGCATTTCCCATCTGGCTACAGGCTCAGGAAGAAGACATCTGATTTTGCATGGATAGCCGATGAGAAGCAGTACACCACTCAGGGTGTACTCATCTACAGATATCCGGCAAAGGGTGATGCGTCCGACTTCACTCTGGAGAGCCTGGTGGCTCACCGCAATGCCGCTCTCAAGGACAATGTGCCCGGCATGTTTGACAATACCTATATGACCACCAGCGAGTTCATAGCTCCGACTGTGTCCTTTGTCAAGTACAAGGGGCGTGACTTCGCGCAGATGCGCGGTTTCTGGGAGGTCTACAACGACTATATGGGCGGTCCTTTCGTGTCGCATTCTTTCTATAGCAGGGATGGAAGCGAGATCATCGTCCTCGATGCCTTTGTCTATGCTCCTAAATATGATAAGAGGCAGTATCTCAGACAGGTAGAATCCCTTCTCTACTCGTTTGAGTGGGCAAAAGCCAATGAATAGCAAAAAAGATTTGGGATTAAAAAAAGAATTTTCTACCTTTGCAATCCCAATTGTGCGGTGGGTTCGTATAACGGTTAGTACTCGGGATTTTCATTCCCGCAATAGGAGTTCGATTCTCCTACCCACTACTAGATATTAAAAAAATAAACATAATGGCAAACAACGCATCTGCTGAGAAGTGCATCCGCCAGAGCGAGAGGCACAGACTGCATAACAGGTATTATGCAAAGACCACGAGGAACGCTATCCGCGACCTCAGAAACATGACTGACAAAGCTGCCGCTGAGGCAAACGCCCCAAAGGTGTACGCTATGATTGACAAGCTCGCAAAGATGGGTCTTATCCACAAGAACAAGGCTTCCAACCTCAAGAGCGGTCTGGCAGTTTATATCAACAAACTGTAAGAAAGCCAGCTGTCCGTCGCGGACAGCTTTTTTTTCGGGATGTAGCGCAGTTGGTAGCGCACTACGTTCGGGACGTAGGGGTCGGGCGTTCGAGTCGCCTCATCCCGACAGAGCAGGTCGAAAGGCCTGCTTTTGTCGTATTCTGCCGTATTGTTTTTGATTCCGTTTTTGTTTACATTTGTTTGATAGGTCCGTACTTTGCGGTATCGGACGGAGATTGATAACCAAAACAATAATCACACATATGGCTAATTATCCTAAAATCGGTATCAGACCTACCATTGACGGCCGCCAGGGTGGCGTCAGAGAGAGTCTTGAAGAGAAGACCATGAACCTTGCCAAGGCAGTGGCCGAGCTTATTTCCACCAACCTCAGGAACGGAGACGGTTCTCCTGTAGAGTGTGTCATCGCGGACAGCACCATCGGACGCGTGGCAGAGTCTGCAGCCTGCGCCGAGAAGTTCGAGCGCGAGGGTGTAGGTTCAACCATTTCAGTCACCTCATGCTGGTGCTATGGCTCTGAGACCATGGATATGAACCCTTACTATCCAAAGGCGGTATGGGGATTCAACGGAACAGAGCGTCCCGGTGCAGTGTATCTCGCAGCGGTTCTCGCCGCTCACGCGCAGAAGGGACTTCCTGCATACGGCATCTACGGGCATGATGTCCAGGACCTCGACGACAACACCATCCCGGCAGATGTAGCTGAGAAGATCATCCGCTGGGCACGCGCCGCACAGGCAGTCGCAACCATGCGTGGAAAGAGCTATCTCAGCCTTGGAAACACCTGTATGGGTATTGCGGGTTCCATCGTCAACGCCGACTTCCTCCAGGATTATCTCGGCATGCGTACAGAGTATGTGGAGCTCGTCGAGATCCTCCGTCGCGTGGACCGCGGCATCTATGATCCGGAAGAGTTCGAGAAGGCTATGGCATGGTGCGAGAAGTACTGCAAGCCTCAGGAAGGATATGACTACAACGAGGACCGTCCTCTCTTCCCAGGCACGCCTATGACCGACTTCAACGGCAAGGGCAAGGGCAAGAACCGCGAAGAGAAGGATGCCGACTGGGAGTTCACCGTCAAGAACTACATGATCATCCGTGACCTCATGGAGGGCAACCCTAAGCTCCTGGAGATGGGTTACAAGGAGGAGGCTCTCGGCCACAATGCGATCTGCGGCGGTGTCCAGGGTCAGCGTCAGTGGACAGACTACAAGCCGAACTTCGACTTCCCGGAGTCGCTCATGTGCTCATCATATGACTGGAACGGTATCCGTGAGGCAAAGGTCCTCGCTACCGAGAATGACTTCCTCAATGGCATTTCCATGCTTTTCGGCCATCTTCTTACAAACAAGGGCGTGATGTTCAGCGACGTCCGTACATACTGGAGCCCTGAGGCTGTCAAGAGAGTCACAGGCTGGACCGCCGAGGGTGGTGCAGCAGACGGATTCATCCACCTCATCAACTCTGGTGCCACCACACTTGACGCGACTGGCGCCATGACCGATGCCGAGGGCAACCCTACCATGAAGACCCCATGGGATATGACAGAGGCGGATGCAGAAGCATGCCTTGCAGCGACTCAGTGGATGCCTGCAGACCGTGATTACTTCCGCGGCGGCGGATATTCATCACACTTCCTCACCAAGGGCGGCATGCCTATGACCATGCTCCGTCTCAACATCGTCAAGGGACTCGGACCGGTTCTCCAGATCGCTGAAGGCTGGAGCGTAGAGCTTCCTGCAGAAGTGCATCATACTCTCGACATGCGTACCGACAAGACCTGGCCTACCACATGGTTTGCTCCACGTACCGACCCTTCAAAGGACGCATTCAAGGATGTCTACAGCGTGATGAACAACTGGGGTGCGAACCATGGCGCCATCGCTTACGGCCACATCGGTGCAGATCTCATCACTCTCGCTTCCATGCTCCGCATCCCTGTCTGCATGCACAACGTGGCAGACAAGGACATCTTCCGTCCTGCAGCATGGAATGCATTCGGCATGGACAAGGAAGGAGCTGACTACAGGGCTTGCGCAAACTTCGGACCTATCTACAAGTAGTATATGGAGTCGAAGTCGAAGCTGGTTGAACGCAGATACCTTCTCACGTTCATCCTCATAACTACGCTTTTCGCCCTCTGGGGATTTGCAAACGACATCACGAACCCTATGGTGGCGGCGTTCCAGACTATCATGGAACTGTCCGCCGCCAAGGCTTCGCTCATCCAGTTCGCATTCTACGGCGGATATGCCACCATGGCTATCCCTGCAGCACTTTTCATCCGCAAGTACAGTTACAAGAGCGGCATCCTGCTCGGTCTCGTGCTCTATGCGGCAGGAGCGTTCCTTTTCATACCGGCGGCGGCGCAGCAGAGCTTCATGTTCTTCTGCTTCTCGCTCTATATCCTCACTTTCGGCCTCGCTTTCCTCGAGACCACCGCAAATCCTTTCATCCTGTCTCTCGGAACCAAGGAGACTTCGACCAGACGACTCAACCTTGCACAGACATTCAACCCTATGGGTTCACTGTCCGGAATGGCAGTCGCTTCATTCGTCGTGCTTCCTGCACTTCTCAGCGACAGGCATCGTGACGCTGCGGGAGTCAATCATTTCTCGGAGCTCGATGCCGCTGCCAAGAGTGTAGAAAGGCTTCAGGACCTTGCCACCATCCGCAATGCCTATGTGGTTCTCGGCGTGGTGGTCCTTGCGGTGCTCCTGGTCATCGCGCTCACCAAGATGCCGACGACAGTCGATACAAGCAGGAAACTGAATACCAGAGAGACACTCAGTCGTCTCTGGCACAACACTGTATATCGTGAGGGTGTCCTTGCACAGGTCTTCTATGTGGGCGCCCAGATCATGGTCTGGACATTCATCATCCAGTATGCGGACAATCTCGGTATCGACAAGGCCACTGCTCAGAGGTACAACATCATCGCCATGTCTATGTTCCTGTGCTTCCGTTTCGTGGCCACCATGCTGATGAAGTATGTGAATTCGAGAAAGCTTCTCATGATCTTCGCATGCTGCGCTTCTGCATGTACCATAGGTGCCATCGCCATCGTGGGCATGGGCGGTCTGATATGCCTTGTGGGCATCAGCGCCTTCATGAGTCTCATGTTCCCTACGATCTACGGTATATCACTCGAGAATGTCAGTGCAGAGGACAGCACCCTCGGTGCGGCCTTCCTCGTGATGGCCATCGTGGGTGGATCTATCCTTCCACCGCTCCAGGGCTCCATCATCGACCTCGGAACAGTGCTCGGACATCCGGCAGTCAATGTAAGTTTCTGCCTGCCTCTGATCTGCTTTGTCGTGATCGCGATCTACGGCGCGAGATGTGCCAAGAGGCTTGCGGCCGCTCAGGATCAGGCTTAGACGACAAGATCAGCCAATTCAACTGCAGAAAGCCTGTCGAAGTAATCTTCGACGGGCTTTTCTGCAAGTGAATGCAGGATGGATTCCCTGTCGTATCGGCATCCTTCAAGCATTTTAGCGAGTTCTTCTGAAGGCCTGTTTCCGAGGTAGTCTCCACCGAAGGAAATCTTGCTGATTGTGCCGTGATTCACGGCTACAAGTACCTCTATTGTACCACAGCTGAACTTTTTCTTCCTGGAGAAGGATGCTTCGAGCGAGTGTCCGTAGTTCCAGTCCCAGGTGCTGAATCGTATTTTAGCGAGTTCTTCCACGGATGCTTTCTGTGCCTCGGTCAGGGTGTACTCTGCGTCCTGATGATTTCTTGAGAGAATGTCTTCCAGACAGGACTTCAGCTCGCCGACAGAGGCCAGATGGGGAAGGTGTTCTCTCAGGTTGGTTACCTTGCTGCGGACGGAAGCTATGCCTGCGGAGCTGAGTTTGCTGCCGTCCACGGAAAGAGCCTGGGTAAGTTCTTCCAGATCCACATCCCACATGAGAGTGCCGTGGACCATAAGCCTGTCCTTCCAGACTCTCTTCGCATACCCGGATACCTTGCGCCCTTCTATCAAGATGTCATTCCTGCCGCTCACCTCAGCCTTCACCCCGAGCGACCTGAGAGCTTCGGCGATGTATGTGGTGTATCTCGGGTAGTCCCTTTCTAGGTCTGAAGATTTTCCCACTATGGTATAGTTGAGGTTCTGGAGGTCATGATAGACGGCGCCTCCACCGGTCACACGCCTTGCAAGAGTGATCCCGTGCTCCTTGAGATATGCGAGATTGACCTCTCCATAGGCGTTCTGGTTGAGCCCTATGATCACTGAAGGGCGGTTCTGCCAGAGATAGAACACCGGTTCCTCCAGGGGGAGACTCTCCAGGCAGAACTCGTCAAAAGCCATATTGTAGTGAGGGTCAGTCGATGTGTTGCGAAGGTATCTCATGACATGATTCGTTTTTCGGGTTGGCAAATATACTCTTTTTTGTCATTCCTCCGGATAATCCCTAATTTTGTTCAAAACAATGATATGCGACTGCGGACCCTCATACTGACAACAGCCCTTCTGCTGACGGGCAGGCTGGCGGCGCAGGAGCACTCCCTCTGGCCCGAAAAGATGTTCGAGCCTTTCAAGGAGAATTATTTCCTTACCGGTATTCCCCTGAACCAGAAGCCGGACTACAATACCAATGACCTTGCATACCAGGTGAGCGTGAGATTCAATGTCCTGAGACTCCCGTCCGACTGGCATTTTTTCTGGGGTTACACCCAGCAGTCCCTGTGGGATGTGTACAGACCGTCCAATCCATTCCGTGCGAATACCTATACCAACGGTCTGTATTTCTACCATCCTTTCCGGAATGGACGCACCGAGCTCCTGACCGGGTATGAACACAGGTCGAACGGTTTCGACTCGGCCGCGTCGAGGAGTCTTGACTACGCGTTTGTCAATCTCACTCATGAGTTCTGCAGCTGTTTATCCGCCCAGATCATGGGGCGTTTCGGCGTGGGATCCATCGGCAATGACTATTCGCTCGAGATGTTCGACCGTTATGAAGGCTATCTGAATGCGGCTCTCTGCTGCCATACACCTGACAAGAGACTACTCGCTAAAATGTCGGTGACCCCGCTCTTCCGGGGGGATATTCCTGCCAACCTGTCGGCAGAGCTCGCTTTCCAGCCGGTGCCGGGCCATGACTGGTTCTATGTCACCATGCGCTACCATTACGGCTATGACGAGAACCAGAATGACTGCGCCAGCCCGGATGTATTCCTGAAACACATGCTCCGTGTCGGACTGTCGGTCCAGCCGCGCAGCATGGCCGGGAAACTTTTCTTCTGAACAAACTGTCTGACCATATGAAAATCACATTCCTTGACGCATCCACCATGGGAGATACCTCCCTCGACTGCATTGCACGCCTGGGACAGCTCAGCTGCTGGCCTTCAAGTACCCGTGAGGAGGCTCTTGAGCGGGTCTCGGACTGCGAGGTGCTCATCATCAACAAGGTGATCGTGGATAGAGAACTCATAGACGCCGCCCCTTCCCTGAAACTCATCTGCGAGGCCGCGACCGGTGTCAACAACATTGACCTCGAATACGCTGCGTCCAAGGGCATCCCGGTGCGCAATGTGGCGGCTTATTCGACAGATTCGGTTGTCCAGCAGACTTTCATGCACCTGTTCTCACTCATGGGGAACGGCCCGTATTTCGATGCGCGGGTGAAGGACGGTACATATTCGGCCATGCCGATATTCACGGATGTGTCCATGCCGTTCGTCGAGGCTGCCGGCAAGACAATAGGTATAGTAGGAATGGGCGCCATAGGATCGAAGGTGGCTGCCGCTGCGGAGGTGTTCGGAATGAAGGTAGTGTATTATTCGACCTCGGGCACTTCGCACTGCACCCGTTATCCGAGCCTGCCGCTGGATGAGCTTCTGGCGGTGAGTGATGTGATATCCATCCACGCTCCGATGAATGAGCGCACCCGCGGCATGATCGGGGCTGAGGAACTTGCCATGATGAAGCCGACCGCATTCCTGCTCAATCTGGGCAGGGGCGGGATAGTGGATGAACCGGCCCTTGCGGATGCTGTGGACAGGGAAGTGATCGCAGGTGCGGCGCTGGACGTGTTCTGCAGAGAGCCGCTCCCTTCAGACAATCCTCTGCTGCATGTATCGCATCCGGAGCGCTTCAGATTCACGCCTCACACAGCATGGGCGAGTGTAGAGGCCAGACAGCGCCTGGCCGAGGGAATTGCGGCGAATATCGCCAGAGGTTTCTGAAAAGTCTAGCGTCGAACGATGCAGAATCCGGTCTCGTAGCGCCCTCCGGAAAAATCCTGACCTCCCGCGAAAGGTATGACTGAGGCGACCGGCACCGATGCGGCTATGCGGTAGCGTCCGTTCGTCAGTGTGACCGCGGTCTTGCTTCCGGGCGGTATGGTGACGCTCTTGCTGTCTATTCCGCTGTACATCACGGTCAGAGGGTAGCGTGTGGTGTTTTCCACGATGATGGTGCTGGTAGGGGAGTCGTCTTCGCTGACGGTGCGCGCCATCTCGGGAAGGTCATTGTGGTCCCTGTTCAAGGCATCGCTTACCCTGATGTCGATGATGTTTGCGTTGGCGTTTCCCGCATGGAGCCCGTAAGGATACCTTGCCAGATATTTCTGGTACGCATCGATAGTGTGAAGGGATGATGCTCTTTTCCATGCGGTGTCCTCAGAGCCCCATTCCCTTTCCTCCATGGCCTTGTTCAGGTCCTGCAGGCCTTCGTCTTTGTACTTGCCGTAGCTTGAGGGAAGCGCCGGCTCCTTGCTGATGCTGCCTCCCAGCATACCGCTTCCGGACACCGTGGATCCGGAACTCCGTCCCACCGTACCTATGACTGAACGGTCTCCTGTCTTTCCCTGATAGACGGGTGTCTGTGCGCCTGCCGTCAGGATGGCGGCAGTGAGCAGGATGAGTATGGTAAGTATGCGTCTCATGTGTCTGGCCGGGACAATATACAAATATCTCTCCACAAAGCGATGGACTTGCTTCAATCCCTGTCCTTCGGGGGGAACATCTCCTGTCCCCAGTCTGACGGCTCTGATGTCATGTGCAGGACGAGATGTCCTCCTCTGACAATGTCCTCGTGGCGTATGGTGGAGTACGGGTATGGCTTGCCGTCAAGGGTGGCGGAACCGATATGCGTTCTTGAATCGGAGAGCCCCCTGGCAGTGATGCGGAAGCGTTTCCCGTTGCCGACTTTGAACCTCACGCTCCTCAGGAGAGGGGAGTGGATGAGGTAGAAGTCGAAGCCTGCGACAGGATACAGCCCTGTCATGTGCCATGCCATCCAGGAAGACATGGCTCCGCTGTCGTCATTGCCGGGAAGTCCACCCGGAGTGTCGTCGTAGCCCCTGAGGACCATTTTTCTGCAGATGTCGGAGCTGATGTCAGGACGTCCGCACCAGTGGTACAGGGACGGGGTCAGGAAGGACGGCTCGTTGCCGGTGTCGAGACATCCTTTGGCGAATACGGAGTCGAGCCTGGCCTTCAGGCCGTCTCTGCCGCCGTTTAGTGCGATCAGACGCTCCATGTCGTGAGGGACGCAGAGCGATGTCTCGTAGGTGTTGGCCTCATAGAAGAATCCTCCCCATCTCTGGAATGAGGTGGATGGCGTGATGGCGATGAGTGTGTCTCTTCCCTTGATGCTGACCATGGCGGAGTCTATCCAGCTGCCATCCGCAGCGCGCGGCATGATGAATCCCCTGATGCCGTCTTCTTCGAAATCGCGCCAGAGATTCTGCCAGTTGTGTGATCGCTCCAGGTACTTCTCTGCCATGTCGTCGTGACCCAGACCCTTTGCGACGGTGTGGATGGCGTAATCGCAGAATGAGTGGTCGACAGTCCGGCTGCCGGCCCGGTCCACCTCCCACGGCACATATCCAAGGCCTTTGTATTCCTCAATTCCTCCGCGGCCTTCATAGCGCGGGTCGGCGGGTGCCACCTCGGCATCCTTGATCATTGCCTCGAGCGCAAGCTCGCAGTCAATGCCGCTTACTCCTTTGACGAACGCGTCGGCGATGACAATCTCGGCATTTGAAGACCCCTGAGTGGCACCGTTGCCGTTGCCGCTGCGTCCGTCGGGCATATAACCATCGTGTCTGTAGATGTTCAGAAGTCCACCTATGATGTCGGCCGTCCTTTCCGGGGACAGGAGGGTGATGAGTGGCATGGATGTGCGGTAGGTATCCCAGAGGGTGTAGAAATCATTGTAGTACGGCGCTTCCGGGCTGTCTGGATACCATTCTCCAGCGCAGTCCGAAGGCATGAGCATGGTGTGGTACAGTGCGGTGTAGAACATCCTCTTGTACTATTCCGGGCAGTAGCGCGGCAGCCTGACCCTGTCGGCGATGTCTTTCCATGCGGCCACGGCGGCGTCCCTTGTGTCTTTCAGCTCCCATCCCGGGATTCCGGATTCCAGATTGCGGCGCGCCTGCTCCTCACTCTGATAGGAGATGCCTACGCGGGCTTTGACGGTGCTAAGCTTCCCGTCGAAGAGTATGTTTGTCTGTCCGGGCAGTTCGATCACGCTCTCTGCAGGATGGTCGGTCTCGATATGGAAATAGACTCTGTATGGATGTCCTCCGCCCCATCCTCCTTCCACTGCCGTGTGGCCGGCAAATGAGACTGGCGAAAGCTGGCGTATTTCGCATGAAGTAACCCTCTGTGCAGAAGATTTCCTGCCTGTGCGGCACCACGAGGCATCGATCTCAAGCCCGCGCAGGCCGTTTCTGACGTATGTGAATGAATAGAGGACCGCTTTCGCGGAAGATGTGATGGTGACGGAGGTTCCGTTGTCCAGTGCCGCGTGGTAGAGGCCGAGTTCCGCCCTTTCACTTTTGCGCAGGGCGTGATGCCTCAGACTGTCTGCACCTTCGGTGAATGGCATGAGGAGCACGTTTCCGTATCTCGGACTGCCTCCGGTGCCGCTTACGTGCGTCTGGCTGAATCCTGCAAGCGGCTCGTCCAGTGGCCCCCAGCCGGAATTGTGTCCGGTGGCTGCCACATCCGGTCCCGGCCTTGCCATTCCGAAGGGCACGCACGGACCGACGACCACGTTGCCGGTACGGTCTGCTCCTATCATCGGGTCTATGTATGATGTGGCGGGACCTTGCTGCAGTACAAGTACGTAGACCGCCGCTCCGATGCCTCCGCAGAGGAAGGCCCTTATGAGTCCATGAATCTTTTTCATCTGAAAACAAAAAAAGCTGAAACCGTAGTTTCAGCTTTTCTGCTCCCCTTCTAGGACTTGAACCTAGGACCCCCTGATTAACAGTCAGGTGCTCTAACCAACTGAGCTAAAGAGGAATTTTGTGTGTTTGTTTCCTTTCGGGATTGCAAAGGTAGTACATTTTTTCTTTTGTGCAAAGAAAATTGCAAAAAAATTGTAACTTTGAAAAAAAGAACGGCAGGATGGATATAGAACTACTCGCTAAAATGGTCGGAGAACTGATTCTGGACCATGATGAAGTGGCGCTCCCGGGTCTCGGCACATTTGTGGCTGAGATGGTTCCTGCATCCTTTTCGGACAAGGGATTTACCATCAATCCTCCATACCGCAAGCTTTCGTTCAGGCAGAGGGAAGGAAGTGACAGACGCCTGATCGAGTTTTATGCGGACGCCAACCATGTGGACCAGGTCCAGGCCGAAAAGATGATCTCCCGGTTCGTGGGGGAATTGCGTTCTGAGCTCACATCCAAGAAGTCGATAGTTTTTCCTAAACTTGGAAAGCTTCGTGCCACCAGGGAGAATCACTTCTTCTTTGTGCCCGATGAGGACCTGAGCATCTATCCGGAAGGATTCGGCCTTGTACCAGTCTCTCTCAAGAGCCATCAGGAGACGGCGGAAGAGGTGTCTGAGGCGATAAGGAATCTCAAGGACATAGTTGCACCTGATGCAGATTCCTCATCATCTCAGGAAACCGTGCCTCAGCCAGAGCCTCAGCCGGTTCCACAGTCAGTTCATCAACCGGTACAGCAGCCGGTTCCGGGCAGGCGTGGACTTCACCCCCTGCTGGTCGCATTGCTTGTGGCCGCCGGCCTTGCCGTGATATTCCTCGGCTCTGTGGCCGTCCTTGGCCGCGTGGCTCCGCAACTCATCGATCCGCTGCTGTATTCGGCGGAGGAACTCCAGATAATCAATATGTAGTCATATGGTAGAACTCGTCTATCCTTCGTCTTGCGCTCCGTCAGTACCGCCTGCAACTTCATTCAGCGGCGTAAGGGAGGAAATCCTTCCTGTTGTCGAGCCGACAGGAGTCGTAAGGGGAAGAGCTCTCCGCTCTTATGTGCATGGCGGATCCAAGGTCCTCCATCCTGTAGTCCATCTTCACCTTATCAACCGCTACGGAGAGATATTTCTCCAGAAGCGGTCAATGTCCAAGAAATTGCTTCCAGGGCGCTGGGATACGGCGGTCGGAGGCCATGTCTCTTATGGGGAGAGTCTTCAGGAGGCTCTTTACCGCGAGGCTTCCGAAGAGCTCGGCGCGTTTGAATTCAATCCCATCTATATGGGAAATTACGTTTTCGAGTCGGACATCGAGCGCGAGTTCGTGTCCATCTTCGCCGCGGTGGGCAATTTCCAGCTCGACCCCGTCAATGATGAGGTCGATGAGGGGAAATGGTGGTCTGAGAAAGAGATCATCAAAGCCACGGGCAAGAACATCCTGACACCGAATTTCGAGAGCGAGTACCTGCGCATCGGTGCCGCCCTCCAAGCACTCCTGTAGAATGAAGGATACCACGGTCGCCAAATTTGTCACTGATCAGCTTTCGGTCTGGCCGATGGCTGCAGCAAATTTCCGCTCCCTCAAGTCTGCCGAGCTCCGTACCGTGAGTGTCGGAGGACTGGAGGCGCAGATACAGTTCAACCCCGAGAGGATACGCTCTTCCGCCGCCAAGACGGACAGCGCGGCACTGGCAGCCCGCAAGTGCTTCCTCTGCGAAGAACATCGTCCTGGCGAGCAGTTCCACCTCGGATTCGAGGGCAGGAAAGGCCGTGGCTACCACATCCAGGTGAACCCGTATCCGATATTCCCCCAGCATCTCGTCATAGCCCGCGACGTCCATACGCCGCAGTCCATCTGGCACTGCTATGCCGACATGCTCGACCTTGCCGGAAAGTACAAGGGATTCACGTTCTTCTACAACGGTCCCCGTTGCGGTGCGTCAGCGCCGGATCACATGCATTTCCAGGCCTGCCCTCACGGGCTGATGCCACTCGAGAAAGCAGTCGATGCCGCCCTGAACTCGGATGACGCATGCCTGGATTACCTCACCTCCGTGCAGGAAGCGCGTGCATACCATTACAGCGGTTTCACCCGCGGCGTCATACTGCTGCGCGGCACGACCGCGAAGTCCGTGACCAAGTTGTTCTACCGTGTCCTTGATGCCGTGCCGGTGCGTGAGGGTGAGTCGGAGCCGAGGATCAACGTATTCTCATGGCATAGCGGCAGTGAGTACCGCACCATGGTGATGCTCAGGGCAGAGTGGCGCTCGCATCATTTCTATTCCGAAGGGGAAGACCATCTCACCATGAGCATAGGCTGCGCAGACATGGGCGGCTTCTTCATCGTTCCCAAAGAGGACGAGTTCCGCAAGATCACTCCTGCGATGATAGGGGAGATCCTATCCGAGGTGTCCGTGAGCGAGGAGGTGGAGTCGCTTGTGAAATGGCGCCTGAGCCGTGGACAGAAGGAGATAGAAGTGGGCATCATGTCAGCATCGGAGATCGGTTTCGAGATCATATCCGACGGTGCGGGACCGCAGAAGGTGTCGTACCGGGACGGGCGCATCTGCTATAACGGCGCCCTCTATGACGAGCTCGTCTTTGATTCCGTCACGCCTTCGTCGCTGTTCGCTGAACCGTCATTCATCCTCAATGAGGTAACCATAGGTGTGGATTTCCACTGGGAGCGCAGAATGACCCAGAAATTCGCCGGCTCCCTCAGGTTCATCGTCGAAGGCGACAAGGTGACAGCCATCAACCGTGTCGGCATCGAGGATTATCTGCTCAGCGTGATCTCTTCCGAGATGAAGTCATCCGCTTCACTCGAGTTCCTCAAGGCTCACGCCGTCATCTCTCGCTCCTGGCTCATGTCCCAGATAGGACGCCGCCGCAAGGCTGAAGCCTCTGAGAAGCCTCTGAAGCCGGAAGATACAGTCTACATCAAGTGGTTCGACCACGACGACCATGTCAATTTCGATGTGTGTGCGGACGACCACTGCCAGAGATATCAGGGCCTGACCCGTCCCATCGGAGCCAATGCCCGCAATGCCGTGGATCAGACCTGGGGACAGGTGCTGACCTTTGATGGCGAGATATGCGATGCGCGCTTCTCGAAGTGCTGCGGAGGCCGCACCGAACTCTTCAGCACATGCTGGGAGGACAGGGACTATCCATACCTTCAGGTCGTGCCGGATACACCTGCGGAGGGTGGCGATCCGTTCTGCAAGACAAGTGACCAGAGGATACTCTCACAGGTCCTCAATGATTTCGACCTCGAGACGGAGGACTTCTTCGACTGGCAGGTCCGTTACGGCAGGGAGGAACTCTCGAAGCTCGTCCGTGAGCGTTCCGGCGTGGATTTCGGAGAGATCCTGGATCTTGTCCCGGAGGAAAGAGGTGGATCCGGACGCATCTCCAGACTCCGCATAGTCGGCACCAGACGCACTCTCACCATAGGCAAGGAGCTGCTCATCCGCAAATGGCTCTCGACCTCGCATCTCAAGAGTTCGGACTTCGAGCCGGTGCGTTCCGGTGAGGAATTCATCCTCAAGGGAAGGGGATGGGGCCACGGTGTCGGTCTCTGCCAGATAGGCGCTGCAGTCATGTCCGACAGGGGATACGGCTATGCGCAGATACTTCAGCATTACTATCCCGGATCAAAACTGGAACGCCGATGAAAGCAAGATCTCCATGGGCCTGGGTCCCGACCGTATATATGTTCGAGGGGCTTCCCAACGCAATAGTCAACACGGTGTCTCTCATCGTGTTCAAGAATATGGGCATGCCTAATGACAGGCTCACCCTCTATACCTCTCTGCTGTCCTTTCCGTGGATACTCAAGATCGTCCTAAGTCCGATGGTGGATACCGTGGGACGCAAGAGAAACTGGGCAGCTGCGATGCAGGTGCTCATGGTGCTCTGCACTCTCGCCCTGGGCATAGTGCTCCCGAAATGTGCGCTCAGCCTCATACTCGTGCTCTTCCTGGTGACGGCTTTCGCGTCTTCTATCCATGACATTGCGGCGGATGGATTCTATATGCTCGGACTCGATGACCACACCCAGTCTCTGTTCGTGGGCGTGAGGAATACCTTCTTCAGACTGGCACTCCTCTGCGGGCAGGGCCTGCTTGCAATCGTGGCCGGAGTCATCCAGAACAATGGCGGAGATGCCGTGGCTTCCTGGTCATGGACACTCATGGGGTGCTCGGCAGTGATGGCGGCATTCGCGCTCTGGGATATCGTGGCGATGCCTCGGCCTGCTGCGGATTCACCTCGCAAAAATGCTTCGGGCGCCGATTCATTCAAGGATCTCGGCAACCTCTTCGTCTCGTTCATCACCAAGCCGGGAATAGTCGCGGCTGTGGTCTTCATGCTTCTGTACCGTCTTCCGGAGGCCTTCTCCATCAAGATGCTCATCCCGTTCCTCAAGGATGCCCGGGAGGTCGGAGGGCTTGGCATGAATGATGTCCAGGTCGGACTGGCAAACGGCACCATAGGAGTGATAGCACTGCTGCTCGGAGGCATACTCGGCGGCATTGCGGGAGGCAGGTGGGGATTGCGCAGATGTCTTATCCCGATGGCCCTGAGCCTTGCGCTCCCTTGCGCGGTATATCTCTATCTCGCGCTGGCCCAGCCTAATGGAGTGCTGCCTGTGTACATATGCATAGCTGTGGACCAGTTCGGGTACGGATTCGGCTTCACGGCATACACCCTGTTCATGCTTTATTTCTCAAGGGGGCAGTACCAGACCTCGCATTATGCCTTCTGCACTGTCCTGATGACGTTCAGCATGATGCTCCCCGGTCTTGTAGCCGGCAAGATACAGATGGCGGCAGGGTATCCTGCGTTCTTCGGCATGGTCATGGTCTGCTGCATGGTCACCGTGGCCGTGACCCTTATGATAAGGAAAAAGACAGATCCCGATTATGGCAAGAAATAAGATTATCGCGCTCATGGCAGCGCTGACAGTGGCGGTGTGTGCCCATGCCCAGGTGCTTACAGGAATCGATGTGCTCGAGAAACACGGTTTCGAGGAGCTCAAAGGCAAGCGTGTCGCGCTCCTGACCAATCCGAGCGGCATAGACAGCCGGATACGTACCACAATCGATGTGCTCAATCAGGCACCGGAAGTCAATCTGGTCCGCCTTTTCGGTCCGGAACACGGCGTAAGGGGTGACGCCCACGCCGGCGACCATACCGCGGATTCGGTGGATCCGGCCACCGGCCTCAAGGTGTACTCTCTGTACGGAAAGTACCGCCAGCCGACGCCGGAGATGCTCGACGGCATCGATGTGGTGGTCTATGACATCCAGGATGTGGGCGTGCGCTCATATACCTTCATCAGCTCACTCGGACTGATGATGCGCACCTGCGCCCAGAAGGGAGTGGAGGTGATGGTCCTCGACCGTCCCAATCCTCTCGGCGGCCTCAAGGTGGAAGGCTCCCTCACCAGGGACGGCTTCTATTCATTCGTGGGGCAGTACAAGATCCCGTATGTCTATGGCCTGACTGTGGGAGAGGTCGCTCTCCTGATCAACGGAGAGGGACTCAACCGCGGCCAGAAGGGCGACCTGGCGCCGCTGAAATGCAAGCTCACTGTCATCCCTATGGAAGGGTGGGAACGCTCCATGAAGTATGAGGATACCGGTCTGCCGTGGGTGGCTCCATCCCCGAATATCCCATATCCGGAAAATGCCATCTGCTACCCTTGCGCCGGCCTCTGCGGCGAATTCCAGGGTTATCTCAACATCGGCGTCGGATATACTCTCCCTTTCGGCACCTTCGCAGCCGACTGGATAGATGCGGACAGGCTCAAGGCACGCCTGGACAGCTACGGAGTCAAGGGAGTGGCTTTCCGCACCACGCATTACAAACCGTTCTTCGGCAGCTCTGCAGGTAAGGTCGTGCACGGCGTCCAGTACCACTTCACCGACTACGAAGCTGCGGATATCACACTCATTCAGTTCTATGTGATGCAGGCTGTTCACGAGCTCTGGCCGGAGGTGAATCCGTTCGAGAAACTCAGCTATGCCATGTTCGACAAAGTATGTGGCACGGATTATGTTCGTAAGAAATTCGGCGAGCGTTTCAAAGTCTCAGACATCATCGGTTTCTGGACCGCGGAAGTAGAAGACTTCAAGACCTTGTCAAAGAAATATCAAATATACCAGTAGATATGAAAAACCGTATGAAACTATTTGCAGCTGCAGCCGTGGCACTTGCCATGGCGATGCCTGCTGACATGGCGTTCGCCCAGACCAGAAGGACAGGAACCACCTCTTCTTCCAACACACAGTCAGGCAGCCAGAGCACATCCGGCTCCACCAGCACCACCCGCAGGACTACAACTGCCACAAGCGGCAGCACGGCAGCTCCGGCTCAGACCACGACACGTCAGAGCCAGACCCCTGCGCGCCAGACCGGCACCACCTCATCAAGTGCTTCCGGCACCACCCGCAGGACTACGACAGCCACAGGCGGCAGCACAGCAGCTTCTGCTCAGACTGCGACACGCCAGAGCCAGACTCCTGCACGCCAGACCGGGACCACCTCGTCCGGAACCACCAGCAGCACCCGCAGGACCGGCACTGCGACTTCCAGCTCATCTTCAGCTTCATCTTCAAGCACCGGCAGCACCCGCAGGACTACCACAGCTACAGGCAACCCTATCTCTGCTTCAAGCGCTCAGAACGCTGCCCAGACAGAGAGAGCCAATGCCTCTGCAGTGACCCAGACCCAGCATGTCAGCCGCGCTGCCACCACAAGCCGCAGCAATACCAATGTCACAGCTTCAAAGGGCCTTGCAAACTATGACAGGGCGGACACCAAGTCAAGTTCCAACATCATGGGCTCAAGCCAGAATGTCAGACTCAGCAACCATGACGTCGTGCGCCTGGCACCTCGCGAGAGGGAGCATGTCAAGTATTCGGCACCGGCTCATTTCTATGACATGGGCGCCCATCACTATTTCGGATACTGCGTGACCGCTCTTCCTCCGAAGCCGCAGAAGCATGTTCATTGGGGTGTGACATATTACTACCACAACCATGTGTACTACCGTTCATGGGGTGACAGATACTATGTATGCCGTCCTCCATTCGGAGTCTGCATCGAGAGGGAAATCGCCAAGGCACAGTTTGCCGCCATCAGGTTTGCCTTCTATCCGAGTGTTTACCGCACATACAATATCCTTGACGAGAATTATCGCGTCATCGACAGGCAGAACCGCATCATCGCGAACAACAACGCCATCATCGCGGCACAGAACGCACACATGGCACTCAACTCTGCAAGGGCGCTCTCATCATATGAGATCGCGTCACGCCTCGGACTCGTGCAGAGCTATGCGAATGCATATCTCGACTACTATTATGAGGACGGCGTGTTCTATACCATCAACCGCAAGAATCAGTATGAGGTCATTGTTCCTCCTGCAGGAGCGCTCGTTCAGGAGCTCCCTGACGATTACGACACCATCGTGATGGACGGACAGGAGTACTACAAGGTGGACAATACCGTATACCGCGTCACTCTCGTGGACGGTACACCTCTCCTCGAGGTACTCGGTCAGCTGACCGGAAGCCTTGCAGCCCAGTACTATTTCTACAAGTAGATCAGACTGAAGGTTCTTTTGAGAGCTTCATCTGAACCGGATGCCTTCAGTATCACATCGGGAGTCCCGCAAGGGCTTCCGATGTCTTTTTTGTACGGGATGCAGTCCTCGTCCATGACTTTGACGAGCTGGCGGGCAACGGCCGGGGCCGGGTCGATGATACGTATGTCAGGTCCGGCGATCTTGGCGATGGTATCCTTGAGGAAAGGGTAGTGGGTGCAGCCCAGTACGATGGTGTCTGCACCTTCGTCCAGAAGAGGACAGAGACTGGCTCTGATGACTTCTTCAGCGTGAGAACCGGTGATGTCTCCTGACTCGACGAGCTCCACGAATCCCTGTCCGACATGCTCGACGATGCGCGCCTCGTCTTCCCACTGTCCCTTGGTGTTGAGGTATTTGCTGCCGTGCAGGGTGCCGTCAGTGGCGAGAACTCCGATGACTCCTGTCCTGGTCCCGAGCGCGGCAGGTTTGACTGCCGGCTCCATTCCGATGAACTTTATGTGGTCTCTGCGCCCCTGGGTGAGCATTCTCACCTCATCACATGGCTCTGAGTACATCTCTCTGAGCTGGGCTATGGCTGCGGCTGTGGCCGTGTTGCAGGCAACCACGATGATATCCGCTCCCTTGTACAGCAGGTACCCGACGATCTCGCGGGCGCGGTCGAGGATGAGGTCCTGGGACTTCTCTCCATATGGACAATAGGCGTTGTCGGAGAAGTAGACATACTTCTCTTCAGGGAGCATTCTGACTATCTCCCTGAGCACGGAAAGACCGCCCACGCCCGAGTCGAATATTCCTATGGTTGCCATATGGCAAAGATAAGGTTTTATCATCAAAATTGACTATTTTTGTGATGTGTGAATCTAATATGGAGAGACTATGACCACTACACAGGATCAGATAAAGGCTCTGCATCAGCGTATGGAAACGCTGGGGAGGTGTCTTTGACATTGCCGGTAAAAGGCAGGAGGTAGAGACCCTCGAAGTGCAGACTCAGGCGGCGGATTTCTGGGGTGACCCCAAGAAGGCCGAAGCCTTTCTCAAAAACATGAATTCGATCAAGTCATGGGTGACAGCCTATGACAAGGCGTCCGTTGAGGTGGAAGATCTCGACGTTCTCTTTGATTTTGCCAAGGAGTCGCTGACTCTCGCCGGCGAGGATGTCGTGGATACCGATGAGACCCGTGAGATGGATGCCGCATTCAAGGCGGCCGAGGCGTCTGTCGAGGCCCTGGAGCTCAAGAACATGCTCGGCGCCGAGGGTGACAATCTCGGGGCCGTGCTGACCATCAATTCCGGCGCGGGCGGTACTGAAGCCAATGACTGGTCCGCGATGCTTATGCGCATGTACACCAGATGGGGAGAGCGCAACGGCTACAAGATGACCGTGACAGAAGTGCAGGAGGGTGACGAGGTCGGCATCAAGTCATGTACCATAGAGTTTGAGGGAGACTATGCATACGGCTACCTCAAGGCCGAAAGCGGTGTGCACCGTCTGGTGCGCATATCTCCGTTCAACGCGCAGGGCAAGCGCCAGACCACGTTCTCGTCTGTCTTCACCTATCCGCTCGTCGATGATACCATAAACATCGAGATCCGCGACTGCGATCTGGAGTGGGACACCTTCCGTTCAGGTGGACACGGCGGCCAGAATGTCAACAAGGTCGAGACCGGTGTGCGTGTGAAGCATATCCCTACAGGCATCGTGGTCGAGAATACCGAGACCCGCACCCAGATCGGCAACAAAGAGAATGCGCTCCGCATCCTCAAGTCCCGCCTCTACGACCTGGAGCTCAAGAAGCGTCAGGAGAAGCAGGCCGAGCTCGAGGGCCAGAAACGCAAGATAGAGTGGGGCTCGCAGATACGCTCGTACACTCTCCATCCATACAAGCTTGTCAAGGATGTCAGGACAGGATTTGAAGCCACGGACGCACAGGGCGTGCTCGACGGCGACCTCAATGACTTCATGAAAGCATTCCTTATGAGTAATGATTAACAATTAACTATATCATGGCAGAATTCAAGTACGCTCCAATGTTCCAGCTCGGTCCAGATACTACCGAGTACTACAAGATTCCAGGCTCGGAGAGCCTCGTATCTACAGGTGATTTCGAGGGAAAGCCTATCCTCAAGGTGACTCCTGAGGCCCTCACACTCATGACCAACACCGCATTCCGCGATGTCAGCTTCCTCCTCCGCCGTTCACACAATGAGCAGGTGGCAAAGATTCTCAGCGACCCTGAGGCAAGCGAGAACGACAAGTATGTGGCACTGACCTTCCTCCGCAATGCAGAGGTGGCTGCCAAGGGAAAGCTCCCTCTATGTCAGGATACCGGTACCGCCATCGTACATGGTGAGAAGGGACAGCAGGTTTGGACAGGCTTCGAGGATGAAGAGGCCATCTCTCTCGGTGTATTCAAGACCTACACAGAGGAAAACCTCCGCTACTCTCAGAATGCACCTCTCGACATGTACAATGAGATCAATACCAAGTGCAACCTTCCTGCACAGATCGACATCGAGGCTACAGAGGGCATGGAGTACCGCTTCCTCATGGTGACAAAGGGCGGCGGATCTGCAAACAAGTCATACCTCTATCAGGAGACCAAGGCACGCATCCAGAATCCGGGCACTCTCATTCCTTTCCTCGTGTCGAAGATGAAGAGCCTTGGAACGGCAGCCTGCCCTCCTTATCATATCGCATTCGTTATCGGCGGTACTTCTGCTGAGAAGAACCTCCTTACCGTGAAGCTCGCTTCCACCCACTACTATGACTCTCTCCCTACCACGGGTGATGAGACAGGACGTGCTTTCCGTGATGTGGAACTCGAGGCACAGCTCCTCGAAGAGGCTCACAAGATCGGCCTCGGCGCACAGTTCGGCGGCAAGTATATGGCTCATGACGTACGCGTCATCCGTCTCCCTCGCCACGGTGCAAGCTGCCCTATCGGCCTCGGCGTCAGCTGCTCTGCCGACCGCAACATCAAGGCGAAGATCAACGCGGACGGTATCTGGATCGAGAAGATGGACGACAAGCCATATGAACTTATCCCGGAGGAACTCCGCAACGCAGGTGAGGGTGAGGTTGTCAAGATCGACCTCGACCAGCCTATGAGCGAGGTCTGCAAGATTCTTACAAAGTATCCTGTCAGCACCCGTCTGAGCCTCAACGGCACCATCATCGTGGGCCGAGACATCGCCCATGCCAAGATCAAGGCCCGTCTCGATGCAGGTGAAGAGATGCCTCAGTACCTCAAGGATCATCCTATCTACTATGCAGGACCTGCAAAGACCCCTGCAGGCATGGCCTGCGGCTCGATGGGACCTACCACGGCAGGCCGTATGGATCCATATGTGGACGAGTTCCAGGATCACGGCGGATCCATGATCATGCTCGCCAAGGGTAACCGCAGCCAGGCAGTCACAGACGCATGCCAGAAGCATGGCGGCTTCTATCTCGGATCCATCGGCGGTCCGGCAGCCATCCTTGCACAGAACAACATCAAGAGCATCGAGTGCGTCGAGTATCCTGAGCTCGGCATGGAGGCCATCTGGAAGATCAAGGTGGTAGATTTCCCTGCATTCATCCTCGTTGACGACAAGGGTAACGATTTCTTCAAGAAAATCGGTCTTTAATAACTGGATATGGCGACAAGAAGGTCACTTCTTCCGCTCAAGATCATAGGAATCACAGTCGGGGTTGTCCTGGGCCTGATAGTCATGGCCCTGGCAGCCCTGCCTTGTCTCCTAGACTCACCGTTGCCGGGCAAGGCGCTCATGCGCCTCGCCCCGCGATTTGTGGATGCCGATCTGAAGGTGGGAGATGCGCGCCTCAAAGTCATGTCATATCCTCTGATCAGTCTCGAGCTGGATTCGCTCGAACTGACTTATCCGCACGGCCGCTTTTCCGGTCTGGCTTCAGAAGACGACGAAGGCCGTGGCGATATGGCGGATACGCTGCTGTCGGCAGGAAAGGTGCGTCTTACCGCTGATGCGCGGGCTTTCCTGAAACACAGGGAGATCGATGTGAGCAGGGCACTGTTCTCAGATGTCCGGGTCTTTCTTCACAGATACGACTCCACTTCCGCGAACTGGATGGTGTTGAAGGATACGCCGTCCGATCAGGGGGACACCTCCTCGTGGGCTCCGGCTCATGTCAGAATCGACACACTTGTCATCGGCAGCCCGAGGCTGGTGTACGCCGATGCCGTCGACACACTTGCCGCCACGGTGGCTGTGTCTGCCATCAGGGCATCTGCCCTGTACCGTCCCGAGGCTGACAGTGCTTATGTAAGGGCGGCTGTCGACATTGCGGAGCTGGATCTGAACGCCCTGATCCACACTCTGGGTGCCTCATTCTTCGCAGAGGCTTCAAGGCTGAGCACTGACGCCATGCTGAGTGCTTCCGCATCCGCGGACGGCCGCGTGTGCCTTGATTCACTGAGTGCGCTCCTTCCGATGAAGGTCTCGGCAGAGATTCCAGACGCCCTTGTCTCTTATGGCGATCTCATCCGCGATGCACGTGTCGCAGTATCCGCAGATGCGGAACATACGGCGGAATCCAGGGTGAATATCCACCTCGGTGGACTGGGAGTGCATCTCGAGGGCCTGGATCTGGATGCATCGGGCATTGCGGAGGATGTCCTGGGCACGGATCCCCTGTATGATCTGGATGCCTGCCTCAAGGCTTCGCTCGCACGGCTTGCAGAGTATCTTCCTCCTTCTATGAAGGACCTTCGAGCCAGCGGCAACATCGATCTGGACGTATCCGGCAGGATTCGACAGTCCCAGATGGATATCTACCGCTTCGCCAAATCCGACATCAAGGGACATCTCACCGGCGACTGCGTGAGACTTGACTATCCTTCCCAGGATATCGAGGCGTATGTGCTTGCTCCGGACATCAATCTCTTCACCAGGAAGAGTGTCATCGACGAGAGCGGAAAGCAGGCGACGCTCACCGCGAGGGTGGACAGCATCGACTTCGACTTCGGGGAGTCTTTCTGTGCCCAGGGCAGCGGCATGAGTCTCTTCGCACAGAATTCTACCGATACCATCAATTCCACATTCAGGTACAAGCCGTTTTCCGGCAAAGTCAAGGCTGACCGTCTTTTCGTCAGGGGAAGCGACTCGCTCGGAGTGTATATTGCCGACACCGACAATCTTTTCACACTCACCAGGGGGGAGAGCAACTCCCAGAGTGTGCCGCATCTCAAGCTTGTGAGCAATTCCGGGCGCTTGTTTCTACGCGGCCCTCTTGCCAGAGTTGCCATGCGCGACGCCTCTTTTACTGCTGATGCCCAGACCAGGGGCAGGGCCAGAACCGCGGATACCACCGCTGCCGGAGGATGGACGCGCAGACGCGCTCATGAGACCCAGACTATGGATTATCTTTCGGAGAAGGAGTTCTCCATCGCCGATCTTGATTTCAGGCTTGACAAGTCCCTCTCTGATCTCATCATCAAGTGGAATCCATCCCTGAAGTTCAAGGTGGAGCAGGGTATCGTCTTGAGCCCGCTGTTCCCGTTGAGGAACCGCTTCACGCATCTTGACGGTCAGTTCGTCAAGGATGTGCTCACGCTCGACAGTCTCTGCCTGGTTTCGGGCAGCTCCGATCTCGTGGCAGATGCCAGGGTGGAGGGACTGAAGCGCATGATGACCCGCGGCGGCACCATCACACTCGACGCCGAACTTGAGTCACATCGTCTCAACCTCAATGAGATACTGACCGCCATAGAGATCACAGACACCGCAATGACGGAGTCGCCGGCTGCTGTGCCTGACATCGCTCTGGTGGATGACGCCACATACGAGCAGGCCTTCGAGGCGGGGGCGGGGGAGATGTCGTCGGCAGACACCGCTGCGGGACCGTCATACTCGCTCTTCATCATTCCCGCCAACCTCAATGCCACGGTGACCATGTCTGTCGACAGCCTCGACTATGCGGACATGCTGCTTGAGAATGCGCATGCCCGTGCCGAGATGAAAGAGCGCTGCCTTCAGATAACCAACGGTCATTTCGAGACGGATATGGGCAACGCCTTCATGAGCGCGTTCTATTCCACAAAGACCAAGAAGGATATCAAGTGTGGATTCGACATGCTGCTGAGCGACGTGACGGCGGAAAGGGTGATCCAGCTCATACCGGCAGTGGATGAGGTTCTGCCTATGCTCAAGTCATTCAAGGGCACTCTCGACTGCTCTGCTGCAGCCACAACGCAGCTGGACACCAACATGAACATCCTCGTTCCGACCCTGAATGGCATGTTCAAGATCAAGGGAGAGGACCTTGTGCTCGAAGATATCGGAAGCCTGAAGAAGCTTACCAGTACCTTGAGATTCAAGGATAGAGAGAAAGGGCGCATCGATGACATGAGCGTCTATGGAATAGTGGCGGACAATGAATTGGAAGTGTTCCCGTTCATTCTGTCTGTTGACAGATATGTGATGGCTCTGAAGGGGCTCCAGCATTTTGATTCCGGATTTGACTATCATGTATCTGTCATCAAGTCGCCTCTTCCGTTCAAGATTGGCCTGAATATTTTCGGAGACTCATTCGATAACTGGAAATACCGTATCACCAAGCCTCAGTACAAGAGTACCAAAGTGCCTCTGTTCACAGATCAGGTGGATGCTCTTCAGCTTAATCTGGCCACCTCCATCAGGGAGATTTTCACCCGCGGTGTGGACAGGGCCGTGAAGGATGCCAGGATGGCTCAGGCGGCCATTGCGCGCAGAAAGCAGGAGATGGACTACTCCAATGAGGAGGCTGACCTGCTCTCTGCTTCAGAGCAGAATGAGCTCGAGTCCTATATGATCGCCCAGGAAATCGAGGAGGAAACCGAAGCAATCAACAGGGAGATCGAGGAGTTGCTTAAAGAATTATAAATTTTTTATATATTTGCACAACTATGCGGGCGTGTTGTAATTGGTAGCCAAGCCAGACTTAGGATCTGGTGCCTCGTGCGTATGGGTTCGAGTCCCTTCGCCCGCACAATTTTGAAAGCCAACCCATTGTAAATCAATAGGTTGGCTTTTTCTTGTGCCAATTTGCCCCACATTTGCCCCACATTTGCCCCACAGAATTCTCAGAAGGTCTGTATCTGGGGCTATAAGATCCATTACTCATTTCGGTTCGCCATAGGACGCAAGAGCGAACAAAACAATGAATAAAGATACAAGACGTCTCATATCATTTCCCCAAAAACTCTTCAATGTAATCGGTCTCCTCTCCATGCACCATGCGGTCAAGCGTGCCGTCCTGATTGATCAGGACAAATGACGGCGTGTACTGGCAGTCATACATAAGTTCAAGAGGAGAACTGAATTCGCTGCCGTCACTGATGACGATATAGTCCTCAAGGCCGAAATGTTCGGACTGCTCCTTCAACCCGGCAAGGTCCCTGTTGTTGCAGAACACCATCAGCACGAAACCGTCTCCGAACTTCTCCCTCAGATAATTGAAATAAGTGACAGGGGCGGTATCATCAATACCATGAGTCCAGCAGCCAAGTCCGTCGGCTACTATGATCGTCTTCTTCCCCTCGATGGTTTTCCAGTCGAACGGTTTTCCGTTAACATCGAAACAGTCGAATGTTATGATCTTGTCTCCAGGACGTACTTGCGGTCCATTGAGAAACGCATCTATGGATTTACCGGCAATAGAGCGCTTGAGAGCGCGAGGAGCCGCCTTATAAAGACTGTCAAGATGCTCGCGAGTATATATATGGCGTTTCATGAATGCACCCTTGAAGCCTTCAGTTGATATCGACTCGTATTTTTTCTCCACAAGAAGCGCAGAATCTATTATCTCCTGATACCTGGCCATGGAGATAGGCAACAATGAATCTACATAATGGGTAAGGCTGTCAATCTTCGGCTGAAGTTCATTAGCCCTTTCTGGATGCTCGGCAAGCTCGTTAAGCAGCTTTACTCTCGGGATTCCGTACTTTCCAGCGATTTCAGTGTTCTGCCAATCGGCATGATCCATCTGCAGCTGACGGAAGTATTCGACGGCAGCGAGAAAATCCGCGTCGTTCTTTTCAATCTGTCTCGCCTGGTTGCAACAGCCACACAGAAGCACTGATGTAGCAATGAGAAGATATGGTGATAATAGTTTCATATTTTTGCTTCTATTTCGTTGGTTTTGTTTTTAATTACTACCGCCTCCCGTCAATGGGATTGACTTATTGCCATTAGACTGGATCGGCACTGCATTGTAAGTCTTGTATTGCTGTTCAACCTTTATTCCGAGGACGTAGCAATGAGGAATCAGTTTCATGATCGGTGACGACATCTCGATGGTGCGGTATTCGTCGCCAAAGAAACGGACTGTCTTGAATGGCTCATCATACCAGTACGAGCCCAGAAGGACAAGCGGCGTGACAGCGTTGACCCATATCTTACTCAATTCAAATTCAAGAAGATCATACATGATCTCCCCATCATATCTTGGTGCAGTCATCGGCTTCAGAGTCAGAGTTTTTGCCGCTACTCGCACATCGTCGACATATAGCCTGACATTTCTTATGGATTCAGACTTCGGCGAAAAACCAAGTGTCAGCTTCTGCGGGTTCTTGTAGAGACTGCTCTCAACCTCGTATGACTCGGATTCACTAATCAGCTCACCATTGACGTACTCGCTCACAACCAGACTGATGTTGTATGCATTATCATTCAGCGACGAGATGTCAAATGCAAAAATGCCGAATCCGGCATCCTGGAGCAGCGGCACATAGTCGGAGACGTCAGCCTTCACTGGTCTGATTTCCTGTGCACCGGCAAAGACACATGAGAGCAACAGTGCGAGAGAAAGGATGTAATGTTTCATGGAGGTAAATCTACTGAATACAAATATAATGAAAATTATCTGACCCGGTCTTGGATCGAGCCCTCGCCATATCCGACCCAGATGTCCTTGATGACAAAGTCCTTGTCGACAAGGACGAAAGTTGGCACGGCACCCGTACCTAATCTGGCATACACGCCTCTGTTTCCCTCGTCCTCATTGAACTCCAGCATATTTGCCGGAGCATGTTCTTCCGCGCGTGGTTTCCATGTGTCGTAACTGTTCATGTTGATGCAAAGGGCGAAGAAATCATCCTTGCGTTCAAAGCAGATCCTTTCAATCTCCGGTTTTGCAAGGACACATGGATGGCAGCCAAGTTCAGAGAACTCGACGAGCAGTTCGTTCCCCTTGAACTCCGACAGGACGTGACTCTATCCATCTGCATCATGAACAGCGACTTCAGGGAACCGGTCTCCAAGGGAAAGAGGCAAAATGACAGAGAGAAATTTTGCGGCGCTGACCATAAGGTCAGTATTCATCTGCTCCTCGGTACACTTGTCAAGCAACGAGCGGAGTTCTTCCTTGAGCGCATCCTTGCTACCATCCTTGAACTGAGAAAGATATTTAGCATGAGAATGGACCTTCTGCATCCACACATCGGACACATCCATCTTCTTGAGAATCGGCAGTTCTTTCTGGAAGATAGATGTGCTGACAGAATCTCTTGCATTCCTATAGTCAGCATACGACGCATACTTTTTCGTTTCCAGCAGCATCCGGTCGTCCAATTCCAGATCACTCCTTGTTGCTTCAATAAACATATTCCATTCGCGCTGACTCTTGACCCTGCTCTTCACGTCATAAGCACTGGCCAGATAACCGCGACCCGAGATTACCGCCTTCTTCCCAGCCTCGGCAAAGACTGTCGGACCGTGCTGCGGGAATGATTCACCCAGGAAAAGGACCCCATACTGGTCTGTTTCATTTTCAACTGGCAACTCGAATCGGAACTTTCCACCGACCAGAGTGTCTGTTGCTACCCCTATTGCATGTCCCGATACCACGTCATCGAAACGCAGCATCACCACGACAGCGGAGTCCTTGACGTCGCGTATATTCCCCTCCACGATGAAGGTCCCGTGATGAGAACAGGAACAGAGTGCAAGAAAACAGGCGAACAGCGTTAATATCACGCTCTGCATACGTGACAGGATCAATCCCATGGCATTTGAATTCATATTAAAATACGAGTTGAAAGACGAACACTATATAGTCATTATTTATTGGTGGTGCAATAGAGACTTGTAGATAAGCCAGGCCCAAAAGATTATGGAAGTATAAATCAACTCCGTTATCTTAAGTTAATCCGAATCCTCAAGAGAAAATACTTGCTCTACCGGCTTATTAAAATACTTGGCAATCTTGAGAGCCAAAATGGTAGATGGGACATATTTTCCAGACTCTATGGAATTTATCGTCTGCCTGCTAACGCCGACAGACACAGCGAGTTCCTGTTGTGTTATATCAAGAATCGCGCTCTCAGCGATGCTGAGGGCTTTTTCGTTGCCTACGGCAACCGTGCGGGCTCGGGCCTCGAACGGCTTGCTGCGCAAGCCTTCGGCTATTATTCATTGAGGGGCGTACCCCTCAAACTCCCTGCGTCGGACTTCGTCCTCCGGCTCGTTTTGTGCTGGGCGAAGGGACTCGGGCGGTGGCTCCGCTGCTTCGACTTCTTCGAAGTCTCGCTGACGCTCCACCACGGCCGCTGATGCGGCCATCGTCGCTGCGCTCCTCCAATCGTTTGCCGTTGAAAGATTGCTTCTTTCGTATTGTAGAGTTTCAGGTTTAGGTATTAAAAATAATTCCCTATATTTGTGGCAAGATATTTTGTTATGCCAGAAATCTTCAGATTCTTCGGTTACTCGTTTTTCTTTTACAGCAGGGAGCATGAGCCTATTCATGTTCATGTTGAGGGGAATGATGGTTACGCTGTTTATGATTTGTTGGGTGAAGAGTTCAAACTGAGAGAAAAGCATTGTATCAAAGTGAGCGATCAAAAGAAGATAGAAAGTGTCATAGCTGACAATAAGGACATAATCATTAAAAGGTGGAAGGAGCACTTTGACAAGTAATGGAAAAGCTGTGCAATATCACATTCGACTCAAAATATATCTACGCGGAAGATACATCAGGACGAAAGCTGAAGCAGTCTCTGCTTTGGTATCCTGCTCTGATGGGCGCATCAGAAGATCAGCGCAAGAGGTATGAAATTGGTTTCACTGGTATTCATTGGCGGGAACTTGATGAGGACATCTCTTTTGAGAGTTTTGAGTATGATGATGCTATTCCATCAAAGGTCCAGGAGTTCTTCCTCATGCACAAGGAAATCAATGTAGCTGAGTTTGCTAAACGCATTGGCATAAATGCAACCCTGTTACGGAATTACATCAATGGCTTCAAGAAACCTTCGGCGGCAAGAGAGACCGAGATACTTGACGCAATTCACCAATTGGGACTCGAGTATTGTGCCTATGGGACAGTGAAAGAATATTCCCCTACAATAGATACAACCAAACGGCTTTTGTCTGACAATGTTGATTCAGTTTATGGCAACCCACGCAAAACCATCGCCACAGTCGAAAAATCATCTCAGAAGGTTCGATAATTGTCAACCTCCCCGCGGCCATCGTCGCTGCGCTCTTCCAATCGGTCGCAGCTTCTATTCATGAAGCCTGGCAAGTTATTTGAGATAGTTCTACAAGAAATGTATTCTGTTTCGTCGGCATGTTTTTCCGTCTGTGAGAGTGAATGTTTTGGGAAAAACACTAACTTGCAAACAAATCAAAATGAACATAATCTAAATAGCCCGGAAAGCATGAGAACTATCAAACTTGTCTGGCTTGTCATAGCCTGTGTGCTGATTCTTACAGGACTGATTTCCATGACCAGGCATGAGCCGAAGTCCAAAGAAGCCAGGCGTTCCTATCTCATTATGGTGATAGGATCATTCATGAGTGCTGTCTACTTTATGTCCATCTTGATATTCTGACAAGACATCCTGAATCATGAACGTGAAAGAAGAACTCAGAAGGCAGATGCAACATGCAATATGCATGATTGTACTGTGGATATTATTGGCTGGCCTGAATCTCAGTGAGATTCTGGAACAGGGTATTCATGATGCGAGTGTCAGACATTGGATAATCCTTGGACTCGGAATCCTTGTGGTTATCTATGAGAGTGTCAATCTCCTCAGGATCCGTAAGCAGCAGAAGGAACTCTAGAGCAATACAAGATAAACTTCAGCAATTACTATTTTTGACAAAGATGAACAGATCATACGCCACTTGTTAATATGAGCATTTTCAAAAGAGAAAAGAAGTTCATGATAGATGCTAAAGATATCAAGCGTCTTGTCCCGGATATGGGATATTGTCTTGCCAGTGATATGATCACTGTCGATGGGAAGAAGGTTGGTTATATGTACAGAGAACAAGGGGATAGACCAGATGATAGCGGTTGGAGGTTTTTTGCAGGACAAGAGGGTAGATTATACTGTAACAACCCAAAACATTTTGAGATATATTCAGTGAATACCATCGCCAATTATGATTCTGATATTATCAAATATCTTGATGCGCCTATTGGCTCTGCATTTGAAAGAGATTCAGAAGCAGATGGCAGATTTATCGAGATAGAATCTGATAGCTCGGCAAATTAATAGTGTACTACACACCCAAGGGAGATTCCTGTTTTTTTTGAGCACGATTCCATTTCTTACGTATTCGGATCGGCCCGCTATATGTGATTTCAGCACAGGCCTCAATGCACACAGATATGGTTCAAAAAGGTAATCTCCGGCCACCCGAAGTGTCCAGGTGACCTGGAACTCTGTAGTTTTTCCTACCCTTCTTGCGTTTCTTGGGTGAAACAAGTTTTGACAATGGATGCAATTGAACAAGAATTCACGGCAATGATCAAGCAGTACAAGAGTACAATCTACTCTGTATGCATGATGTATGCTGACAGGCCTGAGGATACAGACGACCTGGTCCAGGAAGCTCTCATCCATCTATGGAAGGGCTTTCCGCCAAAGAATGGCCTCACGAAGGCATGGGTATGGAAAGTCACCATGAACTCGTGTATTTCTGCCGACAGGAAGCGCAGGCACTGGAAGGACGAATGCCCTCTGGCAGTTTCCCATGAAGACATTGAGAGTGCCGAGAATGGGAAGAAGAATGCTCAGGTCCGTATGCTATATGACAGGATCCATTCATTGAATCCCTTTGACAGGGCAATTGTCATGTTGTGGCTCGAGGGGATGCCATATGATGAGATTGGAATGATTGTGGGGATCTCGGCGAAAAACGTGTCTGTCAAACTTGTCAGGATCAAGGAACAATTAAAAAGAATGAGCCATGGAGAGTAATGAAGACAAGAATCTTCTCGAACTTGAGGATATGAGAGAGCAGATGCAAATGCTCAAGGCGACTTTGGATGAGCAGATCCAGGTCAATGAGCAACTGATGCTGCAGCAGTTGAAAAAGAATTCCAACATCATCAAGACCAATGGCACAGGAGTGCTTGTCGCAGCCTTTCTTGCCATATATCCCATCATCATTTACTCCCGCATGTATGGACTGACGAAGCTATTGACCATAACTGGAATCGCAGTCATGTTGATAGATGGACTCTATAGCTACTGGGTCACCCATATGGTGAGAGACGAGGACCTTTCCAATGGACACGTCGGTGATGTCTTGACTGCCATGCTCAAGGTCAAAAGAATCACCAGAATTGGAGTCTCAGCAGAAATCGTGATAGATATTGTCATGATTCTCTGGATATGTTATGAGACCATTTTGGGGCCGAAGTTTCCTTTGTTCTCGCATGCAACTCAGACCAGAGTGGTCATCGGCCTGATTGTCGGGATACTGCTGGGAGTAGTACTTGCAGCATGGATGTACCGAAAGCATACGAGGGCTATTGACGAAATGACAGAAACACTCAATGGAAGATTACGTTAAAAGACAGATAGACATGATTGGCCAGATGCTGTTGGCTTTGGCAAAGAAACTCGGTCTCATCGATGGAAATGCAGTTTCCTATTCAATGCAATCCGTCCAGGATGAGATCGTTGAAAAAGGCTTCAACATGGATATTGATCGAGCCCTTGCTGAGGAACACCCTGTCGCTTATCTGGTAGAATCATTACAGCTCTCCAATGAAGCGATTGAAACCTTCACGGAGATTGTTATGAATTCGGATGTGGACAACCAGATTAAGCAGCGATTGCTCAATGATGCTGTCAATTACCTCGACAGTAAAGGTTACTTCTCGTTTTCGTTGCATTCGTATCTAAGCTGAACATTCTATTGTCCACGATGCATTTATGCCAATAATCAATTCGGCCTGTCGATCTGGCTGTATTTTCAGACGGATATTTGGCTTTTTCGCCTCTGTTTCTGGCCTGAATCATGTTTCCAGAGGTGTTTGGGGGGGATTTTACGTCTGTTTTGGACGATGAACCAGGTTTCAGCGCATTTTTTCAAGTTTTCACGTTCTTGTAGCGAATCCACAAACGCTTCCACCCTCTTGAATTCCTTTAAAATGGTTCGATAATTGTCAACCTGCCCGCACTCGAAAAAGCTCTCAGCGATGCTGAGGGCTTTTTCGTTGCCTACGGCAACCGTGCGGGCTCGGGCCTCGAACGGCTTGCTGCGCAAGCCCTCGGCTATTATTCATTGAGGGGCGTACCCCTCAAACTCCCTGCGTCGGACTTCGTCCTCCGGCAAGCCCTCGGCTATTATGCTTAT
>JAGHSA010000028.1 GCA_018066125.1 Candidatus Cryptobacteroides onthequi | reverse complement strand
CTGCAAGTAATTGCAGGGCATTTTCATTAAAGATATTTCGTGATTTGGTACTAAAATGGTACTAAATTCTTCGCCAGAAGTGGATTTCTTGGATTTTCGCCTTTCGCAGTCCCTTCCGCACCGCAAGAGCTTCAGAGAAATCTGAAGTTCTTTTTTTGTGTACCTGCCCCGACAAGGGACGAGAACCTCGCTATGCCTATTCGCATGATTTGGCACGCACTGTTTTTGTGCACCCCCAACACAGATACTTGTAGGGCAGGTCAGCAGAAACAAAGGCCGCTACAGGTGGGGTCTGTTTCTGTCAACCCTCATTCCAGTATGCTGTAGGGCATATCCGTAAAAACCAGACTTGCCAAAACTTTCGTCGCGTCAGCATACTCCATCGGTTTGCCTTACTGATTATCCAGTACCGCCCAGAGCAGTGGAGGGAAAGTCTCTGAAGCGGGCGTTGCGGAGCCATTCTTCGCCCGCAAAGAGGCTTTCCCGCAGCTGCGGCCAAGGCGGCACGATCAGAGGCGGAGACGGAAAGCCCCTTATTTATTGTGCCAAGTATTAGACAGTGCAGACGTATTCATCTTTGATTCGCGGCGGAGACTGCCGCGACCGGCGCGTCTGCGGCTATGCCCCTCTGCGGCCAGCTCTACAGTTCCAAAGTCGCGCTCTTGAGGCCCTTGGCCTTCACTGTGAGCACGACGGGAGCGCCAGAATCATCCTCTCGTGACTGCACCAGGACAGACATCTTACCGGCAAAGAGATGCATGTGAGGAAGATGGAAGAGTTCAAGGCATGCAGGATCGCCATTGGCCACGGCCCGGAAAACCGCCGGCCCGGAAACCTCCACAGACACCTCATCGGCAGCGCAAGGCACCTCGATCCCGTTCCTGTCCACGACACTTACAGTCACATATGCGATCTCCGCTCCGTCACGCGGGAGCTTCCTGCCGTCAAGCACATTCCCGCTCGCCGGAGTGAGTTTCAGGGCATACGGCCTGCCTGCTGTCTTCACGACCTTCTCAGCCGCAGGTGCGCCGGAAGCGTCATATGCCACGACGCGGATTTCGCCCTTGTGATATACTGCATCATCCCACATCAGGCGGTAACGGTCCTCGAGCACCTCTGTCTGGATGCCCTGAGTAAGGGATGCCGCAGGCTGCTTTGAGCGCACCCCCTGCGATACTCCATTGACAAAGAGCTCGGCCGATGGATACGAAGTATAGACAAACACCGGAGTAACCTTTCCCTCACGATCGGGCCATGTCCAGTGAGGGAGCACATGGAGGGTCTCGGAAGTCTTGTTCCACACACTCCTGTAGAGATAGAACCTGTCCTTTGGAAGAGATGCAAGATCGATTATCCCGAAAACGGAACTGTGGCTCGGCCAGCCGTCCGTATCGTATGGACTCGGTTCTCCCAGATAGTCGAAACCGGTCCAGACAAACTGACCCATGGTCCACGGATAGTCGTCAGCAAGGGCGAAATCTATATCAGGGATATTGGACCAGCTGCACGCTTCAGTATCGTATCCGTTGGACTGATGGTCCGGAGACTTCACGCTGAAGCCTCTTTCCACAGGGAAATGATATACCCCGCGGGAGCTTACGGCAGACGCAGTCTCAGAGCCGAGGAGGAAACCCTGAGGGAGCTTCTGATAGCCCTCGACATACTTGAATGTACGATAATTGAATCCCGGGATGTCAAGGAGCGCCGCGAAACCGTTGGCAAGCACATTGTCCACCCTGTCCATTCCGCAGGTGACAGGCCTGGTCGGATCCTCTCTGTGGCATATGTCCTGAAGCCATGCAGCCACCTTCCATCCTTCCGGAGCACTCTGTGAAGGAACCTCGTTGCCAATGCTCCACATGACGACGCATGGATTGTTCCTGTAATGATGGATCATGTTCACCATGTCCGTCTCTGCCCACAGGTCGAAGAAGCGGTGGTATCCGTTCTGGCATTTGGCGTCTCCCCACTCATCGAAAGGCTCCACCATCATCATCAGGCCCATCTCATCGCAGAGATCGACCAGCTCCGGAGCAGGCATGTTGTGCGAGGTCCTGATGGCGTCGCAGCCCATATCCTTGAGCAGCTCGAGCTGATGCCTGAGCGCAGAGACGTTGACTGCCGCCCCCAGAGGGCCGAGGTCGTGGTGGTTGCATACGCCCTGGAACTTGCGCCTTTCGCCATTGAGGCAGAATCCCACCTCCGGGATAAACTCGATCCTGCGTATGCCGAAACGGGTGTCATACCTGTCCACGAGTGCACCGTCGACATAGAGCTCGGTCTCGGCACGGTAAAGCCACGGGGTTTCCGGAGACCAGAGCATAGGATTGTCCACGACGAACTGCTGCGGCAGAGCCACACCTGCATGATGGGCTGACTGCGACACGCGGGCAGCCACTTCCCTTCCCTCCGGATCCTTGATGGAGGTCCTGTACTCTATCATGAGACCATCCTCGGCCTCAGCCGATATCTCCAGACGGACTGACGCGCGCTCTGCCGAAACGCTCGGAGTGGTGACATATGTGCCCCAGACAGGAACATGTGCACTCCTGGAAGTGGAAACGACATGAACATTGCGGAAAAGTCCGGCACCCGGATACCAGCGGCTTGAGAACGGACGGTTTTCCAGACGCACAGCCAGCACATTGCGGCCGTCGGCATTGAGGTAAGGAGTAACATCGCAGTGGAAAGAAGCGTAGCCATATGGCCACTGGCATACACGTTCGCCATTGACATAGACCTGAGCTTCGCTCATTGCTCCGTCGAATATGAGCTCCACGCTGCGTTCCGGCGATGCCTCGAATCCGGTGCGATACCACCCGGTACCCATGTACGGCAGGCCACCGGTGCGCCCGGTCTTGAGCGTGGCGACCTTTTCGCCATTCTGGACCACGGCCACCTTCTGGAGGTCATTCTCGATATCGAACGGTCCCTTGATCGCCCAGTCGTGCGGTACAGAGACGCTTTCCCATGCCGAATCGTCGAAAGACGGCACCTCTGCTCCGGGAACATCCCCCTTGACAAACTTCCATCCATCCTTCAGGAGCATTTCGCTCCTCACCTGCCCCATCAGAGGGAGCACCAAGGCAGCGGCCGCCACCATGACAATCAATCTTTTCATCTTCATCTCTTCACGATGTATTTGTACATGACGAAACTGTTCATATCAGGAAGCGCGAACCGCACCTCTCCCTTCTTCCCGACCTTGACGGTGAAATCCTTTCCCGTGCCGAGAACTCTGGTGAATAGGACACGTGCACCCTCAGGCAGCCAGGTATCAATGGCCTGCGAGGATTCCAGAGCGGACTCGCGGTAGATGAGCATGTAGCCTTCATCTCCCTTGACGGACTGGAATCCGGTCCAGGAGCGGCCAGACGGCTCATCGCCCACCGGGAGAATGGTGCCCTCATGGAAATCCGGAGCGACACGGAGGTATTCTTTCATCAGAGGCGCGATGTCATAGGCCTCCTCCGGGAGATTTGAAGCCTCCATCCATGCCAGAGGCTGTCCTGCCATAGCAGTCGCGAAAACGTAGCTGAAATCATACGCCTGCGGTGCGAACGGATCACCTTTGTATCTGTCGGCATTTCTCCATTTGTTCAGGAACTCTATCTGGAGCCTCTCTGCCGGCACATAGGCGCACAGCTGCCAGAGGTTGCGAAGAGTCCAGTATGGGTAATAATTGTTCCAGTCTGTGTAGCGGTTCTCAAGGAAGATGTTGCCGTATTCGTTGAACATGTGGTAACCTCCCCTTCGCCCGGCAGTGACGTCAAGATTGAAAATCACCTGATTGTCTGTCTGCTCGAGCACAGTGTCGAAGAACTTCCTCAGATTGGCCTCCGCAGTCTTGGTCGGGACCTGAAGTCCGTCGATCTTGAACACCTTGATGCCGTACTGCTTATAGAGTTTCACGACGGCAGCCACATCCTTCTCCCAGTCCTCAAAGTCATTCTGGACACTTGGATTGAACCAGAGGCCGAGCTCGATGCCCAGTTCTCTGGCCTTCTCCACCACGGGAGTGAGGCCGCGGGGATATTTGTCCTTCGCCGGCACCCAGTAGAGAGGATTGTCATGAATGTTCCTGAACGAGCCCTTTGCGACGGCAGAGTTGGGACTCTTTCCCTCCTGCCAGCCGTCATCTATCTGGAAATGGGTGACACCGAGACGCGCAGCCTTCTCGAGTTCCTGGAGACAGAACTGTTCATTGACTTTCGCATCCTGGCTTCTGTCGCCCCAGGTATTCATCATGACCATCTCATCCCTGCCTCTCATGTGGATGCGCGGACAGCGCTGGTACGCTCTCAGAGCCTCGTATGCATCAAGTTCCTCAGCGCCGTAAACGCCAAGAACGGTCGAGTACAGCCTGATCCACCTTCCGGATGACAGATCCTCAGGGGTCGCGCCGATACCTGTGACAGAGAACTTGCCAGCCTCGCACTCGAAATCAGCGCCATCAGAACCGATCTGGACTCCAGAGCATGGAGCCTCCTTGAGAAGGAAGAGACCCTCGCCCTCCACACTCCTGGCGAACAGTATGTTGCCACGATACGACAGTTTGCGGTATGGAATGAAGTCGACGCGCCTGACCAGATTGTTGTTCCAGTCCGTGACATCGCTGAACTCCACCGCGCTTGCATGCCAGTGGGCACCTCCGAGATCGAGCCCATCCAGACGGAGGGTACGTTTCGCGCCCTGTGCCATGTCTGCCTTGGATTCGATGTTCTTGTGGTCTGCGACGTTGATCTCCCTGCCGGATGCATCCGATGACACTTCCATGGACTTGACAGACGCCACGAAGTTGTCGACCGCTATCGCCGGGACATGTTCGTACACACGGAACTCTCTCCTCACATTGTAGTCCCCGTACCTGTAAGCCACGGTCACTTTGAGGTGCGACGGTCTGATGCCGTCACACGGTATTGCAGACGCATCGAATGAGGCATCCGAAGCCTTTGCCGGCTGACTCGTGAACACGAAGTCAGGTGCATTCTTCCGGGTACTGTACACCCGGCCGGCGGCTTTGTCCTCAACGGAGAGAGTCATGAGGTCTCCGCCATTCCAGAGGAAGCGGCGGCAGATGAGATCGTTGCCTATCACGAGGGTATCGCCCTCCATGCGTGCGCAGTATGATGGCTTTGCGGATTCCCCGGCATAGGCAGCTGCAGACGCAAGCAGCATCGACAGAAAGAGGATGGTTTTCTTGATCATTTTCAGTTGAAAAGTTGTCCAATAATACAAATTTACGAAAAAGGTCTGTATATTCACTGAACCAATTCCTATAATCATGCATCTGATCATATCCCTCCTCGCATCCCTTTCTGTCCTGGCCTTCGGAGCCAAGGGCGATGGAACCGCCCTCGACACCAAAGCCATTCAGGCTGCAGTGGATGCTGCATACGCACAGGGTGGCGGCGTGGTGGAACTGCCGGCAGGCACTTATCTCAGCGGCACGATCTATCTCAGGGACAATATCGAGCTTCACCTCTGCGAAGGCGCCACCATCAAGGGCAGCCCTTCGATCGAGGACTATTGCGCTGCTGACTGCTATCCCCAGAATTGGGCATCCGGCAAGGACGGAGACAACACTTCCGGCGGCCATCTCATTGTGGGAGTGGGCCTCCGAAATGTGGCCATAACCGGTCCCGGAGCGATTGACGGCAACTCCGAAGCATTCCTGCTTGACAGCAATGGCGTGCTCTGGCCGTCCAAGAAAGCCATCCCGGTGCGCCCGTCACAGATGGTATGGTTCGCGGACTGCAGCGGAATCAGGATCGAAGGTGTGGAGTTGAGCAATTCACCATACTGGACCTGTTTCATCCTCAACTGTGACTGGGTATGGATACGCGACTGTTACGTACACACCGAAAGGAGGAAGTTCCACACCTATAATGGAGACGGATTCGACATAGACAGGTCGCAGCACGTGCTGATCAGCGGCTGCCGCATCGACACGGCAGACGACTGCATCACGCTGAGGGCGTCATGCGGAAAGCTGCTCGAAAGGCCTCAGGACTGCGCGTATGTATATGTCACGGGATGCGGCATATCCTCAAGCTGCAACGCCATACGCGTCGGAGTCGGAGAGGGAGCCATCCACGATGCATATTTCTCCGACATCGACATCAGCGACAGCGGCACCGCATTCAACTATGTGGCGGCATACGGCAAGACATCCAGAGGCACGGACATCCACGACATCCGCACATACGATGTGCGCGTGGAGGCAAAGTGCTTCCTCAAGATGCATCACATGTACTCCAGAGAGGCGGAATTCAGTGACATACTCTTCGAAGGAGTGTCCGGCAGTACAGAGCAGAAAGCCATCATCAGAGCATGGCATGAGCATCCGTTCCGCAACATCGTGATGAAAGATGTAGAGCTTCCTCTCGGATATGAGGCCGTCAATGCAGAGATCGCCGTTGATGGCGGCAGCTTCCCGGAGATGCAGCTCTCTGAGGAGAAGAGACGCCAGATCGAGGAAGACATGGCCGCCTTCAAGCACTTGCTCCATTAGAATCATAAATACGATGATCATGACAAAATGTTCCTTCTCATTCTTGACCGCCCTGCTTCTTGCTGCCCTTTTCACCATGCTCTCCTGCAGGACGGAGGGTGTGAAAGATCACCGTGTCTGTGCCTTCATATGGCCGTCATGCCATGACGACTCACTCGCCCATGAGCTGCTCTGGCCGCAGGGCATGGGAGAATGGGAAATCATCAACAAGGCGACCCCGCGCTTCGAAGGCCACCGGCAGCCGAAGCAGCCCCTCTGGGGATGTGAGATGGATGACGACCCCGAAGTAGTGGAGAAATGGATACAGACGGCCCTCAGATACGGCGTGAACACCTTTGTCTATGACTGGTACTGGTATCTGGACCAGCCGTTCCTCGAAGGAGCTCTCGACAACGGTTTCCTGAAGGCAAAGTCATGCGGAAAGATGGATTTCTATGTCATGTGGGCGAACCATGATGTACCCCGCAACTACTGGAACTGCTACAGGTATGGGGACGACAAGAGCCGGCTCTTCTCGGGAGATGTCCCTCCGGAGCAGTTCGAGACCATCACTGACCGCATAATAGAGAAGTATTTCTGGAGGAAGAACTACGCCAAGGTCGATGGCAGGCCGATATTCATGATCTACAGCCTGGATGACTTCATGGAGTCATTCGGAGGCGACCTCCAGGCAGCCAGGGGCGCAATCGATGTATTCAGGGACAAATGCCGCAAGGCAGGATACCCCGGCGTCTACCTCCAGTGCTCGATCTGGACCAACGGATACTACAATGAGAAGTACCGCATGAAATGTAAGGAAATCGTCGAGACACTCGGCATCGACAGCTTCGCCAGCTACAACATGGGCGGAACCGACGTTGACTATCAGAAGTTCTGCACAACGGCAGTGGAGCTGTGGGACTGCTGGGACAGTCTTCTCACCACGGCGGACGTATATCCGACAGTCTCCATCGGCTGGGACGACACCCCACGCTTCCCGGAGAAGGGAGAGGCTGACGTCTGCCATATCAACAGAACGCCCGAGCTGTTCCAGGCAACTCTCGAGAAAGCGAAGGAATACGCCGACAGACACACTGAACAGCCCCATTTCATATATATCAACGCGTGGAACGAGTGGGTCGAGGACTCATATCTTCTTCCGGACAAGATCCACGGATTTGCCTACCTCGAGGCAGTGAGAAAAGCATTGAAAAAACAGTAACCATATGAAAAGAATGATCGCGGTCCTCGCAGCCGCAGCCATCGCAATGATTCCGTCTGCAGCCCAGACCTGCTGGAGCATAGCCGGAGACGGACACACAATCTCCCTGGACATCAACGGAATCTCTCTTCCTTACAACGACCACATAGAGATGAGCGGAGAGCAGATATCCTGTGTACTCAGATGGGGTATCGACGACCTGGGGCATTATCACCAGGAGCGCTCTCTGGTATTCCCTATGCTCAGGCGCATACCCAATGACACACATGCAAGTCTCCTGCACAGGAACGCCACCGACATCATGTCGCTCGTGAGCGTCAACTCGCTTGTGCCCAAGCAGACCGGCACCGGCAGCGTGACCATCGACGGAGCCGTGAATGTCACCACTTCCTACGCTGTGGGCAAGGCCAACATAGGAGGAGCCCGGGGCAGCTACCTCAAGCCGACGGTAGAAGTGTCCATGAGCGTGTTCCCGAGCACAACCCTGCCGGTCCTGTGCGAGACTTACTGCCTGAAAAACATCAGCGACAAGGCGGTGACCGTTCTTGTCCCGGAATTCAGCCAGGTGGCTAAGACTCCCGAGGACAAGGGAGTGGACGGCGTCTATGCGGTACGCGCAGACATCACGGGCAGCGGCACCTACACCGTCGAGCCGGGAGAATGCGTAAGTTTCGCAGCCGTCTATCAGGCGTACAGGGATGCTTCGGAGAGCATGCTGACACCGGATGTGGAAGCCGAGCGTGCTGCCAGGATGGGTTTCATCTCGAATGACATCGACAACTCGCTGATACTGGAGACGCCGGAGAAGGCGATAGACGCCGAATTCAGGTTCGCCAAGATCAGGGCGTCGGAGAGCATCTACCGCACCAAGGGCGGCCTCATGCACGGTCCGGGCGGAGAATCATATTATGCAGCGCTCTGGTGCAATGACGAGTGCGAGTATGTGTCCCCGTTCTACCCGTATCTCGGATACAGCACCGGCAACGAGAGCGCTCTCAACTGCTACAGGCACTATGCGCGCTTCATGAATGACAGTTACAAGCCGCTCCCGAGCTCCATCATTGCGGAGGGAATCGACATCTGGGACGGCGCAGGCGACAGAGGCGACGCCGCAATGGTGACCCACGGAGCCTCCAGGTACGTCCTCACACGTGGAGACAAGGCTGAAGCCCGTGAACTGTGGCCTTTCATCAAATGGTGCCTCGAATACTGCCGACGCCAGCTCACTGCCGACGGAGTGCCGGCCTCGGACTCCGACGAGCTCGAGGGGCGCTTTCCTGCGGGCGACGCGAACCTCTCGACTGCATGTCTCTACTATGACGGCCTCGTGTCCGCGGTGTACCTTTCGAAGGAGCTGGGCGAACCTGCATCCGTGACCGCATCGTACAGGAAGCAGGCAGAGGCCCTGCGCAAGGCCATAGGCAGGTATTTCAGCGCCAATGTGAGCGGCTTCGACACCTACCGCTACTATGACGGCAACGATCTGCTCCGCTCATGGATATGCCTCCCGCTCTGCTTCGGCATCAATGACAGGGCCGAAGGCACGCTCAAGGCGCTCTTCTCCCCTCTCATGATGACGGAAGACGGCATCCTCACACAGCAGGACAGCGAAACATTCTGGGACAGATCGACACTCTATGCACTCAGGGGTGCCTTTGCTGCAGGCTATGCCGACCAGGCGCTCGAGCAGCTGCTCAGCTACTCGACGAGAAGGCTCACCGGAATACATGTACCATACCCGATCGAGGCATGGCCGGAAGGATCGCAGAGGCATCTTTCCGGAGAAAGCGGACTGTATTGCAGGATAGTCACAGAAGGCCTTTTCGGCATACGTCCGACCGGTCTCCGTTCATTCAGTCTGAAAGTACAGATGCCTTCCGGATGGGATGAGATGGCACTGCGCCATATCAAGGCGTTCGGAAACGACTTCGACATCGAGGTGCACAGGACTGGCGGCAAGATAGAGGTGAAAGTGCTGTCAGACGGCATGACAAAGAGCTGGACCACGGCTCCTGGACAGGAAATCAAGAATATCACACTGAAATAACCATGAAGAAGGTATCATTTATGCTGACCGCCGCACTCTGCATGGCGGCATCATGTACCCGGGAAGCTCCCCGGACAGTCTATCTCCAGGACTATCTGACTCCTGAGATGCTTGAAACGGACGCGGAGCCTGCGATCAGACTCGCACTGGAAGAATGCTCGAAGAGCAGCAACAGCACTCTCGTGCTTCCGGGAGACACTCTGCGCATACGCCCGGACTACTGCTTCGGCAAGTATCAGATCATCAGCAACAACGACCCGAGCGACAAACGCATCGCCTTCGAGATCGAAGGAGTCGACGGTCTTACGATAGAGGGAAACAACACGCTGCTCCTTTTCAGCGGATTCGTATCCCCTTTCAATATCGAGAATTCGAAGAATATCACCATACGCAACCTGTCCATGGATTACACCAGGACCCATCATTCTGAGGGAACCGTCACCGGAACAGGCAAGGGATGGGTGACACTGAGATTTCCTGAGGACTACATCATCCGGATACAGAACGGCATACTTGCGTTCAGGGATCAGGACAAGGTGGAGTACCCATACTGCAACCTGCTGGAATTCGACTCCGAGAAGAGAGAGGTCGCACACTATGTCCATGACCACTGGATATGGGGTGCCGGACTGCAGGCTGAGCAGCTTCCTGACGGACAGGTCAAGGTCTACAAGGATGACATCGAGGCCACTGTGGGAAACATTCTCGTATTCGGGGCCAAGGCGCGTCTCTGCCCGGGCTTCACTCTGGACGGCGTGGACGGCTTCCTGATGGAGAATGTCAACATCTGGCATTGCGGAGGCATGGGTGTGATAGCTCAGAGATCGTCTGACCTCGAGCTGAACAGGGTGAATGTCGTGCCTTCTCCAGGCAAGGACAGGATGATAAGCATCACTGCGGATGCGACCCATTTCATCAATTGCAAGGGATACATCAGGATGATCGGATGCGACTTCCGCAACCAGAAGGATGACGCCACCAATATCCACGGATGGTATGCGTCCGCGAAGAAAAAGACTGCCGATGACCAGCTCCTCTGCTGGTTCAACTACGGCTTTGACTTCATACGTCCCGGGATGGAGCTGGAAATCGTCAACCACCGGACCATGATGACGTATGACACGCTCAAGGTCAAGGAAGTGACCAGATACAATGACGACTATTCGCTGGTCACATTCACCGGACCCGTACCGGAGTGCTTCGAGATCAATGACGCCCTCGCAGACTCTCAGGCCAACACGGCAGAGGTGCTCATCAAGGACTGCTACATAGGCAACAACCGTGCGCGCGGCATCCTCATCGGATCCAAGGGCAAAGTCGTGATTGAAGACAACACCTTCCACGCTCCCGGCACCGCAATCCTGTTCGAGGGTGACGGCAACTACTGGTTCGAACAGTCGGGCGTGAAGGATGTCATCATCAGGAACAACCTCTTCGACAACTGCCTCTACGGCAGCAGCACCTGGGGCAATGCCAACATATGTGTGGGCAGCGGAATCCCGGAGCATGAGGGCAGCCGCTACCACAGCAACATCCTGATCGAAGGCAACACCTTCCGCACCTTCGACCCGCGCATTCTCAATTTCTACTGCGTGGACGGTGTCACCTACAGGGGCAACAAGGTAGAAATGAGCAGCGACTATGTCTATGGCCGCAGCGGTGAGGCTTTCACCATGAATGAATGTGACAATGTCAATATCGAAGAATAAATGAAACGCCTGTTTATCGCCATCATGGCATTCGCGGCCTCTGCCGCAGCAATGAATGCAGAAGTGAAGCTCCCATCCGTCCTGAGCGACGGGATGGTGCTTCAGAGAAACGCAGAAGTCACCCTCTGGGGCAAGGCTGCCCCGGGAAGCACTGTCTGTGTCGAACCATCCTGGGACGGGGTCAGGCGTCAGACCAAAGCCGACTCGGAAGGCTGCTGGAAACTGAAAGTGGCCACCACTGATGCAGGGGGCCCCTACAGCATCAGTTTCTCAGACTCGAAGAAATCCTCAGTGACCCTCAATGACATACTTCTCGGCGAGGTGTGGATCTGTTCGGGCCAGTCAAACATGGAGATGCCTGTCAAAGGATTCGTGAGTCAGCCTGTAGCAGGATCCGCACAGGCGATACGTGACAGCTATGCGCATCCTGACATGCGCATATTCAATGTCCTCCGCCATGCCACGGACACACTTCAGAGCGACTGCACCGGAGAGTGGCAGTACCCTACCCCTGAAAATGTCGCCAACTGCAGTGCAGTGGCCTACTTCTTCGGCAGGATGCTTACAGATATTCTGGGCGTGCCGGTAGGACTCATCACAAGCTACTGGGGCGGCACTATGATCGAGACCTGGATGATGCCCGAATCCATAAAGGCCATTCCGGACATCGACAAGTCGGTATTCGATGAAGTACCGGAGGGGCCGGGGCCAGGCAAGCTCTACAAGGGCATGATAGCACCTATCGTGAACTATACCGCCAAGGGCTTCATCTGGTATCAGGGAGAGTCTAACCGCTACCATCCATTTGACTACGCCAAGCTCATGAACAGGATGATCCTGGACTGGCGTGAGGCATGGGGGAACGATCAGATGCCTTTCATTGCAGCGCAGATAGCCCAGTACGTATATGACGGCTCGGAATACCTCACCGTGCCTGTGATAGTCGAGCAGCAGTACAAGGCAGCTGACGCCACTCCGCTGACTTACATCGCGCCGACCACGGACATGGACTCCCCTCGCATGATCCATCCGGCAAGAAAGGTGCTCGTCGGTGAAAGGATGGCTGCCATCGCGCTGTCCAGGACTTACGGCATCAAGGGCCTTTGCGGCGAATCGCCGCGCTATTCCGGTATGGAAACAGATGGCAGCAGCGTGATACTCCATTTCAAGGATATGGCGGTATCCACCAGCTGGCCAGCCACCGGAGAGAGTTTCTCCTGGCTCGACAAGGATATAAAAGTGATCCGGATAAAGGGATTCGAGGTAGCCGGCGAGGACAGGGTGTTCCATGCCGCCACCGCCAAGCTCGGATGGCCGGTAGCTGACAGGATCACCGTCCAGTGCGATTCTGTAGCCGCACCTGTGGCAGTCAGATATGCATTCAGGAATGTGCTTGAATCCAATGTCATGACTGTCTCGGAAGTCCCTCTCGCACCGTTCCGCACGGATGACTGGGAGATTACCCCGGAGCAGCTTAAGAGGCAGAAGTGATGCCCCGGCCAGACGATAAAGAGACAAGCCCCTAGAAAAGGGGCTTGTCTTTTTCTACATTGATCGCAAGTATCTTGTCAAGCTGATGGTTGGTGTGAAGGTCGGTTGCGGCGAAATGGTAGTAGCCGCGATCCTTCAGGTATCTGAGAATCTTCAGAGATTCCGGTCCGTAGGCACCTGTCAGGGACATATAGTTCATCTGGAAACGGCAGCCCATCTCGGCCATCCTGTCGAAATCAGACAGGCACTCAGCCATATACAGGTAGCGTTCAGGATGTGCCACTATCGGTTTCTTTCCGGCCATGACCAGTTCGAACAGGGCTGTCTCGAAATTGGGGCTCCTGTAATAATAGGACATCTCCACCAGGACTGAATCATCTTCGAAGGTCAGGAGCTCCGGATCGGAAGCCCTGTGCTCAAAGTCCTTGATGCACATGTATTCGGCAGCAAGAGATGTCTTCAGCCCCCACTCCGCAGGTATTCTGGAGCTGAAATCAGCATAGACCTCTCGGAGATGAGCCTCTGTCTGGCCGACAAAGAGTTCGGGATTCATATGAGGTGTGAAGACTATCTCCTTTACACCATTCTCCACCATCTTCCCTATCGCCTGCAGGGAGTCTTCTGCCCTCTTGAAACCATCATCCACCCCCGGCAGGAGGTGGTTGTGGATATCTTTTGCGCCCATAGTCAGCGGGACCATGACCGGCTTCTTCCTGAACCAGAACATTACTTTTCAGAATCTTCTTTCAAAGCGTCCTCACCATAGCCGTAACCGTAGCCGTAGCCATAGCCATAGCCGTTCTTGCCGTAGCCATAGCCGTAACCGACACCGTATCCATACTTGTACTTGTTGGATTCAAGATCGAGTCCGTTGAGTACGATATATGGATTCTTGACAGGCTGGTTAGGATTTGTAAATGCGACATTGACCTCCTCGAGCATCTTGAGCTCTGTGTAGTCCGCTCTGACGACATAGAGTGTGGCATCTACATATGGGTTGATGAGAGCGGAGTCTGTGACCGGAAGATACGGTGCCGAATCGATGATGACATAGTCGTACCTGCTTCTGAGCTCGTTGATAAGCGACTCGAGTGTGCCCTGTGAGAGGAGCTCTGACGGGTTCGGAGGTACAGCGCCCGCAACGATGACGTCAAGGTTGAATCCTGTACCGCTTGGCTGTATCATATCGTCTACTGAAGTGATCTTGCCTATGAGATAAGCGACGATGGAAGCAGCAGGCTTCTGCTGCACCTTTGTGAATATCTTGTGGAGCGTAGGCTTTCGGATATCCATACCCACGATGACAACCTTCTTTCCTGTATGGGCGATGGAAGCGGCGAGATTGCCCGCCACATATGATTTGCCCTCACCCGGGCTTGACGATGTGACCTGTATCACACGCACTCCCGGCAGGTACTGGATATTTGACCGGAGCATCCTGAATGCCTCTGAAGACGTATCACGGGCTCCCGCGGCGAGTAGTGCATATCCGTCCTCGACAGAGTTCTTTGGAAGCACGGCGAGAACTGAGGCATTGACCCTGTCCTCGACATCCTTCTTGGTCTCGACCTTGTGCTTGAAGAAATTGCGGGCCCAGACAGTGAGAACAGGCAGAGCCAGACCGATGATGAGAGCCAGAAGGTATATCATCTTCGAGTTCGGTGACACAGGGAGCTTTGGTCCGAAAGCCGGCTCTATGACACGGAAGTTGTCAGTCTGAGAGCACAGAGCGATCTGGGCTTCCTCACGCTTCTGCTGGAGAAGGAGGTAGAGAGGCTCGATGATATCGACCTTACGTGAGAGCTGCTGTAGCTCATACTGCTGCTGAGGGATATCGGCCATCTTCTTCTGACTGGCTCCTACTATAGTACCGAGTTCCTTCTCTCTGAGGGCATATACCTTTTGAAGGCTGGCGATGGCCATATTGATACTCTGCTTGGCATCGTCGAGCTGTGAGTTCATGCTGAGAACCCTTGGGTTGGTCTCGGATGAGTTTGCGACCATCATGTTCCTCTCAGCCACCAGGGAGTTGTAGTTGGCTATGATGGTATGGAGACCGGTATCGCTGATACCGATGTTTGCAGGGATGACCCTGTAATCACCGGGACCTGATTCCTTCATGATGCCTGAGACCATGTTGAGAATCTGGATCTGCATCCTTACCTCGGTAAGCTGAGTCTTGTACTGCATATCCGAGGTAAGCTCCAACTGGGACTGGGACTCGAGATTGACCACCACCCTGTTGGCCTGATAGTTCTTGTAATTCTGCTCGGCGGCTCCGAGATCAGATGAGATGGCTGCAAGCCTCTGGTCGATGAAGTCCATGGTGCTCTGCATGGAGAGTCCCTTGTACTCACGGCTTTCCGCATTGGTCTTCAGCACGAGGGCGTTGAGTATATCCTCTGCCCTGCGCGGGAGTGCGTCCACGATGGAGAGAGTCACTACATCAGTCTGAGCCGCGCCCTTGCCGTTGGCTGTCGCTGTGAGTTTCGACTCGAAAGCGTTGGCAGTCGCCATCGGCGTATTCCAGGTGCACACGTATGAATCACCATCGATCAGATCATCGATTGCAGTCTTCGAAATCACGAGGTTGAATGCATCCATGATGATGCTTTCACCATATGAATAGGTCTTGGCCGCAGCCTTGAAGGACTGGCCGTTGACAAGGAACTTTCTGATGACGAACTTCTCCCCGTCGATATTCTTGAACTTGACGTAGATCGAGGTCGGATGCATTGCGTCCGGGTAGAGTCCGTTCTGCTCCACCGACATCTCGACAGGATTGTTCATGTAGTACTCCACCAGCTTGGTGGCCATGAGGAAGCGTCCGACACGGAGACGGTCGGCGATAGGCATGGCATAATGGTAGTACCTTGTATTGAGTCCGAGGTCGGTCACGACCTTGGAGAGAAGGGTCGGACTCTTGAGGATGAATATCTCGTTGTCGATCTTCTTGGTGACGGTCTTTCCAGTGAATTCGGCAAGAAGCGAAAGGTCTGCATTTGTGCCGTCGGGCTTGTTCAGCATGATCCATGTGGATCTCTGATATGTAGGTGTCTGTGACCTGACGTAGCAGAATGCAAGGATCAGTGAAAGGATCGCTGCACCTGCCATCCACCATCTTACACGCCAGCAGCAGTCGATGATGTCTTTGATATTGAGATCGTCCTGCTGTGAGACAGGGGTCTGAGGCATATTGGTGTTGTTATCCATAATCATTTACTAACTTTTTGCTCTGAGTACGAGACTGAGTACTGCCACCATTGTGGTTACAGAAGAAAGGACTACGCTCCAGATACCGGTGGCGGTATTCGCAGCTGCGACTCTCTGTGCATTTGCAGGCACGTAGATAACGTCATTCTGCTGGAGATAGAAGTACGGAGCCTGGAGAAGGTCGCTGTTCCTGAGGTCCACGGTATAGTGAGTCATCACTCCGTCCACCTCACGGAAAAGAAGGATGCCGTCACGCTTCGCGGTAAGGTTCAGGTCACCGGCCTTTCCAAGTGCCTGGAGAATGTTGTTTTTCTCTGAATCCATGGTATAGGTGCCCGGATTCCTGACCTCGCCGAGGACTGTGATCTTGTAGTTCTTGAAGGCGACATATACGATAGGGTCCTTCACGTCCAGTCCGATGCGCTCGGTAAGATAGGTCACGAGCTGGTTGCGCGTCATGCCATCCACCTTGATGGGACCGAGGATCGGGAAGTTGATGTATCCGTCGCCATCCACAAGATAGCTGAGGGTAGAAGTCTCAGGGTTGGTGCTGGTGGCACCGGTATTGCCCACTTCGCCGAGAGTGAGGTTGTATGGGGCGCAGACCATCTTGTCAGGGCCGCTGACCAGTATGACAAGCCTGTCGTCTTTCTTTATGACAGCCTCATACTCTGTGGTAAGCTTCTTGAGCTGGACCTGATCGATGTCCTGGAAATACAGGATATCCTTTGATGATGCACAACCGGCAACGACAGCGACCACGAGGGCTGTCACGGCGAGTTTGAAAAAACTATTCATCGACGTCTTCATTAATGTCAAGTATTTCATATTTCGAGTTCTTGCTCTTGAACTCTGGAACTATCTCTTTCATGACCTTTACGATGGCCATGTCATCGAACGTGCGGCAGGCTTCGAACAGCCTCTCTTCATTGGCACATGCCTCGGCATACTCATACTCCCTGACCTTTGCCACCTTGATCTTCGGGTGGCATGTAGGAGCGGTCTTCTCGGCATCGCTTAGAACCTCCTCATAGAGTTTTTCTCCGTCACGGAGGCCGGAGAATACGATCTGCACATCGGTAGCGCCACTGAGACTGATCATTCTCTTCGCAAGATCCACGATGCGCACCGGCTTGCCCATGTCGAATACGAAAATCTCTCCGCCGCGTCCCATGGTTCCCGCTTCCAGGACGAGACGGCAGGCCTCAGGGATGAGCATGAAGAAACGGACGATATCCGGATGGGTCACAGTCACAGGACCGCCTTTGGCGATCTGCTCGCGGAAGATAGGGATGACCGAGCCGTTAGAGCCGAGGACATTGCCGAATCTGGTGGTCACGAACTGGGTCACACCCTCGACCTTGCCCGCCGCTATGGCGGCATTGAGGCTCTGGCAGTATATCTCGCAGATACGCTTTGAACAGCCCATGACATTTGTAGGGTTGACGGCCTTGTCGGTCGATATCATCACGAACTTCCTTGTGCCGTATCTGACCGCAAGGTCTGCGATGACGCGTGTGCCGTAGACATTGTTCTGTATGGCTTCGACAGGGTTGTCCTCCATCATAGGGACATGCTTGTATGCTGCGGCATGGAATACATAGTCCGGACGGTACTTCTGGAAGAGGGACTCCATCCTCTCTTTCTTGGTGATGCTGGATACCAGTGTCACGGCCTCGACATCCGGGAAACTGCCCGCCATCATGCGGCGTATGTCATGCATAGGCGTTTCTGCCTGATCGATGAGAATCATCGCCTTGGGCTGGAAGAGCGCCACCTGGCGCACCATCTCCGAGCCTATGGATCCGGCCGCGCCCGTGATGAGTATGGTCTTTCCCTTGAGGAGAAGGCCGATTGCCTCCAGATCGACCTCGATCTTGTTTCGCGGAAGCACATCCTCGATGTCGACCTCCTTGAGGCGTCTCATGATGGTATGACCATCCCATTCTTCCGCCTCCGGATACATCAGGATATGTATGCCGGCGTCGATGAGCGCGTTCACAAGATCCTCACGCTCTCTGAAGTGCACAGTCTGGAGAGGTGAAACGAAAAACGCCTTGACACCCTTTTCCTTCATGATTTCCACCAGCTTCTCATCATCCTGATAGACCGGCACACCGAGAAGGTATGCGTCTTTCATCGAGTCATCCGGAGAGACGAAACCCTTGAGGGAATATTTGACGGTCGCATCGTTTCTGATGGACTTGGCGATGGCTGCTCCACCCTCACGCACACCGTAGATGAATACCGGCTGAGTGGCGGCATTCTGACGGAACACATCGAAAACCGTCTTCACAAGCACCCTTTCGAGCCAGAGGGCAAGACTGACTATGCAGAACAGGACCGTCAGCGACTTCCAGTCGAGAATGAGTATTCCGATGCCGGAAAGTAGATCTCCGAAAAGAAGATTCACGGCACATGTGGCTGCCGATCCGATGAGAATCGCCATGGATAGTCTCTGGAGATCCACAAAGGACGAATAGCGGAGAATACCGGAGTATGTATGGAAAAGGCGGAACGGAAGGATGAAGATGAGAATCAGGAGCAGGAGTCCCCTGGTAAGCGGCCAGAAACTGGATGCGAACACATCTCCCGAATGGGTGATGTAGAATGAAACGTATCCGGAAATGGCAACTACAACACAATCAACGAGAAGGACACACCAGTAAGGGAGTGCCTTTCTGGAAAAATACCAATTGGACAGTTCATTGAGCAGTTTCATGAAATTTTCCGACCTTAAGGGTTGCAAAAATACAAAAATACTTGCATATCTTTGTCTTTCAGCATGTACTTTGCATCAAAAGATAACAGAATTACAGTATTTGTAAAAAGATGAAGCTCATGGGAACACAAGATACACAGATTGTCATAATGGCCGGCGGCGTCGGCAGCAGACTCTATCCCCTGAGTACTCCCGAGCATCCGAAACAGTTCATCGACCTCCTCGGCTGCGGGAAGACAATGATACAGCTCACAAGGCAGAGGTTCCTCGAGGTGGCCCCGAACGCCGGACTGTGGGTCGTAACCTCGGAAAGATACCTGGATTTTGTTCAGGAACAGCTACCGGATATCCCCAGGGACCACATCCTTCTGGAGCCTGAGGCCAGAAACACAGCGCCCTGCATAGCCTATGCCAGCAGAAAGATAGCACTGAAGCATCCTGACGCCAATATCATCGTGACACCGGCCGATGCATACGTTCCGGACTGCAAGGCGTTTGCGGCGACCATGCGTGAAGCGCTGAAATTCACAGAAAGTCAGAAAGCGATAGTGTGCGTGGGCATACAGCCAACAAGGCCCGAGACCGGGTACGGATACATAAATGCCCCGGGTGTCATCAACACCGTGGTGAAGACCACAGCATTCAAGGAGAAGCCTGACCTCGAAACGGCTGAGCGCTATCTCAGCGAGGGCGGGTACTACTGGAATGCAGGCATTTTCGTATGGAATGTGCGCACGATAGAGAGTGAACTTAGAAGCTATGCTCCACAGATCGAAGGAGTGATGGACGAGCTTGAGCCGGCTCTCTACACAGATAAGGAACAGAATGAGCTGGCACGTCTCTTCCCTACCTGCGAAAAGATATCAATAGACTATGCCGTGATGGAGAAGACACCGCATAAGTATATGATTGCAGCCGACTGGATGTGGACGGATCTCGGCAGTTTCAAATCGATCGAGGAAGTGACGGGAAAGAAAATCGTATTCTGAGAGGGCAAACTCAAAAAAAATGCAAAAAAAGTCGGCAAAAGTTTGTTTTTTCAAATTTAAAGCCTACCTTTGCAATCCCGTTCGGAAATAAACCGGAAAGTGGTCGGAAAGATTCGTTAGCTCAGTTGGTAGAGCACAACACTTTTAATGTTGGGGTCTCGGGTTCGAGCCCCGAACGGATCACAAAAAGTTTATTTGACATTCTGCTTCCTTAGCTCAGTTGGTAGAGCAACTGACTCTTAATCAGTGGGTCTAGGGTTCGAGTCCCTAAGGGAGCACTTCTGAAGCTCAGCCGTTTGGCTGGGCTTCTTTCGTTGTATCCACCCTCCCACCCCCTTCGTTCGGTGCCTTTTGTCGATTTTTGAATGACAGTGAGCTCAGTTTGAATCGCTTTGTCATATATGGAAAAGGTCTTTGTGACAGTTGTCATCATCCTATATTAGTTTTGCCCGAGACAACTGACATCATCATGAAAACCAATATCCTTTCAGCCTCACTTCCACTCCTTGCTGCGGCCGCCTTCATGAGCTCATGCATCAATGAGGTTTACGACTTCAGAAAACTCAATCTGGAAATGACTGTAGCTCCCGGCGTCTCGATCCCAGTAGGAAAGAGTCTCGGCGAAGTCAGCTCAGATGACCTTCTCGGTTTCAGCGGCACAGACACCGACGAAGAAGGCACGTACATACAGACGGGAGAGACTGCAGGCGGCGAAGTGACTGTCTCTGCAGACGAACTGGCATACGGCACTGTCTACAGCGACAGGAAGATCTATGTCCCGGTATCGGCTCCGGATTTCCTGAGACAGTCAAAGACCGGATTCAGGCTGCATGAGCCTGAGATCGAGTTCCAGGTCAACAACCCTGTCGGCAGCACCGTCACCCTCAGAGGCAACGCCAAGGCAAATGGACTGGCGGCAGCTTTCGAGATCGAGCTGCCTGCCGACGCAGAATGCTTCACAGTCAAAGTCGGAGGGAAGGCACTCTCGGACATCTTGTACCCGATTCCGGATGCAATCCTCATCGAAGACCTGTCGTTCACCGCAAGACCTGTGACCAAGGGAGGAGAAATGACCGGAACAGGAAGCGTGATCTATAATCTTATCGCAAGATCCAGCATCAAGATGGCATTTGAAGCCGGTTCAGAGATCAGCTTCGACACCACCCTCGATCTGGAGGAAATGGGCGCGGACATGAGCGCCATAAGCGTAAGCCTGAATGAGTTTGACCTCATCACAAGTGTCAGAAGCACATTCCCGCTCGACCTGAGCGCAAGCGCCGTATCTGAGAACGGCACGACGTCTCTTTCATTCAGCAACGAAATCCTGGCATGTTCCACCACAGAAGTCAAGCTCCACGCCAAAACAGACGGAGCGCTCGGTGACATCAGGAAGATCACCGTATCCGTGACAGCAAGGAACACAAGCGACGGACCGGTGGCTCTCTCCCCTTCCAACACCCTCGAAATAGACGTCAACCGCCTGACCGCAGTCTCCGGAATAAAATATCAGCCCCGATAACCAGCCGATTACCTGACTCTTGTGAGTGTCTTGGGGATAAAGAGACTTGGGCTCCAACCGAAGAACTGGTCATAGTACCACATTCCGTCTTCAGCCTCATAATCCCTGAAGAGGACCATATAGCTGGCATAGAACCTGTCGTTTGGATTGTCCTTGAACCTGTATCCGCCATTGCCGTCAGATATCAGGTCGATGCCTGCAGCATTTGAAACCACGTTGCCGTCACTCGTAAACACCGCCACAAGGTCCGTAGATGAGAGCTCGCCGACATATTGCGGGTAGAAATGGAGACATCCGTCAGTATAACTGTACGAGAACTCAATCCCATAATCGTTCGAGAATCCGCTGAGCATGATATACTTGTTCATCTGGTCAGAAATCGAGAGCGTCACATTTCTGGACACGGTCTTTCCTTCGCCAGTCTGATAAGTGAATATATAGTTGCCCGGAAAATCCTTGAAGAGAGTATATCCGCTCGGCACCGGATCGATATTGAGACTTGACTCCACACCGGATATGAGAAGTTTCGTGCGAGCCTGATTGACAGTGATGCTGTTGAATCTGGCACCGAAAGCCTCGATCTCATCCACAAACTTGACGCCGTCTCCCGTGATGATGAACGGTTCGATGATCTGGTTGGCCTTATCGACCTGTCCGTCATCCTGATATCCCGAAATGATGATATTGCGCATTGCAAGGTCAAACTCGACCAGTGCACGCTCCCCATTGACAAAGCCGGAAGCAGACAGCACGACAAACTTGTCAGAATTAAGACCGGCCTCCTGAGAAACAGACAGGATGTCGCCGCTTCTGATAGGAGTCATCCTTGAGATATACCCAGTCCTCTTTCCCTTGAGCACCACTTCATCTTCAGTGGCACTCAGGATAATGAACTCGAAATCACCTCCATACGCCTGATAATTGTCCGAATCAGGAGTAGCGAAATAGTGAAGGACTTCATTATAGGTATCAAAACTGAGGATAGGGCCATCATCTGTAGTCAGTCTGAAATAGCTGCCCACAGGCTCGCGATACGAGAGTTCACTGGCAGCAACCAGGGAATCGATCGGATTGCCCTGCGTGTCGGTTCCGATAAACCTGATGGCATAATTGTACCCTCCACTTGCAGTAAAGTATTCCATGGCCCATCCGTTTTCCGCCTCGAGCAGCACCTTGCGTGCGCTCTCGAGAGATTCCTGGATTCTTGAAGACGCGGTCTGTCCGAAATAGTCCAGACTCTCATTCTGACATGAGACAAAAGTCAGAGAGAATATTGCTGCGGCAATGCCGAGAGTTGTTCTGAGATTTGTTTTCATAAGGCTAGTTGTTGAGAGTTATGTCATCAAGACTGACTTTTCCGTCGATAATCTCCGACTGGCGTCTGATGATCACGCTGCGCAGGAGATCGATATCCACGCCCCACGAATCTTCCATATAGTCTCTTACATAGTCCAGCTTTGCACGGATGGCGGCAGCATTGCATCCAGGTACCGCGAGCAGCGCATCCCACCATTCCGGAGTATTGGTCACATAAAGGGACAGCGTCTCGGCAAAATCCTCCTCATGAGTCTTCTGGGCATACGCCGACACGAATCCATTCTGGAGATATTCGGACTCATACGGCTCGCTGCTCCAGTTGTCCACTACATATCCCTTGTCGGTCACAAGCTTGAAGTCAGTCTGGTAAGGAACAGTCTGATTCAGGATATGCGTAAACTCATGATGGATTGTCCTTATGTAGTAGTCGTTCAGCTCATCGGCATTCCAGAGATGCTGAGTGAGATAGTTCAGTCCCGAGAGCATGATTTTCTTACCGCCCTCTGCAGTACCGAGAATGAAAGTACCATTGTTGTTGTACTCCCACTCGCCTATCAGAAAGAACATCTTCGGGAAGTTGCTCTTGGTGAAATCCTCGCCGGCCACTTCGTTGTAAGTCTCGACGCATAGATGCTTGACTATATGTGCCATCTTTATCGCATCTCTGAGTTTCGCAGGAACGGTATAATAATTCATGTCGGCCTCGTTCTGCTCGAAACGATACTTGAACTGGATATTGTATGGTTTCAGGAAGTTCTCCTTCAGCCACAGATCAAAGGATGTATCGTTTGTCTGTTTCACAACGATAACACTTTCCGAGCTCAGGTCCTCCTCAGAGCATGAGGTCACGCACGAGAAGCTTGCGGAAAGAACAATTGCTGCTAATATTGATTTATAGTTCATGATACTCGATTCAAATAGGATTAACGTGGATTGGCCTGAAGATTGGCATCTGTGACCTTCAGAGGGATCTGAACGGCACGGCGCAGGTCATCGACCGGGAGCCTGTCCGAAATCGCCTGAGGCTCGCCAGAGGCATCCATCACCCTTCTTTCTATCTCGATGCCATAGCGCTTGATGTCAAACCAGCGCATTCCCTGGCCCTGTGTCTCTATTCGGCGCAGACCGATGATGCATTGGAGGAGACTCTCTTTCACCGAGCCCTCCGGTCCGATATCGAATCCCGGGTGGAGATGCTTCTTGATGGTAGGCTTGTTCCAGACATGATAGTCCGCCGAATTGTAGAATCTCACGATCTCATTGAGGGTGTAATCCTTGGTACTTGTCGTGAAGTTGTGGATCCATCTGTTGATATCCTGGACAGCTCCGTCATAGTCTTCCGTCATCACACGCGCTTCCGCTCTGCTCAGGAGGGTTTCGTCCGCCCAGAATACCGGGTACACAGTCCTGAAGTAGCCGATTCCGGCTACAGGGTCTGTATATTCAAAGAGATACGGGATCTTCCAGAAAATGACTCTGTCAAGTGCGTTGATATATGACCTCGGCTCAAATCTGTAGGCCTGGAATCCGCTTCCCCAGAGATTGCCGGCAAGAATATCCTCCGTTTCAGAAAGATATGCGCCATGAGAGTATGCAGTATAATAAGCATAAGGTCCGAAAGCGAGGCCGACAGCAGAGTATGCCGTACAGAGAAGGAAGTTTGCCGGCTCATTGACATTGATGAACTGGTTGACTACCTGGCTGTAGCTGGTAGATGGCAGATTCCCAAGCACATCCCAGTCACGGAGAAGAGACTCCGGCTGATTGCCGAGACACAGGGATGCATATTTTTCCGCAAGGTCCCACTTCTCATAGTAGAGATAGAATCTGGCTGCGAAGGCATAGGCCGCCTTTTTGTTGAAATGGTATTTAGGCACCTGGAAATATGAATCTCCCTGAAGCTGGAGTGCCTCCTGGATGTCCTCGTCGATCATCTCATATACATGATCGAGCGTGCCCCTGTCATACTGAGGGTTCAGTGTCACTTCCGGCACTGTGGTGTACGGAACGCCCAGATTCTTGGAAGCAGTCTTGCTGTCGTACGCCATGCAGAAGATGTTGGCAAGAAGGAAATGCCCGTATGCACGGCACAGAAGTGCCTCTGCCTTCGCATGCTGAAGTGTGGTGGTATTGCACCCCATGGCCTCGATTGCCTTCAAGGCCTCATTTGCAGCCGCGATTGCAGAATATGTGCTCTGCCATATATTTTCAGGGCTCTCATTGTCATCCTCCGTGACATCCTTCCATGCGAAAAGCTCATCAGAGAAACGGTCTGTTTCCGCGTAGGAGATACGGAAATCATCCACATTGTCCGATATCATTTCGGTCACCATGATGAAGCAGATGTCCGGGTATGCAGAAGTGAGGAGTGTCGTCACCTTATCTTCCGTATCGATTTCTGTCCTGTTATCAGGCTGTATGTTCAGGAAACTGTCACATGACGCTGCCACCAGAACGGCGACGGCTGTCATCACATATTTAATCATTCTTCTCATAAATGTTCCTCCGCTAAATTCCAATTCTTACAGTGAATGTAAACTGTTTCGGCATAGGCACCGCCACGCCTCCGGTATTGAAGAACTCAGGATCCTGCCCATTGAGTTTCTTGTCGGAATAGAGCAGGAAAAGGTTTGTGCCCTGCAGCTTGAAGCCCATAGAGCTGAGCTTGAGCTTCGCGACCACTTCCTTAGGGACATCATAACTGAGAGAAATCTCCTTCATTCTCACAAAATCGCCTCTTGCGATACGTGCAGTAGAATAATTGTACGAATTGTACGCAACAGACAGATTGGTATTGTTTCTGTTCTGGATGCGGCTGGCAATTACAGGCACGTCTGTGATTGCCTCATCGCCAGGAACCATCCATCTGTTGCGGAACTCCTTCGGCATCGAAGTAAGGTCATCATACGCAGCCCTGAAGACAGGATCGAGTCTTATGACATTGCCGAATGAGTATGTGATGAAAGCATTCAGCTTGAAATGCCTGAAGGTAAAGATGTTTCCGAGCGAGCCCACATCGGTAGGATCGGCACTTCCACTGTACTCAAGGAACTTGAGCTTCTCAGGATCGGAAGTCTGGAAATATACGCCGGTGGTAGATACATTGCCGTCCTGATCCTTGAATGTCGGAAGTCCCTCGTCATTAAGCCCCATGAATGGGATAGAGAATATGCTTCGTACAGGATATCCCTGCTGAGCGAATCCGTTTCCGGCCACAAGAGTGATTGCCCGCACTGTCGTCTTGAGGTCCGTGACAACATTCTTGCTGTGCGAGTAGATGAAGTTGGTTGTCCATTTGAAATCACTTCCCTGAATGTTGTTGGTCGTGAGACTGAGCTCAAGTCCACTGGATTTCATGGAAGCGATATTGCCGAACTTCTGCACCTGGCCTCCTACACCCTGAGTGTTTATGACGCCAATGAGATCGTAGTTGTTTCTGGTATACCAGTCGGCTGCGAAGTTGATTCTGTTCATGAGGAATCCAGCCTCGAGACCGAGATTCAGCTCCCGCTTCTTCTCGTATGTGAGATCGTTGTTCGCCAGATCGTAGATATAGAGCTGACTCTCCCTGATTGAAGTGAATGGTCTCCAAGGGGTAGAACTTGAGATCACAACGCTTGAGTTGGTCACGTTTGATGGTCCACGGTCAGCCGTAAGAGAATATGAGCTCTTGAGGGACAGGTGAGAAACGACATCGCGGAGAGGCTCGAACCAGTCCTCCTCGCTGGCATTCCACGAGAAAGAAAGGTTCCATGTAGGGAGCCAGCGGGCTGACCTTGTCTTTCCGAGCTTGTTGGTGCCCTCATATCGTATTGTTCCATTCACAATGTACCTGGCGGCGTACGAGTAGGTTCCATTTGCAAAGAATGCCACGCTTCGGTCATATGTATTTCCGAGGGTGAAATAGTCAGTATTCTGTTCAGAACCCTTCTTGAATGCCTGATATGCGTAGTTGGCGATCTCGCCCATGCTGTATTGCATTCCCCAGCCCCTGAATGTGCTGGCGTGACGGTCAATGTTGTTGAGCTCCATGCCGCCGAAGAGGTTGACGATATGATTGCGGGCGAATGTATCACTGTAGGTCACTGACGAACGGAAATCGTACCCCAGGAGAGAGTTGTCCGCGCGGTCATAGATACCACCGTTAGGCATGATGGAGATCGGAAGAGCATTCGGATCATCAGGATCTGAATAAAGGAATGTGTTGTTCTCCCTGATCACAGAGTTGCCCATAGCCCTGTATGCCAGTGCCTGGTTGGAGTCGTCCAGGATGAAATGCTCCTGTGAAGTAGATGAGTTCTTCACAGCGCCGAGGACAGATATGTCCACTTTTGAGAGAGGCTTCCACTTGAGCTCACCCTGGATTCTGAAATCCTTGACACTGAGGCCTACATAATTGTTGTCCAGTTCGTTGAAGATATTGAACTTGGCATAATTCCTGGTATAGTACTCATCCGGATCGAGAGCCCTGGATGTATTGAGCGCATAGGAATATGGGTTGATGTCAAAGTCTCTCTTGACTTCTCCGGAGACGGCATCGATATCGGAACTGAGAGTTCCCGGAGCCTTCTGATTTCGGAACGCAGCATTGCTGATCATATTGAAAGACAGATTGTCAAACACCTTGATGCTTGCGTTCATGTTTGCAGTATAGCGGGCCACCGAACTCTGCTTGGTCCATCCCGGGTCGTTCATTGCAGAGATCGACGCATAATATGTCGCCTTCTCGCTGCCTCCTGAGATGCTGACCGAGTGATTCTGCTGCACGGCTGTGGAGAAGAGCATGTCGAACCAGTCAGTATTCCTGTATTCTGCAGCCCTGAGGTACTCAGCCCTGGCTTCAGGAGTGTTTTCAAGGGCAAACTTCTTTGTGGCAGGATCGTACTTGCTGATGAGTTCATACATCTTGCCATAGATTCCACTGTCAGGAACGTTTGAGAATGTCGCGTAATTGAGATATCCTTTCTGCTCAAGTTCCTGATAGATATCCATCTGATCCTGGGAGTTCATGATATTGAAGGTCCTGTACGCAGGCTTCAGCCTTGACGAGAACTCACCGGTATAGTTGATGTGGTTCTGACCGGCAACACCCTTTTTGGTCGTCACCACGATCACTCCCGCCATCGCCCTTGCACCGTAAATTGAAGTTGCCGAGCCATCCTTGAGGATATCAAAACTCTCGATATCATCAGAATTGAGTCCTGCAATGGCAGATGAGATCAGGGTATTGGCATCACCGGATGAAAGTTCGTCTGCACTCACGTCGACCACATCAGACATGATGACGCCGTCGACCACCCAGAGAGGCTTCGAACTGCCGTAGATAGAAGTCGCACCACGGATTCTGATCTTTGGTGCAGTTCCGAAAGTTCCGGAAACATTCTGAACGGACACTCCTGCCGCCCTTCCTTCAAGTGAACGGCTGATGTCAGCCACACCGTCGATCTTGGCATCGCCTCCCCCGACTTTGGTCGCACTGCCCGTAAACAGGCGTCTGTCCATCACCTGCATACCCGTCACGACGGCGCTTTCCAGCAACTCGGAATCATTTTCCATCTCGAATGTAATCTCTGCGGCAACCGGGAGTCTGAGATCCTTCAATCCCAGGTAGGAGGCCGAAACCGTCTTTGCTGAAGATGGGACGCCTTCAAAAATGAAATGGCCGTCAAAATCCGTAATGGTCTTGAGGTCAGTACCATCGACAGTGACATAAGCGCCGATCACCGGTTCTCCGTCACTTTTGTACTGAACGGTTCCCTTGACTGTCTTACCCTGAGCCGCTGCCGTCAGCGGAAGAGCAATGGCAATCATCAATAACATCAATCTCTTTATCATATTCAACATCTCATTTACCGATTAACCCCGATTCGGGAGTGCTTTTGCGACAAAAACGCGCAAATATAGCCCCGTTTTTCATAATTATTCAAACTTTTTTACAATCTTTGCGAGATTTATTCATTTTTCCTGCGTCAAAAGAACATATGAATTCAAGATTCCATTTCAAATTCGCACTGCTTGCCATGGCATTTCTCGCCATCAACGCGTGCAAACAAGTTGACAAGCCAATCCCTGAAGAGCCTAAGGACCCGACAGTTGAGGTAAGGACCTCAGTATTTGTGGATGGAAACTCTGCAAGCCACTCCATCCCGGTAACCGTCACCAACCCTGTTGCCGGTCAGGTTCTGAAGGCCACCACATCCACTGAGTGGATCCTCAACCTCAAGGCCACCAACGAAGGCATCACATTTGATGTGGCAGACAACCTCGGCGACGAACGCTCAGGATCGATCACAGTCAGCTACAATTCGAAGGAGATCGCGACCATCAACGTCTCTCAGGTTGCTTTTGCATTCGAGGACTTTGTCATCGAGATCAAAGACATCAAATCCACAAGCGCAGTAGTCAAATTCGCGCCAAGAGGATACAAGAACAACTACTTCTTTGAGGTTTTCTCAAAATCCGCTGTGGACAAATACCTGGCTCTGGACACATCAAAACCGGGTCAGATGGGATGGGGTGATGCGCTCTATCAGAGCGACCTCGCATATATCAAAGAAACGGTCCACACAGGAATGTCGTTCTCTGACCATCTCAAGGGAATGACAAACATGTATAAGGTGACTACCAGCGGCGAAGCAACCGAGATGAAGTTCTCGAAGCTCAGTCTCGGCACAGAATATTACGCCATCGTCTATGGCATGGATATCGAAGGAAAGCGCACCACGCCTGTTGCCATGCGCCTTTTCAGCACTTCTTCAGTAGTCGAGGCAAGCCTCTCATTCGATGGCAATGCCACCAACATCGGCCAGAACACCGCTACAATCAACATCACGCCTAACGACCTGAGCGCTACGTACTACTGGACATGGGCCGACGACGCGACATTCAAGCAGGTGACACTCCAGGAGATCCAGTCTCAGTTCATCGATGACATCGTGAAGGCAGTGGCGATGAGCGACTACACCATGGATGACTTCCTCTACAAGGGCAAGGTGTCAGAGAAAGTGGAGGAGGACCTCTCGATGGGCACCCTCTACCATGTCGTGGCCTGGGGAATGGACCGCGAGGGAAATGCCACCAGTGAAGCCATGGAGGTATTCACATTCACGACTCTTGAGAATGAGATAACGGACAACTGCACATTCGACGTTCAAGTCACTGAGGTCAAGGCAATGGACATCCAGATCAAGGTGACCCCTAGCAACCCTGCAACAAAGTACTACACCGCCTTCATCAGCGAGGCCCGCTGCAAGGGCATGAACGATTTCCAGATGTACCAGAGGATTCTCAATTCCGAGAACAATTCACTGGCGAACGGATCGTATGGTCCAGGAATCACATGGGCAAATCATCCGGACCTCCACAGCGGCACTTGCACCATCTGGGGAAGACAGGACCTCGGCTGGACATTCGATCCGGAGTCCAACTACCGCATCTATGTATTCGGTGTGAACGAAAAGGGCGAACTGACCACTGCGATCAAGCGGGTTGATGCCAAGACAGGCACACCGGCCCAGTCTGACAACACGTTCTCAGTGGAACTTGTGACCAACAGTTGGAAATATGCGACCTTCAAGATCACGCCATCCAACCCTACAGACTACTACATGCCTTTCCTCATCACGACAGAGGACCTCGCAACCTACCGCCACGAAGACGGCTCTCTCATGGAGAGAGAAGTCATGGATCAGATCCGCGACATCTATGAGGACGAGATCAGTTACTATGTATATAAAGGTGAGAGGGAATGGACATCTAACTGGACTTCAGACACCGACTACTCTCTCCTCGTGTTCGGATATGAGGGAAGCAACACCACCAAGATGTATGAGTATAAGTTCCATTCTCCTGAGATTCCATTCGGAAAGGCGAACTGCGACCTTTCATACACATATGAGATCTTCCGCTCCGAAGACCTGAAAGCCCTTGACGCCAACATGTGGGGCAGATACGACGACGGCGATTGCATCATGAGAGTGATGATCCAGACCACAGGCGACCCGGCTCACTGGTACTGGGGCATCTGGCCTCCAAAGGAGAATTTTGCAAGCTCCGGAGGAATCGACCACCTCGTAAACCTCATCATCATGCCGGAAGTAGAAGGTGACAACATTGTCGACAAGAAGGGTGGACTTCTCAGGCCTTGGTGGTATGGTGCCGACTCCAATGCAAAGCCGGGAAGCGGCTACATATTCAAGACCGAAGAAGGAGAGACCATGTCATACATGCCTTGGAGTATCACTGCATACGCAGAAGATGCGGAAGGCCGCTTCGGCCCGCTCCACTACGACCTGTTCATCCCTATTCCTGAGCCGAAGGCATCGGTGACAGGCAACCGCGAAGTAGGTTATACAGAGGCCTATCAGTTCTGGAACGTTCAGTCTGCACCTGGCGTCCAGGAGGTCATCATGAAAGTCTCCGATGTCAAAGCCAAAGGCGTCTCTATCAAGAAATAAGACAAACAATCATAATACTGACTAAACAATGAACAAGAAGGTTATCAGCGCAATCGCAGCATCAGTCCTGGCAATCGTGGGCTGTTCCTACGACGACACAGACATCATCAACCGTGTCGGCAATCTTGAGACTGAAATCAAGGGTCTTAAGGAAAAGGTAGATGGCATCAATTCTGAGATCTCAGGTCTCCGTACCATCGTCAATGCTCTTCAGCAGAACGACTATGTGACAGGTGTGGAGAATGTCACCAACGCCGAAGGACAGGTCATCGGCTACACCATTCATTTCACCAAGAGCCCTGCCATCACCATCTACAATGGAAAAGACGGCATCAACGGAACAAACGGAACAAATGGTACAAATGGTACAAACGGAGCTGACGGTAAGGACGGTAAGGACGGAATCACCCCTGAAATCGGTGTAGTCCTCGAAGGAAACACATATTACTGGACTGTCAATGGAAAAGCTCTTCTCGATGCATCCGGCAACAAGGTGTCAGCCAGCGGAGTCGCTCCTGTCGTACGTGTCAACAACGGCAGATGGGAAGTTTCCAGTGACAATGGAACTACATGGACAGATCTTGGATCCGCACAGACCGGAGGAAGCGCATGCAACGCAATCTTCGCAGGCGTGAAGGAGACATCCGAGGGTGTCGTATTCATCTTCACCGACGGCAGCACACTCATCCTTCCACGCGAGGTCGCATTTGCAGTCGTTATCGACAACACCAAGACCTACGAGATCGTGGCAGGTGGAGCAACCGAGATTGCATACACAGTCAACGGAGCTGACGACAACACCGTCGTCGACGCCTTCGCATCAGGCAACTGGTCTGCAGAGGCTGTCGCTGAAAGCGCTTCAAAGGGTGTGATCAAGGTCAGCGTCCCTGCTTCTGACGCATCAGATAAGGGAAAGGTCCTCGTATTCGCTACTGACGGCAAGGGCAAGACAGACCTCAAGACCATCTCATTCACAAAGGGTATCCTCGAGTATGTGGCATCTGCAGAGACTGTCGCTCCTGCAGGTGGTGAGGTGACCGTTTCTGTCACCACAAACGTTGAGTTCACAGCAGAGGTGGATCCTTCATCTTCTTCATGGATCAGCATCGTGGAGACCAAGGCCGGCGCCACACGCACAGAGACCTTCACCGTAAACGTCGATGCAAACAACACTCCAGCAAAGAGAATCGGTACTGTCAATCTCATTGATGCCAACGGCTATGCAGTACAGCACATCACCATCGCTCAGGAGAGCGAGACAAGCTTTGCCGCTCCTGCATTCGAGTGCGACAACTTCAAGGCATACATCCTCGCTAACTTTGACACAGACAATGACGGTGCCATCTCAGCTGCAGAGGCTGCAGAGGTCAAGGAAATCAACATCAAAGACGAGGACTACGCAATCTCTTCATTCGCAGGCGTCGAGGCATTCTACAATCTCGAATCATTCCAGTTCTCAGGCCCTTCATACGGTGCAGGCAAGTCGACATTCGAAACCATCGACCTTTCTGCAAACAGGAACCTCACGTACATCCACGTCACCGCTAAGAGCCTCAAGAAGGCAACTCTCGGCGAGCTCAAGGCTCTCGTGAAGCTCAGCATGCCTCTCTGCTCAAATCTTGCAGAGATCGAGTACACCTCACTCCCTTCACTCAACTCTTTCATCTGCTATGCGACCGCACTCACAAGCGTGAATGCCGCAGCGATGCCAAAGGTTGATACCATTTCAGTCTATTCTTCAAAGATTGCTTCGGCTGATTTCAGCTCATGCCCAGAGCTCAAGACTCTCAGCATCGGTTCTGAGAACCTCACAAGCCTTGACATCTCAAAGAATGACAGGCTCGAGTACCTCTCGATCGACAATGCAAAGATCAAGGAGATGGACTTCTCGCACCTCGTGAACCTCACCACTTTCTCTGGCAACTACACAGTGCTCAAGACCATCGACCTCTCACACTCTCCTAAGCTTGTCTCTTTCAACTCTCAGTACAACAAGTCAGTCGAGCTTCTCGACTTCTCTACTGCAAAGAATCTTGAAAAGGCATCAGCTTACAGCTGCTCAAGCCTCCTTGAGGTACGTTACGCAAAGGGCGTCGATAACACCAAGTTCGACATTCCTACATCGTACTTCGACTGGGACACATTTAATTACATCTACGTCAAGGTCGTGTTTGTTGACGATCCAAACGAGGTTCCTGTTTCAGACTATGCTTCACTCATCGAGGATGAATATATCAAGAAGCTCGTCCTCAAGAATTTCGACGCAGACAATAATGGAGAGATCTCAGAGACAGAGCTTGCAGCTGTCAAGGAACTCGACCTTTCATACTTCGGTCTCAGCAGCATCGCCGGACTCGAGGCCTTCCCTATCGAGACCCTCAATCTTTCAAACAACAAGCTCACCGAGTTTGACGGTTCTGCAATCAAGACCCTCAAGGTCCTTGACCTCAGCAACAACGCCATCTCCAAGATCAACCTCAAGAAGAACACAAGCCTTGTAGAGCTCAACCTCAAGAACAATGCTCTTGCCGGCACACTCGACTATCAGTCACTCCCAAGCAGCCTGAAGGTCATCAATGTGTCTGACAACAAGCAGCTCTCATTCTCTCCATACATCCTCTCCAACCTCGAGAGCCTTGATATGAGCAACACAGGTGCAACATCTCTCTCAGGAACATCTTCTCTTACCGCAGTCAAGTATCTCAACCTTGCAGGTACCGGCATCAGCGGAGAGCTCAACCTCGGTTCACTCTCAAAGCTTGAGACTCTCGACATCTCGAATACAGGCATCAAGACTGTCATCATCACCAATGCGGCAAAGAACGGTACCATCAAGAAGATCATAGCTACAGGTTCGCAGCTCGCAGCCGTAAACGTAGGCTCAGGCAACTCTCTTGCTGACGGTGTTGTAGAAGGCGCTTCTGGCGAGATCATGGTCCAGAATTTCAGCAACCCTACCTACTCGATGAAGACCAACGAGTGGAACTACATCACTGAGCTCACCGCAGGCACAAACGCTGAGAAAGTGAACTTCGCCATCAACTACACCATGGCTTCTGAGGGCTTCCTCGTAAACGACGGAGGTCAGGCATCCATCAAGGTGAAGTCAGGCAGAAAGGTGATCAAGTTCTTTGCAGTCACCGATTCCGAGAATGTGACCATCACACTCGAGAGAAGCTCAGGAAAGCCAGTTCTCACCAAGGACACCGACTCTTCAAACTATGGACCAAGCTACGTTACAAAGGACGAGAACCCTCTTACCGTAGGTGTAATCAACACCATCTCTGAGGACGGCAAGAGCTTCATCCAGGATGGCAATACCAACTACCACTGGTACAACCTCTCCGGTCAGTACAAGAGCGACAACTCTACCGTGGAAGGTGAGGAGATCTTCTTCAAGGTCAGCGGCGGCCGCGCCCTCATCTTCGCTATCAACATGAGCGGTTCACGTAACGACGAGGAATAGTTTTCATGCTGAAAAACAGACTGTTTATACTTTCAATGGCAGTTCTTCCGTTGCTCCTTTCAGGATGCGACGGGAGAACTTCCCTTATAGAGGACACCCCACTTGCGGCATCGGTAATCGGCAGCCCAGAAAATGCGGACAACTCCAGGATTCTTGTCCAGGCGGATGACATAAGCTCAGCCGCGGACGGTTTTGAATATGAAAGGCTGTTCCCTTCTACTCCAGGCAAGGAATCCATAGAGCACAGATACGGGCTGGACAGATGGTTTGTGGTCACCATCCCGGAAGGAATGGAGGCCAGAGAGGTGGCAGGAAGACTCTCGAAGAGCGAGGCTGTACGGAGCATAGAGTTCTGTGCCGCGCTGACCGATCCTTCGGAGAGCGACGACATGACTGTCTGCGACATCGCACCGATGACAAAGTCTGCTGCCGAGCCTGTCTCCATGAATGATCCGCTGTTCAAAAGCCAGTGGTTCCTTTTCAACAACGGAGACAAGTCCACATTCGGGCAGACCTGCGTCGCAGGATGTGACGTGAACATCAAGGATGCATGGAGTCTGTGCGCAGGCGACCCGTCAATCATTGTGGCCGTGGTCGACGAGGGTGTCAAGTACACTCACCCCGACCTGGAGGCAAACATGTGGACGAATACGGGAGAGATTCCCGGCAACGGCATTGATGACGACAGGAACGGATATGTCGATGACATCCATGGTTACAATTTCATTGATGACGGACCCATCTCCTGGAATAAGGGGGGTGACAACGGCCATGGCACACACGTGGCCGGTCTTGTAGCCGCCGTGAACAACAACGGCATCGGAATCAGCAGCGTTGCCGGAGGATCCGGGAAGGGCGACGGCGTGAGGATCATGTCATGCCAGATCTTCAGCGGCAGCAGCCACGACAACGCAGCCGTGGCAAAGGCAATCAAATATGCAGCCGACAACGGAGCGAGTGTGCTTCAGTGTTCTTTCGGACTGGGCAAATACTATTCCGACAGGGCATTCAGCGAAAGCCTTTCGGCCGTGAAAGCGGCATTCGACTATTTCAGGGCACCGGAAAACGCCAACAACAGTGCGGTGGACGGCAACATCGTCATCATTTCCGCAGGAAACAGTCATAACAACTTTGCAGAGTATCCCGGTGCATACAGGGATTACATCTGTGTGTCTGCCATCTCGCAGGACAACCTCCCAGCATGGTACTCGAACTATGGTCTGGGAGTAAACATTGCGGCGCCGGGCGGAGACAACACGTTTACCCTCACCATGCTTTCGACCCTCCCGAGCGAACTCAAGGGCAACGACTACGGTTTCATGCACGGCACATCTCAGGCAACTCCGGTAGTATCAGGAATCGCGGCGCTCGGTCTCTCTTATGCAAAGCAGCTTGGAAGACATTTCACAAGAGACGAGTTCGAGGCCATGATACTCACAGCCGTGAACCCGCTGGAAGACAGACTTTCCGGCAGCAAGATGGGGCCGACTTCAAGCTTTGATCTCGCCTCGAGGAAAGGCGGCATGGGCACCGGAGTTATCGATGCATGGAAGATGCTCATGAATGTAGAGGGAGTACCTTTCGTGACAGTAAAGACAGGCACTGACGCAAGCATAGACCTCAGACGTCTTCTCGGAGAAGATGCCTCAAAGATTGCCATCAAGGAAGTAAGCATCAGCAGCAGAGACAGCGAAGCTTTGGGCCTCAAAGAGGCTCCTGCCGTATCTCAGGGCATTCTGCACATAAATTGCAGCAAGATGGGATCGGCCAGAATCACAGTGGAAGCAGTTGCCGGAGGTGCAGCGGAAGGAACAGATACGGATATGGGCGGAAAACTCTTCAAAAGGACAATATCCATTGTCTCCAGAGAGAACGCCAGCAACAATGGAGGATGGTTATGATGAAGTTCAGCAATATTCTCAGGTACCTGATGGCAGCTGTCATTTCTGCCATCGTCTTCTGCGCATGTGAAAAGGAGAAGGATTACCGTAATGATCTTCCGGGGGCATGGGAACTTGTCAGCGTCAGCGGGCAATACGGACAGACGCCTCAGGTCTATCTGGACATTGTCGGGGACGGCAAGTTTGTCATCTTTCAGAGACTCGACGAAAACAGTTCCTACGTACGATATGACGGAAGCTGGACACTGACTGGCAACAGACTGTCCGGCAATTACACCGACGGAACTCCGTGGGCAGCGGCCTACACTGTCGAGGTAACCGACGGCATGCTCACTCTCACATCCGGATCGGAAGAGTCGATTTACAAAAGAATCTCTTCAATACCGGACAGCATTCAGATATCAAACTTCTGATGGCAATGAAAAAGGCGGCTCTTCCGGGCCGCCTTTTTTGTATCAGATACAAAGAGTTATTTCCTTCCCTTGTATTCATTCTTGCCGAGAAGCTTCCTTGCAAGAAGAGGGTCATTGGTGGTCAGCTGATTGATGCCCAGACCGAAGAGTGACTTCATGGTCTCTTCATCGTTGACAGTCCATGCATTGACACTCATGCCCAGATTGTGAGCTTCCTCGACATAGCCCGGGAAGAGCTTGAACACCTTCTTCTCATAGTCGATACCGTTGATACCCTGGGCAGCGAGCTTCGCAGGAGCGATATCGCCGCTGAGGTACTGGTTCACGAACTGAGGATATTCCTTCGCAATACGGTCACAAAGGTACTTGTCGAATGTGATGAACACAACACGTGAAGGAGTGAAGAGATTGTGAGCCCTGAGAAGCTCTACGGTCTTCTCCAGAAGGACATCTGCTCTCTGGTTGTTCTTCTGCTTCTTGAGCTCGCAGACGAGCATTGTGTGCGACTTCTCTCCCTGGGTGAGATACTCATCGAGTGTGGACGGCTTCTCGCCATTCTTCAGGGTCATGGCCTTGAAGGTAGAGAGAGGATTGTCCCAGATGACTACACCCTGGATATTGTTGTCATGATTGACGATGACCTCGTCATCGCTGGTCACATGGATATCGAACTCACTGCCCCAGAGATGGTTTTCCTGTGCGCATCTGAGCGAGGCGATGGAATTCTGGGTATAGCCGGCAGCTTCACAGTCCCAGAATCCGCGATGAGCCACGATGGCGATCTTGCCGCCCTGCCTGTCGGCAGGGAAACCGGTCTTGCCGTCTGCAGCCTGCTTTGCGGTACCGCATGAGAAGACTGAGACAAATGCAGCAGCGAGAGCTGCGATTGCAAAAAACCTCTTCATGACTTAGATTCTCTTGAGGATTGCCTCTGTCTGAGCCTCGAAACCTGGCTTGCGGAGAAGAGCGAACATGTTCTTCTTGTAAGCCTCGACACCCGGCTGGTTGAATGGGTTGATACCGAGCACGTATGCGCTGATACCGCATGAGAACTCGAAGAAATAGAAGATGGCACCGAGGTTCTCCTCATTGATATTCTCGATGCTTACCTCCATCTGAGGCACGCCGCCGTCGATGTGGGCGAGCTTGGTACCGAGCTGTGCCATTGCGTTGCAGTGGTTGACATGCTGGCCTGCGAGGTAGTTGAGCTGGTCAAGGTTCTGCTCGTCTGAGCCGATGACAACTGAACGGTTTGCCTTCTCGATGTTGACTACAGTCTCGAACATGATGCGACTTCCCTCCTGGATGAACTGGCCCATCGAGTGGAGGTCTGCGGTGTTGGTGACAGATGCCGGGAAGATACCCTTGAGGTCCTTTCCTTCAGACTCGCCGTAGAGCTGCTTCCACCACTCTGCGAGGTAGGTGAACTTAGGGTTGTAGGTGACAAGGATCTCTGTAGACTTGCCGTTCTCGAGGTGGAGGAGGTTACGCATTGCGGCATACTGGACAGCAGCGTTGTCCTCTGACTTCACGAGAAGAGCCTCACGCTCCTCAGCAGCGCCCTTGAGCATGGCGCGGATATCGAAACCTGCGACTGCGATAGGCACGAGACCCACCGGAGTGAGGACTGAATAACGACCGCCGACATTGTCAGGGACGATGAATGACTTGTATCCCTCCTGAGTGGCGAGAGTCTTGAGAGCGCCCTTCTTGGCATCGGTGATGGCAACGATACGCTCGGCAGCCTCTGCCTTGCCATAGGTCTGCTCTACATACTCCTTGAAGATGCGGAATGCCACTGCAGGCTCTGTGGTGGTACCTGACTTGGAGATGACAATCACAGCAGTGTTGCAGGTCTTGGCGAGATCCATAAGCTCTGCGAGATACTCCTCAGAGAGATTGTTGCCCGCGAATACCACCTGAGGCTTGTCTGCCGGACGGACAAATGAGTGGCTGAGAGCCTCGATCGCACACTTTGCGCCGAGATATGAGCCTCCGATACCAATCACGACTACAAGGTTGACACCCTTTGCCTTCCATGAGTCACGCACAGCCTCGATGTCACAGATGAGTGACTCGGTGATGTCGATAGGAAGAGTCTTCCATCCGAGGAAATCGTTTCCGGCACCATCCTCATTCTGAAGTGTATCGAAGGCAGCAAGTGCCTTCTGGACATATGTCTTGTAATCTGCATCGTTTACAAAGGAGCTGCAGCCTCCCAGATTTACTTTAACCATTTTATGTTTAGTTTTTGAAATTTCGAATCCTGCGAATTTAATAAAAATCCGCTTTTCCACCATCATATCAAAGGGTGAAAAGCGGAGAAGGGGTGCGCCGCGGAAGAGGCTGGAGAGTGACAGACGAGCCGTCTCCGTGCACGAATGAGGCCGAATGCTCGTATGAAGGCCTGAATCCGAGCCTGCCAAGCGCATCAGACGATGCGGCATAAGCCAGCTGCGGAGTGTTGTTGTTCTCGCTCAGATGGCAGAGATAGATATGGTCCAGACCCGGATGGTAGAACTTCGCGATGGCTTCGGCGCAGCCGTCATTAGACAGATGGCCGTTGCCCTGACAGATGCGCATCTTCAGCTCGTGCGTATATGGGCCGCCCATGAGCATGTCCATGTCATAATTGGACTCAACCACCACGGTACGGGCATGGGAAGCGTATGCCATCGCTTCCGGTGTCATTGCCCCGATATCCGTCATGATCACGAAAGGATAGGCATCCCCTATGCGTATGCCGTAGCCCACAGTCTGCGTGGCATCGTGAGGCACGATGAAATAGCGGACCGAAAAGGCGCCGGGAATGATATCGTTCCACACTCCGTCCCTGAGGTCGCGTCTCACAGCGCCCAGGTGTTCGAGAGTGTATGTATGGCGTGCCATGGCATCATGAAGAAGCTTTGTGGCGTACACCGGGATATGCAGATACTTGCAATACGAACCCAGGCTCCTGATGTGGTCCATGTGGTCATGGGTCACGATCACCGCCTTGATCACCGACAGGTCTATGTGCTCGGCGGCCAGCTCCTTCTTGAGTCTACGGTAACTGACGCCGGCATCGATGAGAATGGCGTCAGTGACGGCGCCGTCCTGCTCTATGCCGAGGAAGTAGCAGTTTCCGCAGCTTCCGCTTGACAGTGACTTGAACCTAATGGCGCTCATCCTCACAATATTTAGATATGACACTGTATGCATCAGCCACACCGAGTTCACCGGCCCTGGAGAGGTCTATGCAGCCCTTCTCCTTGTCTTTGAGATAGATCAGGACAAGTCCGCGGTTGAAATATGCGTCCCCCATGTATGGATAGAGGCTGATGGCCTTGTCATAGCTCTCGATGGAGCTGACAAGCTGCGATGAGAGGCAATAGAGATTTCCGAGGTTGAAATAGAAGTACGGGAAATCCGGCACAAGAGCACTCGCCTGCCGCATGTCCTCGATAGCCTCCGAATAGTCGTAGGTATAGCTTGACTGGTCGCTGACCCTTGCCCTGATGGCACCCTGATCATCCATGGTGAGAGTCTGGACATTGTTCTGGATCGATGCGATGAAATCGATCATCTCAGCCCTGAGGACGCCTCTGTTCATCATGTAGAATGCACGGTAGAACTCTGCATATTTCGCCTTGGTCTGATCGTCTTCCGCAGATTCCACTGCCCTGTCGAAATAGTTCAGAGCGGATGTGAACTGCTTGTTCTGAAGCTCATACAGGCCCTTGATGAAATTGAGTTCCGAAGCAGGAAGAGTCATCCTGCCGGCCCCGAGGTTGCTGTCTCCCATCACGGCGTTTTCGAAACTTCCGACTACCCTGACGCCAGGGATGGAATCGAGGTTGGTGATGATGACCGGTACATGGGAGTCATTGATGAAGCGGTCCATGAGAGGATTCTCATACCTGTTCTTCAGCGCATACATCTGATTGTCCCTCGCCGCTGCCAGCCTGAACTTGTAGAGAGGCTTGAGACGTATGTCGATATCTCTGTGCTGGAGCAGTTCATTGTCGAAGTCCTTCTTCGCGAAGTCGGCGTCAAGGCTCAGCAGGGAGCTGTATTTCTTGGTGGTATCGGCAAACGACCCTTCTGAATCAGCGGTCTTGGCACGATACTCGGCAACTTTCTTCTGCGCGGTCTGGTAGTCGGCCTTGGAAGACTTCATGTCACCCATCATGTTCTTGACATAAGAGCGGTTCATGTATGCCTTGGCGAAATCCGGATACAGCTCGATGGCCTTGTCGTAGTCCTCCACGGCATCCTTCCAGCGTCCCATCTGCGCGAAGTATGAGGCACGGTTGTAGAACGCGAGCACGTTGCCGGGGTTGATGTTGATCACCCTGTCCATATCGGCCAGAGCCGACTCATAGTCACCGACCTGTGCATAGATGAGACTCCTGTTGTACAGGGTGAGGGCGTTGCCCGGTTCCTCTTTCAGCACATGATTGAGGTCTGACATGGCCCTGTTGTAGTCCATCTGGTCATAGTACATGATCGCCCTGTTGAAGTATGCGAAAGTGTTGGTCGAATCCAGAGAGATGGCCTTGTCCATATCGCCGATGGCCTTGTCATATTCCTTGCGTTCGGCATAGAGACGGCCGCGGCGTATGTATCCCTCAGGCTCGAAGCGGTCGAGCTTTATGGCCTTGTTGTAGTCATTTATCGCCTTGGTGGTGTCACCGAGGAAGAGATAGCTGGCTCCCCTGTTCAGATATGCGGAAGGGTCCTTCGGCTCCTTGCGGATGTATCGGTCGAAATCCGACACGGCATCTTCAAAGCGCTGCGCCAGGAAGTATGTCACTCCCCGGCTGAAATACAGACCGATGAAACCCGGACGGAGATCTATTGCCTTCTTGAAATCTGCCAGAGCCTCGTCGTACCTGCCGAAGCGGCTGTATGTAATGGCCCTGTAATGATATCCGTTGGTAAACACAGGGTCGAGGCGCACGGACGTATCGAAATCCTGCTGGGCTCCACGGATGTCACCGAGATTGTATTTGGCGATGCCACGGTAGAAATAAGTCCAGTAGTCTGTGGTATCCAGACGCGCCAGGATGTTGAACTGCTCTATGGCCTGGGCATATCTTCCATCTGCAAGGGCGTTCCTTCCCCTGAACGAGAATACGTCCTTGTCATACTGTGCAAGACATGCCTGGCTCCATAGAACCATCATGACCAATATTGTACCAAGTCTCTTCATTTATTTCCGAATGTGGCGTGGAATTGTTACTTTTGTAACTCACGAATCATGCAAATATAATCATAAATCAGGCCTTACCCGTGAATCCGGCAAAAAAAATATTCCTTACAGTGCTGGCAGCAGCGGCCATTTCACAGGCACAGGCATCATGTCAGAGCCACAGAGTCACCCTCCAGCCTTTCAGAGACGCGGAGAGCGTTGTCGACAGCACCACGCTCAAGCACTACACAGACTATCTCTCAAGTGCAGTCTGCGAAGGACGAGGCACAGTCCAGAGAGGTGCTGTGGATGCAGCATGGTGGATCTCCAGAAGATTCGCAGGACTCGGACTCACCCCTTTCGGGAGCACATATTCGCAGTCATTCCGCAACGCCAAGGGCGTATGCCACAATGTGATCGGAATGATTCCGGCCACCAGACCGGCAAACCGCAGCAGCTACATCATCATCGGAGCGCACTATGACGGCATAGGGATGCTCGACGGATCCATCTACCCGGGCGCAGACTCGAACGCCTCCGGAGTCGCAGCCCTTCTCGGCATAGCCGACATGTTCAGATATGTCGCCGCAATGGGCGGGGAGATACGCCAGAACATCATCTTCGTGGCATTCGACGCCAAGCAGCTGAGCCTTGCGGGATCGGAGAATCTCTGGAACCGCATCTCCAGGGGCATGTTCAGAGACCCATACTCCAACAGGGCGATCAACCCAAGGGATATCACCATGATGGTCAACCTCGACATCCTCGGCGGCAACCAGGCTCCGGCGCACAAGGGCTTCGACGACTATCTCATCATGCTCGGGTGCAAGGACGCGGACAAGATACTCCTCCACAAGTGCAACCGCCAGGGAGAGCGCTATCTCGACCTGAGCTTCGACTACTACGGCAGCACCGGATTCACAGACATGTTCCTCAACAAGGTGTCAGACCAGAAAGTGTTCCGCGAGCACGGCATCTACGGCGTGATGTTCACTTCCGGCATCACCATGGACACCAACAGGCTCACAGACACGCCTGACAAGATCTGCCCGATGCTTCTGGAGGCCAGGACCAAGATCATCTACAGATGGATCTGGGGCAAGCTCGCCGACATGAAATGATGCAATCTGCACCTAGAAACAATCACAGATGAAAGACTTCTGGAAAATGATACGCCGCTATGTGGCGCCATACAAGAACTATCTGGGCGGATCCGTCCTTCTGAACATCCTTTCGGCGGTGTTCAACATATTCTCGTTCACCCTCATCATACCTATACTCCAGATACTCTTCAGGATCAACGACAAGGTATATGAGTTCATCCCTTGGGACACAGCCATAGACTTCAAGGAGAAGGCTCTCAACAACGCCTACTTCTACGTGTCGCAGTTCATGACCGTGCATGGAGGATCCATGACACTCATCATCCTCTGCCTCGTCCTCTCGGTCATGACCGCACTCAAGACCGCATGCTATTTCGGCTCCACGGCGGTGATGGTGCCTATCCGCACCGGCATCGTCAAGGATCTGCGCATGGAGATCTACAACAAGATACTCAGCCTCCCGATAGGATTCTTCTCCGAAGAAAAGAAAGGAGACATCATAGCCAGGATGAGCGGCGACGTGCAGGAAGTCGAGACCTCGATCACGAGTTCACTCGACATGCTGATCAAGAACCCTATCCTGATTGTGTTCTATTTCGGGACACTGATACTCATCTCGTGGCAGATGACTCTCTTCACCATAGTCTTCGCACCGGTGATGCTCTGGCTCATGGGACTCATAGGCCGCAGGCTCAAGGCCAAGTCTCTCGAGGCCCAGACTCTCTGGAGCGACACCATGTCGCAGGTCGAGGAAACCCTCGGCGGTCTCAGGGTCATCAAGGCCTTCCTCGCGGAGAAGAAGATGTCTGAGCGTTTCGAAGGCGTGACCGGCGCCATGAAGGACAAGACGGGACGTGTTTCCACCCGCCAGGCCATGGCTCACCCGGTAAGCGAATTCCTCGGCACCGTGATGATAGCCATCGTGCTCTGGTTCGGCGGCACGCTCATCCTCAGCGACAACTCCCCTATAGACGCCCCTACCTTCATCTATTACATGGTGATCCTCTACAGCGTGATCCAGCCTATCAAGGATCTCTCGAAGGCAGCCTACGG
>JAGHSA010000009.1 GCA_018066125.1 Candidatus Cryptobacteroides onthequi | reverse complement strand
TAGCGCCACCAGTCAAGCTGGAGGCCGTCTTCCTTCTGGAACTGGCCGGAGAGATAGTAGTTGATCTTGCCGGACTGTCCGCTGACAGACATGTCGTACTGCTGGTTCATACCTGTTCCCCTGAGGTTGAGTTCCTTCACCCAGTCGGTATCAGGGAGTGAGGATGGATTTGCCTTATACTGGTTGTAGAGGTCCACCATAGAGCCTGTGGTCTCTGCGCGCATCTGGAGATACTGCTCGGTATTGAGGAGATCATAAGACTTTCCAGCGGTTGAGAGGCCGACCTTTGCATTGAGGGTCACGACAGGAGTCTTGCCGTCAGCACCCTTCTTGGTAGTGATGAGGATGACTCCACCCGCAGCAGCGGCACCATAGATGGCAGCTGCCGAAGCATCCTTGATGACCTCGATGGACTCGATGTCGTCCATGTTGAGACCCACATTGCTGCCGCCCGGCATACCATCGATCACATAGAGAGGCTGGAGACCGCTGATGGATCCCGCGCCACGGATATAGATGGTGGAACCTGCGCCGACGCCGGTGCCCTTGCTGACATAGACACCAGCCACTTTGCCCTGGATGGCTTCATTGAGGGACTTCGCAGGGATGTCCACAAGAGCGTCCGACTTCACGGAGGCGATGGCGCCAGTGAGGTTTGACTTCTTCTGGACACCATATCCTACCACCACAGTCTCCTCAAGCATCTCGGCATCATCCGCAAGGGTGACGTTGTAGCTGCCCGCGGAAGGAACAGCCACTGTCTGGCTCTTGTAGGCGATGCATGAGATCTCAAGCGATGTCGCCGATGAAGGGATGGAAATGTTGTAGCGGCCGTTGGCATCCGTAATGGCACCGATGGTGGTCCCTGGGACCATGACAGTCGCGCCTATGATCGGCTGACCGTCCTTGTCCAGCACCGTACCGGAAACCAACTTTTTGGCCTGCTGTTGTTCAGCAGCTGAAGCCGGAACTCCAGAACCCAGGGCGACAGGCGCAGCCAGAAAAGCCGCAGCGAGCGCCAGAGTGACAAAACGTTTCATAGAATCAAGATTTTGAGGATTTTGTAGATTGTTCCATAAAGATAGCGAATATTTCCCGAACATATCCACCACGGGATTACCATTTGACAACAAATCGACACAGTGTGCGCTTTGTTGCGCTGACCGGCACACAGAGAAAGGGACGGACGCGCAAATTATTGACCAGCAAGACTTGTTATATCCGAAATATTTGCTAAATTTGCCCCGCTAAATCCGCGATGGATAAGCTTTTGATTTTTTAACACTTAAAATTTTTTGCACTATGGCTGAATATCTTATGCCAGAAAAGAAGCAAGAGATTTTCGCGAAGTACGGAAAGTCTAATAAGGACACCGGTTCACCAGAGAGTCAGGTTGCTTTATTCTCCTACCGTATCGCTCACCTCACAGAGCATGTGAAGAAGAACAAGAAGGACGTTGTAACACGCCGCTCACTTCTCCGCCTTGTAGGTAAAAGACGTCAGGTTCTGGACTACCTCCAGAAGAATGACATCGAGAGATACAGAAATATCGTCAAGGAGCTCGGTCTCCGTCGATAATCACGATAGGAAGAAACCTAAGGGGATGGCTCCATCCGGACCATCCCCTTATTTTAACCTTTCGGCTCCGGAAGCAAAGAAGACACTAGACGTAAAGACGAAACAATAATGAACATCATCAACAAGAAGATCGTATTGTCCGACGGAAGGACAATCGAAATCGAGACCGGCAAGCTTGCAAAGCAGGCTGACGGCTCTGCTGTCGTAAAGATGGGTGGCACCATGCTTCTCGCCACCGTATGCGCAGCCAAGGAAGTAAAGGAAGGCACCGATTTCATGCCTCTTACAGTAGACTACAAGGAGAAATTCTATTCAGCAGGACGCTTCCCAGGAGGCTTCATGAAGAGAGAGGGCAAGTCCTCCGACTATGAGATCCTCATCTCACGCCTCATCGACCGTCCTATCAGACCTCTCTGGCCAGATGATTTCCACCTCGAGGTGTTTGTCAACGTGACTCTCATCTCAGCTGAGAAGGACATCCAGCCAGACGCACTCGCAGGCCTTGCAGCTTCATGCGCACTTGCGACCTCCGACCTCCCGTTCGGCGGTCCAATCTCAGAGGTACGCGTATGCCGCATCGACGGTGAATACTGCATCAATCCTACATTCTCAGACATGAAGAGGGCTGACCTCGAGCTCATGGTTGCCGCTACCGAAGAGAACATCATGATGGTAGAAGGTGAGATGAACGAGGTAAGCGAGGATGTGATGCTCGGCGCCATCAAGTTTGCACACGAGGAGATCAAGAAACACTGCCGCATCCAGAAGGAGCTCATGGCAGAGCTCGGTACAGATACCAACAAGCGCGACTATCCACACGACGTTCAGGACGAGGACCTCGAGAAGAAGGTCAAGGAGTTCTGCTATGACAAGTGCTATGCTCTTGCCAAGTCAGCAAAGCCGAAGCACGAGCGTGAGGACGGCTTCGCTGCCATCAAGGAAGAATTCCTCGCTACCATCCCTGAGGAGGAGCTTGAGGAGAAGGCACCTCTCGTAGCACGCTACTATCACGCTGTCGAGAAGGAGGCTATGCGCAACATGATCCTCGACGAGGGCATCCGTCTTGACGGCCGTGCCTGCGACGTAGTACGTCCTATCTGGTGCGAGGTTGACTACCTCCCTTGCGCACATGGCTCAGCTATCTTCACCCGTGGTGAGACCCAGTCACTCGCGACTGTCACCCTCGGAACCAAGATGGACATGAAGGAGACTGACGAGGTCCTCATCCAGGACGACCAGCAGTTCGTGCTTCACTACAACTTCCCTCCATTCTCTACAGGTGAGGCAAGACCTCAGCGTGGTGTAGGCCGTCGTGAGATCGGTCGCGGAAACCTCGCTCTCCGCGCCCTCAAGCCAGTAGTTCCACTCGCTCCAGAGAACCCATACGCAGTACGCGTGGTTTCAGATATCCTCGAGTCCAACGGTTCGTCTTCTATGGCATCAGTCTGCGGAGGCTGCCTCGCGCTCATGGATGCAGGTGTGAAGATCAAGAAGCCTGTTGCAGGTGTGGCCATGGGTCTCATCACAGACGCAGAGCGTCCAAATGACCGCTACGCCATCCTCACCGACATCCTTGGTGACGAGGATCATCTCGGAGACATGGATTTCAAGGTTACAGGTACCAAGGACGGTATCACCGCCACCCAGATGGACATCAAGGTGGACGGACTCTCATACGACGTGCTCGCAAAGGCACTCGAGCAGGCACGCCAGGGTCGCCTCCACATCATGGGCGAAATGACGAAGACCATCAGCGAGCCTCGTGAGGACTACAAGCCATTCGTTCCTCGTATCGAGCAGATCATTGTCGCTTCCGAGTTCATCGGTGCCATCATCGGCAAGGGCGGCGAGACCATCCAGAAGATCCAGAAGGAGACCGGCACCACCATCACCATCACCGAGGAGCCTAACCCTTCAGGTGAAGGCACAGTGGGCGTCGTAGATGTAGCTTCAAATGACAAGGAGGCCATGACAAAGGCACTCGACTGGATCAAGGGCATCTGCGCTGTCCCTGAGGCAGGCACCACATACCACGGAAAGGTCGTAAGCATCCTTGAGTTCGGTGCTTTCGTAGAGATCCTCCCTGGCAAGGAAGGCCTTCTCCACGTATCCGAGATCGCATGGACCAAGACCGAGAAGGTCGAGGACGTGCTCAAGGTCGGCGACGAGGTGGATGTCAAGCTCCTCGAGATCGACGCGAAGACCGGCAAGATGCGCCTCTCAATGAGGGCTCTCGCCGAGAAGCCAGAAGGCTATGTGGAGCCTGAGCGCCGTCCACGCCCAGAGCGCGGTGACAGAGGACCACGTCGCGATGGCGACAGAGGTCCACGCCGTGACGGTGACCGCGGTCCACGCCGCGATGGTGACAGAGGACCACGTCGCGAAGGCGAGCATGGTGGCGAGAGAAGGCATTTCGGCCAGAGAGTAGACTCCAAGCCAAGGCCTGCTGCTCCACAGGAGCCTGTAGAGCCAAAGGAGGAGATTTTCTAGTCAGTCACATACGATGAAAGAGAGGCTGGTCCCTACGGATCGGCCTCTCGTATTTTTTACCGGCCGGTGGGACACAATCTGCCGCATAATTCATATATTTATGTTTGACTGGAACAAACACCCAAGACACATCATATGAAAACTGCTGCTTATATCATCCTCGCTATCTCTGTGCTCTGCGGCTGCAGCACGGAGCAGAAGGCACTCCTGAACAAAATGGACAGGTACAAGGCGACATTCTCTGAATGGCCGGGACATGTCCCTACACCCAAGACACCGGATGCCCCTCTGGCCGGCAACGGAGACATAGGCATCACCATGAATACATCCGGAGACGGCCTGACCTTCTTCATAGGGAAGAATGATTTCTGGCGCGCACTGGAGTCCTATCCTGAAGGCGGCCTGGCCCTTCCGGGCGCCTTGAGACTGAGCTCCGGCATCATCTCGACAGGAACCTACCATGCCGAACAGCTGCCCGGCAGCGCCGAGATCCGGGCGACATACACACTGCCTGACAATGCACTGTCTGTGACGTCCTGGGTATCAGCCACCGACAACAAGGCTGTCATCGAACTGGTCTCAGACAAGGAGACCGTTCTCGATGTCGAGTTCCTCCCGACAGAAGACGGTCCGCTCGCATCCGTCATCGAGCAGGGCTCCGACAGGTGCTGCAGCTGGATGACAAGAAGCTTTATCGGCGATGAGCGCCTGAAGTGGGAATCCCATGTCGCGCTTGCACTGAATCACACAACCGGAGCCATAAGCCTCAGGCCGGGAAAGAAACTGACTCTTGTGCTTGCGGTGTACACAAACCTGGACACTCCAGACTGGAAAGAGAAAGCCATCGCAGAGGCAGAGGGCTGCACGGGCAAGGGGCTGAAGTCCCTCAAGAAGATGCATCAGGCATGGTGGTCTTCATTCTGGAGTCTCTCTCATGTGGACATCGGCGATGAATGGATGGAGCGCTACTACTATCAGTCCCAATACCTGCTGGCCTGCAGCAGCCGCTCCGGCAAGACCGCCCCAGGACTCTGGGGATCTTTCATAACCAGCGATGATACCGCATGGGCAGGAGATTACCATATGAACTACAACTACCAGTCGCCGTACTGGGGCTGCTATTCAAGCAACCATATATGTCTGACCGACAATTATGACCAGCCGCTGCTGGACTATATGGACAAGGGCAGGGCATTTGCCGGAGACCTTCTGGGATGCCGCGGGCTCTACTACCCTGTCGGGATCGGTCCTTTCGGGCTTTCCTGCGCGGCATGGCCGGATACAGATGAGAAAATGAAGCGCATGTACGGATACTCCGACCACATGATAGACGGCGGAGTCATGTTCTGGGGGCAGAAATCCAATGCGTCTTTCGGAGCCGTCAACATGATGATGCGTTTCTATGCCACATGGGACAAGTCATACGCCGAGAAGATCTACCCATACATTTCGGGATGTGCAGAATTCTGGGAGGATTTTCTGGTTCTGCGTGACGGCAGATACGAATCCGTGAATGACAGCTTCTACGAAGAATGGCCGGGACGCGGCAACGACAACGACGTGAATCCGATGTGCTCGCTTGGCCTCATCAGGATGGTGATGCGCGGTGCCCTGGACATCAGTTCAGTGCTGGGCGTCGACGACGGCAGGAGAGCAGTATGGCAGGACATCCTGGACAGGCTGAGCGATTTCCCTGTCGGCACGAAAGACGACGGAAGGCTCAGTCTCAAGAATTGCGACCGCAAGGGCGCGGACGCGAAGAGTGAGGACTTCAAGCCGGGAGGCCTCAACCGCATCCACATGCATGGCGTGCTCATCCCGCCTATGGTGAGCGGACCATTGACAACTCCGGAATTCAGCGGAATCATGCTGGATGACATGAATCATTGGGTCAAGAGGAGCGGAAGTGACTGGGGAAACTCCTTGAGCAACGGTGTGGAGACGGTCTATCCAGGTGCCGCGCGACTTGGATATGATCCGGAGAAGATACTCTCGTTCCTGAAGGAGCGCATAGAGATGGACAGCTATCCAAACTGCTGCATCGTCGCTGCCGGCGGCGGCATCGAGACCCTGGCGGCAGTGCCTTTCACCATCAACGAGATGCTGATGCAGAGTTTCGAAGGTACAGTGCGCATTTTCCCTTGCTGGGCAAGGTCGCAGGATGCATCATTCCGGCATCTGCGTGCCAATGGCGCCTTCCTCGTATCCTCATCCATCCAAGACGGACTGGTCGGCAATGTGGAAATCCTGAGCGAACAGGGCAGGCCATGCAGGATGGAGAATCCATGGCCGGGGAGCACTGTCCTCATACGCCATGCTGACGGAAAGGAGGAGAAACTCACCGGTGAGTTTTTCGAATTCAATACAGAAAAAGGCGAGAAACTGACAGTTTCACGCCTTTCGTAAACAATTGTCGTGTCCGGGGGCGGCTTAGCCCCCGTATTAACGCGATCCTCCTCCGAAACCGCCTCCGCTGAAGCCGCCTCCACCGCCGAACGACGTTCCTCCTCCAAAGCCACCGTGGGCTCTGGTATCTGTGTTGGCGGTATAGGTCGCATTGGTGATGGCATTGGCCAGGTTGCGTGTCATGTAGATGAGGTTAGGGTCATAACCTGCAGTGACGACTTCCTGATAGAGAACAGGGTCGATGTCACGAAGCTCCTTCGCCACTTTCTCCGCGATGCCGAAGAGGGCCGCGAATACAAGATACTCCTTCCAGAGTGCCACCTCCGCGGTATGCCTTTCTTTCACGAGGGTGAAATCGCTGAGATACTTCTTGAATCCGAGAAGCCCCCTTGCCTTGGCCTGAGCCTCTGCAGAGTAGCGTCCTCCTGAAAGATACCCGTCATTCACCAGAGCAGAACGTCCCTCGGACCTGATGTTGTCAGTCCATGAGCTCAACCTCTGGGTATGTCTGGCAGACCAGCGCGAGAACTCCTTGTCCTGAAGTATGACATCTGCACCGCTGGCGGCCTTCATCATGTCGTAGAGTTCCTTCTCGCACTGAGGGATGCCGTTCATGTCAGCCGCATCGTTGAAGGATATCTCGACTCTGCCTCTGGCGTCTCGTGAGGATACGAGTATGCCCTTGTTGATCATGTCCAGAATCATGGCCGATGCGATGGCATTGGCTTTCCTCTTCACTCCAAGCTTGGTGAGCATATAGTCTGACTCCAGGATGTTGCCGTCATAAGGCAGGTCTCTGGACCATGTGACTTCCTTCGGATTGCAGCCCAGAATCTTCTTGTAGCTGACTCTTCTGGATATGATCACCAAGAGGATCGGGACGAGCCATGACATGATGGCGATCATTGCGTAGAACAGATCTGCCAGCTTGTCTGCAAGTGTCTTTGGCTTACGGAAATCCGCGCCCTCCATGGCGTAGTCGAGAACCTCCGAGAAATCTCGGTCCTGAACGCTGGCTGACGCAAACATGCCCTTGTCGAATCGGATGAGTGCAATGACAGAGCTGTTGGTCTTGAAAGCCTCACTTGACTCTCCCACGACTGCACCATCCTCAAAGCCCATGGTGCCGTTGTATCCGAATCCCCATATGCGGGCATTATCCTCCGATATGGTCTCTCCCCTGGCCGAAATGGTCACTTTGACATGCTTCGGTGCGCTTGAGAGGCCCGGTGACACCAGCTGCATATGGAGCATGTCATAGTCATTGAGACTCTTGACCGCGTTGGACATCTGATAGGAGACTGTGTAGACGTGCGGTCCGTAGCTGCCGACTCCCCAGCAGATCTCACATCCGCCCCGCTTCTCCACTATTCCGCATCTGCCGGCCTTGGCGCGAATGTCGCGATCGACATCCCAGCTGCCTTCATTGTAAAAATGGAGACCCGACTCATCCATGACAGAAAGTCCGGACACACGGATGTCACCCAGATTGTCGCGTACGAGGTACCATTCTGTGCCCTCTGCCACCACGACATTCCAGACTTCAGTGATGTGAGCAGTTCCATTCCTGTCAAGCTCCACCTTTATGTCAATATCCTTTACCGCAGGACTTGCAGCAAAGGATATCGCCGATACAAGGAGGGCCGACAGCATGATTGCCAGCCTTCTCATATTTAGATCTTCATTGAAGGCATCTGTGACTTTGCAGGATCCTCCTTGAGGTAGTCCTTCTCACGGAAGCCGAGGAAACCTGCCACGAATGAGTTAGGAATCTGACGGACAAGTCTGTTGAACTTGGTGACAGAATCGTTGTAGACCATACGGCTCATGCGGACCTGATTCTCGTATACGTTGACGCTGTCCATGGTCTTGCCATAGTTCTCGTTGGCCTTGAGATCAGGATACTGCTCTGCGACCACATTGATCTGCCTCATGGCGCCGGCGATTGCCTGCTCCTGAGCGTTCACATCCGCTGCAGTGCTGCTGCCGTTGATAGGCCTGCGCATGGCAATGGCGTCCCTGAGGGTATTGTATTCGTGCTCGTTGTATGACTTCACAAGCTCGACAAGGGCTGTGAGGGCATCCCAGCGGCTCTGTGTCTGCACGCCGATCTGGCTCATTGAGTTCTTGCAGAGCTCGTCTGCATTTACGAGCTGACGCTGTACGCTGATGATCCAGATGATCAGAAGCGCAGCAATTACCAGGATAACTAAAAGTGTCATAGTCTTATGTTTTAAATTTGTTATTCATTTGACGCAGAAAACTGCAATTTGCTACAATTTTTTCAAACCGAGACCCGGGCGGTCCGGGAGTATCATCTTTCCGCCCTCAACGACCATGCCCTCGAAGCGGTCATTTGCGATGAGGAGATTTCCGTCGATGTCCGCAAAATCCACCAGAGGTGAGAGATGTGCGGCCGCGGTGCATGCGCATGAGGTTTCGGTCATGCAGCCGAGCATCACCTTCATGCCTTCTGCCCTGGCGTATGTGATCATCTTGTGTGCCTCAGACATGCCGGTACACTTCATGAGCTTGATGTTGATGCCCGTGAATGCGCCCTTGATTGAAGGGATGTCCCTGAGCCTCTGGATGGACTCATCCGCAAAGATCGGGAGCGGACTGCGCTCGGTGATCCATGCGATGTCGTCGAGCCTCTCCTTCGGCATAGGCTGCTCCACCATGACGATGCCATGCTCCTTGAGCCAGAATATCTCATCAAGAGCCTTCTCCCTGTCTTTCCA
>JAGHSA010000045.1 GCA_018066125.1 Candidatus Cryptobacteroides onthequi | reverse complement strand
ATTCAGGGAGGTGGCGGCCCGCGGCGGGCGCACCGACCGCATCTTCGTCTCAGGACACTCCGCCGGAGGCTATCTCACTGACATGGTCGTGCTGGACAAGCACTATCTGGCGAAGTACGGTGTGGATGCAGACACCATTGCGGGGGCATTCCCATACAGCGCGCAGGTGATCACGCACTTCAATGTCCGCAAGGACAAGGGACTCGGTCCGCTCCAGCCGCTCATCGACGAGACCGCACCGCTGTACCACGTCAGACCGCTCCAGATGCCTTTCTATGTCATGAGCGGAGACCGCGAGATGGAGATGAACGGACGCTATGAGGAGCAGGCCTATTTCTGGCGCATGATGAAGCTCGTCGGCTGCCCTCAGGTGTTCCTCTACGAATTCCAGGGCTATGACCACGGCGGCATGTGCAACCCTGCATATCCTGTCACGGTACGTCACATCCGCGCGATCTGTGAGGGAAAGGTCCCTGAAAGGTAGCCCGGACGCTTCCGATTGCGGAGAGGACTTGTTATATTTGTTCTGGAAAAAAGACACGAAATGGAAAGACACGACTACAGCTTCGATGCTGCCAAGACAGCAGAGGCACTCATCCAGTGGACCAGAGACTATTTTGAGGCTGCCGGAGCAGGCACCAACGCGATCCTCGGCATGAGCGGAGGCAAGGACTCGACAGTATCGGCTGCCATACTTGCAAAGGCTCTCGGACCGGAGCGTGTCATCGGCGTCTGCATGCCTCAAGGAAGCCAGTCCCTCAACGATGCTGACAAGATCTGCGAGAAGCTCGGCATCAGGTCATACACAGTGAATGTGGGAAAAGCATGCGACGGTCTCATGGAAGCCATCAGGGATGCAGGAGAGGACCTGTCCAACGCAAGCGTGCAGAACATCCCTCCGCGCGTGCGCATGACCACACTCTACGCCATAGGCCAGACCAACAACGCACGTGTCATCAATACCTGCAACCTCTCGGAGGACTATATCGGCTACGCCACGAAGTTCGGTGACGGTGCAGGAGACTTCTCACTTCTGGCAAATCTGACTGTGACAGAGGTCCTCGCCATAGGCGATTACCTCGGAGTGCCGTACGAATGGGTGCACAAGACACCTGACGACGGACTCCCGCACAGCTGTCCTGACGAGGAGAAGATAGGTTTCACCTATGCGGAGCTTGACATCTACATCCGCACCGGCAAGGCCCCTGAAGGCTATGTCCACGACAATGAAGCGGAAGGCCTCAAGGTCGACAAGATCGACCGCATGCACAAGGCCAACCTGCATAAGCTCCTCCCTATGCCGAGGTTCGAGTTCTGATCCGGAAGGGATCACACAGGCATGTTGCCATGCTTCTTCGGAGGGTTGCTCTGACTTTTGTTCCTGCAGCAGTCAAGCGCCTTGATGAGAGCGACGCGTGTCTCTGACGGCTGTATGACATCGTCTACATAGCCGAGTTCAGCCGCACAGTACGGGTTGGCGAACTTCTCCTCATACTCCTTTATCCTGGCCGGGATATTCTCTGGATCCTCCTTGCGGTAGAGAATGCTGACCGCTCCCTTCGCGCCCATCACTGCAATCTCCGCAGTCGGGTAGGCGAGGTTGATGTCTGCACCTATCTGCTTGGAGTTCATCACTATATACGCCCCGCCGTAGGCCTTGCGCGTGATGAGGGTGATCTTCGGCACCGTAGCCTCTGCAAAGGCATAGACTATCTTGGCACCGTGTCTGATGATGCCAGAGTGCTCCTGCTTCAGGCCCGGAAGGAAGCCTGGGACATCCTCGATGGCGATGAGAGGGATGTTGAAGCAGTCGCAGAACTGTATGAAACGGGCAGCCTTGTCACTGGCATCGATGTCGATCGCTCCCGCGAGATGGGCCGGCTGGTTTGCCACGAAGCCCACGGTATGTCCGGCCATGCGGCCGAAGCCCACCACTATGTTGCGGGCAAAATCCGGCTGTATCTCGAAGAAATACTGCTGATCGCAGACGGGTTCGATGATGTCTTTGATATTGTACGGAAGATTGGGATTGTCCGGCACCACCGTATCCAGCTCATGGCACATGCGTGTGACGTCATCGGAAGGCAGACGGACCGGTGCGTCTTCCATGTTGTTGGAAGGAAGGAAACCTATCAGCTCGCGTATGGTCATCAGGCATTCCTCGTCGTCCTGGCACACGAGGCTGCAGACACCGGACTCGACAGAGTGCACCCTGGCACCGCCAAGCGACTCCTTGTCGCAGTCTTCGTCAGTGACCTGCTTTATCACATTGGGGCCCGTCACAAACATCTGGCTCTCGCCTTCCACCATGAGTATGAAGTCGGTCAGCGCAGGCGAATAGCATGAGCCACCTGCGCAGGGTCCCATGATGGCGCTGATCTGAGGGATGACTCCGGAAGACATCACATTGCGGCGGAAAATCTCGGCAAAGCCGGTGAGACTCTCGACACCCTCCTGGATCCTGGCTCCGCCCGAATCATTGAGGCCGATGACAGGAGCTCCGCACTTGAGCGCCATGTCCTGGATCTTGGCGATCTTCCTGGCATTTGCGGCACTCAGGGAGCCGCCCAGCACGCTGAAATCAAAGGCGTACACAAACACGTTGCGCCCGTCGATCTTACCATAGCCGCAGACCACGCCATCGCCTGCGACGCGCTTGTCCTGCATGCCGAAATCGGTGCAGCGATGCTTCACAAACCTGTCCACCTCCACAAAGCTCCCCCTGTCGAGCAGGATGTTTATCCTCTCATATGCATTGTATCTGCTTCCCATAATCAATCTTCAAACTTCAATTTGATGAGGAGCTGGTCAGCCATCACGCTGTCATCTTCTGCGCAGCTGACGCTCTCCACCGTACAATCTCTCGGTGCCTCCACGGACGACTGCATCTTCATCGCCTCGAGGACGATGAGCGTATCTCCCTTCTGTACCTTCTGCCCGGGCTCCACCAGCAGGCGTATGACCTTTGAAGGCATAGGTGCGATGATCCTGTCATCCTCACGCTCACGGACAGAGGACTTCCTCATCCTCATGTATTTCGCCATGGAGTCGAGCATGTCTATCTCGTAGAATGAGTAGCTGAGACTCACCCCATAGTGTCTGCTGTGCTCTTTGTGTACCACAAAGGGATTGTATGAAATGCCCTTGTGGAGTATCGAGCACTGTCCGTTGGAGAACATGCACACGTCCACATTGTACACCTTCCCGTCCACGTCGATGCTGACTCTGTTGCCGTCTTTCGACAGCAGGGTCACCTCTGCAAGCCTGTCTCCTATCTTTATCTCCATATGACGTCAAATCCTCAGAGCACCCTTCTGAAGCCCGAAAGCGCGCCAGCGGCTGAGCGCCGACTCATCCTTGACTTCAGCGGTGTTCTCTTCATAATCCATCAGGTAATCCATATATGCGGCTATCAGTGCGATGTCTTCAGAATCATTGTGATAGCCCTTCCTCCTGGCTAGCCGCTCCCTGTTGGTCTCGATGAACGACGTGTCATAGCACCCTTTTTTGAACTGCGGCACATCTATGATCTGCCTCAGGTAGCGGATGTTGGTGACAAGCCCTATTATCTTGTATTCGTACAGGGCGCGTCTCATCCTCTCGATGGCATATTCGCGCTTTGTGGCCCACACGATCAGCTTTCCTATCATAGGGTCATAATGGACAGGGATCTCATAGCCCTGATATGCCGAAGACTCGAGTCTGATGCCCTTGCCCTGAGGCTCGATGAGCTGATGGATGAGCCCCGGAGAAGGCATGAAATCCTTGTCGGCATCCTCCGCGCATATGCGGCACTCTATGGCATGGCCCCTCTGCCGTATGTCCTCCTGGCGGTACTCGAGAGGGTGTCCGTCCGCTATACGGATCTGCTGCTTGACCAGGTCGATGCCGCATACCTCTTCCGTGACCGGATGCTCGACCTGAAGCCTGGTGTTCATCTCCAGGAAGTAGAAGGCGCCCTGCCTGTCCACCAGGAACTCGATCGTACCGGCACCCACATATCCCACATGCCTTGCCGCAGCGACAGCCGCCGCACCCATCTGCGCCCGTGTCTTTTCGCTGATGAAAGGACTCGGACTCTCCTCCACTATCTTCTGATGGCGTCTCTGCACCGAGCATTCCCTGTCGAAGAGGTGGATGACGTTGCCGTACATGTCACCGAGCACCTGGAACTCGATATGATGCGGAGACTCGATATATTTCTCGACATAGACGGTGCCGTCGCCGAATGACGACATGGCTTCAGAACGGGCAGCCTCGTACATCGGGGCCACCTCGGCGCGGCATGATGCGACACGCATCCCCTTGCCTCCGCCGCCCATGGATGCCTTGATAATGACAGGATACCCTATCTCATCACACAGCCTGACCGCCTCCTCCGGAGAATCGAGCATCTCATGCGTGCCCGGGACAACCGGAACGCCCGCGGCGATCATGTTGGCACGCGCCCTGATCTTGTCCCCCATCGCCAGCATCGTCTCCGGTCTGGGACCGATGAAGATGATGCCCTCCTCGGCGCATCTGGCGGCGAATGCCGCATTCTCCGAGAGGAAACCGTAACCGGGATGGATGGCATCGACCTTATGCCTCTTGGCCACATCGATGATCTTGTCTATGCACAGATAGCTCTCGCGTGATGCGGCAGGTCCTATGCACTCCGCCTCATCGGCGTACAGCACGTGCCGGCTGGTACGGTCAGCCTCGCTGAAAACGGCGACCGTCCTGATGCCCATCTCGTAGCAGGAGCGCATCACCCTGATGGCTATCTCACCCCTATTTGCAACCAGTATCTTTCTTATCATCACCCAAGCACGTCGACACTGCATGCCATGCTTGAGAATCCGCCGTCGTTGTAGAGGTTCTGCATGGTCACTTTCCTGGTGTAATCGCTGAACAGGGTCACGATGTAGTCGGCGCAGTCTTCTGCATCCGCGTTCCCCAGAGGAGAGAGGCGTCCTGCATAGTCCAGCATCTTATCCATGCCGGCGATGCCCTGACCGGCCGAAGTCATGGTCGGAGACTGAGACACCGTGTTGACCCTGACTCCATTGCGGCGGCCGTAGATGGAGCCGAAGTTGCGGGTGACAGACTGGAGCAGCGCCTTGGCGTCGGACATGTCGGAATAGCCGTCCACCGCACGGTCGGCCGCAATGTAGCTGAGTGCCACCACGGAACCGTGGTCATTGAGAGCATCCTTCTGGTACAGGACCTTGAGGAGCTTGTGGAATGACACGGCGGAGATGTCGAATGTCTTCATCATATAATCATAGTTCGCCGTCTCATACGGGATCCTTTTCCTGACATTCGGAGACATGCCCACAGAATGGAGCACGAAGTCGAACTTGCCTCCGAAATGCGCCATGGTCTCATCCACGAGCCTTTCGAGGTCCTCGACACTTGTCGCATCCGCCACGATCACCGGAGCGGAGCATCTGGCGGCAAGCTCGTCGAGCGTACCCAGACGCAGGGCCACCGCCGTATTGGTGAGCACTATCTCAGCACCCTCCCTGACTGCAGCTTCCGCTGCCTTCCATGCTATGGACATATCATTGAGGGCACCGAAGATGATACCCTTCTTTCCTTCTAGAATTCTGTTTGCCATATTGATGTATTTGTTTCTGTCTTTACATTCCGCCGCAGCAGTTGATCACCTCTCCGTTCACATACGAAGACATGTCGGAAGCGAGGAACAATGCCACGCCTGCCACATCTTCCGGAGTTCCGGGACGCCTGAGGGCTATGCGGGATTTCCATTCCTCAACCATACGCTCTGGCATGCCCGCGGTCATGTCGGTCCGTATGAATCCGGGAGCGATGCAGTTGGTCCGTATCCCCTTGGGGCCCATCTCCTTGGCCAGGGAACGGCTCATACCCATGAGCCCGGCCTTGGCGGCAGCGTAGTTGCACTGACCGGGGTTGCCGATCACGCCTACTATGCTGGCGATGTTGATGATGCTCCCCGACTTCTGGCGCAGCATGAAAGGAAGCACGGCCTGAATGGTATTGAAAGAGGATTTCAAGTCCACGCTTATCACATCGTCCCACTCCTTCTCGCTCATCCTGAGAAGCAGTCCGTCACGGGTGATGCCGGCATTGTTGACAAGGATATCCACTCCTCCCATCCGGTCCACGGCATCGGTGACTACCGCCTCGACCTCATTTTTGTCCGCAACGTTGACACGGACAGCCGTCACCCTGCCCCCATAAGAGCGCAGTTTTTCCAGCTCTGCCGATGATGTCTCGGGATCCCTGGTGGAGGTGACGATCAGATCTGCACCTTCCGATGCGAACTTCTCAGCTATTGCATAACCTATGCCGCGGACTCCGCCTGTGATGACGGCAGTCCTGCCGGCCAGCATGGATGACATCCCCATCTCTACTCCTGATTTACAAGTGCCACCGACAGTCTCGCTGAGCAGCAGAGCTTGCCCTGAACGGCAGCCTTGGATTCTACAAACACGAGATTGGCCTTGGTGTCCAGCAGCCTTGAGCGTATCTCCACGACATCTCCGGGGCGGACTGTACGCTTGAAACGCACGTTGTCCATACCCACAAACATAGGTACGGTCTTGCCGTCGAGGCTGTGCTCCAGCAGAAGGGCCGAGCCCTGGCCCATCATCTCGCAGAGGATGACGCCGGGTACCACCGGCATGCCCGGAAAGTGTCCCTGCAGGAAGAATTCCGTGCCCTTCACGGTATAGGCAGACACACAGCAGTCTTCTTCCATATGCATCTCATCTACCAGAAGCATAGGCTCCCTATGCGGAAGGATTTTCTTGATTTCTTCTCTTTCCATAAGTTTGTTTCGTTTTATCGCGTTCTTCTCAATACAATAGCCGCATTGTGGCCGCCGAATCCCAGAGAGTCTGACATGGCGACATCGATATCCATCCTGCGTGCAACGCCAGGGACATAGTCAAGATCGCACTCCGGGTCTGGCTCGGCAAGACCGATGGTAGGAGGCACAGTACCATATTCCAGGGCAAGCACACATGCCACGGCCTCGACAGCGCCGGCAGCTCCGAGCATGTGACCGGTCATGGACTTTGTGGAACTGATGACAGCCCTGCGGGCCTGCTCTTCACCCAGAGCCAGCTTGATCGCAAGGGTCTCGCTCTTGTCATTGAGGTGGGTGCCTGTGCCATGGGCATTGATGTACAGAGTCTCGTCATCCCTGTATCCAGCCTGGTCCAGGGCACGGCGCATGGCGCGCGATGCCGGCTTTCCGTCAGGTGCAGGCGCGGTCACATGATGCGCGTCGCAGGTATTGCCATAGCCACATATCTCCGCATATATCCGGGCTCCGCGGGCCACTGCATGCTCATACTCCTCGAGCATAAGGGCTCCGGCGCCCTCGCCCATGACAAAACCGCTTCTGCGCATGTCGAAAGGAAGGCAGGCCTTGAGGGGATCTTCCTCGAGAGACAGTGCCCTCGCACTCTGGAAACCGCCGATGGCGAGCTCGCTGACGGCAGCCTCGCTTCCTCCGGCAATGATGGCATCCGCATCTCCTCTCTTCACGGCGAGAAAAGCCTCGCCTATGGAATTTGTGCCGCTGGCACAGGCAGACACTGCCGTAAGGCAAGGTCCCTGCGCTCCGACCTTGATGGCCACATTCGCACCTCCGATGTTTGCGATCATCATCGGGATGAACAGAGGTGAGATCATGCCGCTGCCGTTTTCCACCATGTTCTTGGTCTGGCGCACAAACGTCTCAAGTCCGCCTATTCCGGTGGCCATGTACACACCCAGCATCTCCGGGTCGATATTCTCCCCCACCCTGAGGCCGCTCGACTGGAGAGCCTGAAGGGAAGCAGCCACTGCAAACTGGCTGAATCTGTCACTTTTCCTGGCTTCCTGAGGGGTGAGGCCGAATGATGCCGGCACAAAATCCTTCACCTGGGATGCAACCCTTACCCTGATGCCTTCCGCATCCGGGCCGTCTGGAAGTTCCAGTCTCGAAATGCCGCATCTGCCGGCAAAGAGAGAGTCTCTGAACGACTCCACATCACTGCCGATAGAGGATATCACACCCAAGCCTGTTACCACTACTCGTCTGTCCGTATTCATATTATTACTGTTCTTTTTCGTATATTGCGTTGTTTTATCCGTAAAGACTGACTATATGGAAATGCCGAAATACCTGTTTTCAAAACGGTTCCTGACAGCATCCGTTGTCATCATCTTTTTGTTCTCAATACCTTTCATCCTGATATACAAACCCTTCTCTGCCACGATCTGGATAGGCTTCAAACCCATCCGCAGCCTGGTGTTCACCCTCATCTTCTTCGCGCTTGCAATAGCCCTGATGGCTGTCAGCAAGGTGGCTCTCTACAGATTCCAGTCAAGGCATGTCCTGACAGCGAGCAGATTTGTACTCTGGGCTTTCGCCGAGTATCTGGCCATAGCCATCATCTACCTGATGATGACGCCTGCCGCCACCGGAGACATACTCCATATCAGCCTTCCCCTCATCCTCAAATCATCCCTCTGCGTGGGTCTGATTCTCGCCCTGCCGTATGCATACCTGTGTCTTTTCGCAGCCAACAGGGCTTTGAGAGAGGAGTATGAAGCCTTCAAGACGAGTGTAGAAGCCAGACAGAAGGCGGGAACGGTCATGCTGTGCGACTACAAGGGAGATCCTGCCCTCACCCTGGAGGCTGAAGCCATATACTATATGGAAGCCCAGGACAATTATGTGAACATCCACTACAAGTCTGAAGACACATTCTACAGCTATATGCTGCGCTGTCCGACCCAGAAACTCGAGTCGATGATAGAAGGCACTTCACTGCAGCGCTGCCACAGATCGTATATCGTGAATCTCAGTCACATCTCCGAGTTCGTACGCGGGCATAAGAATGCAACAATCGTACTTGACAACCCGGAGAGGAATGAGATATCTGTGTCAAAGAGCTATTATAAGCAGACTCTCGCCCACATGCAGGAACTCAATCCTGCATACGAGGGTCTGATCAGACGTACATAAAGCGCCTGATGCTTCCCTTCGGGGTCTTCGCGAACGGTTCGTATCTGAGTTCGAAAGTGTTCACGGCAGAGTACTTCGGGATCCTGCTGTTGAGTTTGGCGATATTGGCCTCCATCAGCATGTTGACAGTCTGGGCGTCATAGCCCATCTCCGCGATGGCGTTGATGTTCGGGACTATGACAGCATGTATCTTGTTCTGCCTCATCAGCACAAGTGATTCCGCGACGAATGGGAGAGAGTTCAGCACCACTTCGATCTCCTCAGGGAAGATATTCTGGCCATTGCCGGAAAGAAGCATGTTCTTGCTTCGTCCCATCAGGAACAGGATATTGTCTTCATCAAGGATTCCGATATCTCCTGTCCTGAGCCACCCGTCCTCTGAGAGGACCTCGCTGGTGGCCTGAGGGTTCTTGTAGTATCCCATGAAGACTATATCTCCCTTGACAAGCACCTCTCCCGGGATAGAGTCCGGCATAGGAGAGTTCACCTTGACATCGATATAGTCCCTGTACACCATGCCGCAGGACTTGGCCTTGTAATGACCCACAGGTCCGAGCGAGATGACCGGAGCGGTCTCTGTCATGCCGTATCCTGTGATGAATGGTGTCTTGAGCTTGAATGCCAGAAGCGACTCCACATCCGGAGGGATGGCTGCACCTCCCGTCGCGAATGCCTCGAGACGTCCGCCCATCGCATCCATGACTTTCGCCCTGAGGGTCTCGCAGAACTCAGGGTTGTTCTCGTAATCATTGAGTCTCCTGCGGTTCTCATCCGACTTGAGGGTATCGCTGAGCACATACTCGACAAACTTGCCGAGTATGAGAGGAACGGCAAAGAATACTGCCGGACGCAACTCCGCAAACGCCTCCATGAGAATGCGTGGAAGCGGAACTGTGCCCAGGATGCAGAGGTGCATGCCTATGGAAAGAGATGTGATGGCATCCACAGTCAGGCCGAAGATATGCGCATACGGAAGGACGCTGAGGTGATTCTCCCCCCTGCGCATCGGAAGCTTTCCGCTGACAAACTCGACATTGGCGCTGAAATTCCTGACACTGAGCATGACACCCTTCGGGTTTCCGGTGGATCCGGAGGTGTACATGATGGCACACATGTCATCGAGGCCGATCTCGCGGGAAGCATTCAGCCTGGCCTGGAAGTCCTGTCTGGAATATCCATCCGGATAGACGGCATCGAAATCCTCATAACGGCTTTCGAACAGTCTGTCAAAACCGTCTCTTGAGGCGAGAACCTCATTTGTTTCGGTATCGATGGCAGCCAGGAGCTGAGGCATCGCCTCGAAATCCATTGCGGAGAAGATGCCCTTTTCAGTATATAATATGCGGCTGTCCGAATGAGCGGCTAGACTCATGGTGTCGGCAGGAAGGAAGCCGTTGAAGAGCTGGACGCTCACATATCCCCCCGTTGCGGATGCCATGAAGACGGTCATCCAGTTCACGCTGCTCTTTGCATTGATGGCGATCTTGTCACCGGGACGGAGCCCGGCTTTTGCCCACATATCCTGAAGGACGGCCATCTCCCTTGCAAGCTCAGAGTAGGTCAGTTCTCTTGCGCGGAACTGAGAGAGAGCCTTGCTGTCCCAGCATTCCAGGACAGAGGAATTGAAAGATTTGATAAATGACTGCATAAAGGTTTCGGTTTTTGCTACGACGCAAAGATTCGCATAAAAACCTTACCATAGGCAGCCAGAAGGCATATTTGTGCCGAATGGCCCGTTCGTTTGTGGCGAGCAGGCCATTCTTGTGGCGAATTGATCAGAGCTTGACAGTCTGGCTGCCCGGCCTGAGCTCCACGGTCTTGCCTTTCCAGACAAGTTCTCCGCTCACACCCTCAGGGAGCACGATCTCAGCCTTGAGCCTTCCGTTCTTCAGATGGTAGGCGGCAGATATGTCACCGTCCGGATGAGGCATGGTACCTTTGACCTCCGTGAGTCTTCCGAGATTCGGAGAGATGATGACTCTCTTGAATCCGGGAGCCGCACTGTCGATACCGAGGACGGTGCGGAAGAACTCGATGTTCATGCTCGAGCCCCACGCATGACAGTCAGAGCGGGACGGATCGGGCATCTCGGCGATGGTGGTAAGCCCCTTCGCCTTCTGCTCCTCGAGTATCTGGAGGCTGTCGAGGAGAAGGTCGCCGTTGCCTGTCTTCTTCATCGCCATCTGGAGATAATAGCGGTAGTAGACGGTGCACTGGAGCAGAGACTTGTCGTCAAGGACGCGGAGGAAGAGGTCAGATGCCTCCTGACCCGTGACTGTATCAGAAAGTATGGCGAGTATGTTCACATGCTGCGAGTAGCTGGTCCAGTCGCGGTGGTCGGCGAATATCTGTCTGGAAGCATCCCAGTAGCGTGACCTGAATCCCTCGCGCATGGTCTTCTCGAGTGCCGAGTAATCCTCCGCAATATGCCTGTTGCCGAAATGCGCTTCCATGTCGGCGGCAGCCTGGAGAGTAAGGATGAACAGCTGGTCCACCAGAGCGCTCCTGCCCTCCCTGTCATTAGGGAAGGTGCCGTGCGCCATGCCGCTCCAGTCGCCGAAGATCCAGTATGGAAGATTGCGGAGGGTATTGTCTTCCGCGAGATATGGCTCGAACCATGAGATCACGCCCCTGAATGCAGGGAGGAGGGTCTTGAGGTATTCCTCGTCACCGCGCATCATCCAGTAGTCGTGCGCCGTGCATATCCAGTACAGCGAGAATGTCGGTATGAACTGGCTGATGTGTCCCGGATAGCGGCTCTGGGTGATGCCGTCCGGACAGAGTGACTGACGTCCCTGCTCGATGAGATGCTTCACCATCCACGGGTCGCGGGTATTGTAGTGCGTGATCATCGCCTGTATCCTCGAATCGCCGAAGTACTGGAGCTGCTCGTAGTATGGGCAGTCCATATAGGTCTCGTGGGCGCAGAGACGGGCCGTACGCCATCCCACCTCGATGAAATGGTCGTACTCCGGATGGCCGGCGGCCTCAAATGTACTTGCAAGCTCGAATGGGTACATGGACGACACTGCGCTGATGTCATCGAGGACCAGCGGCTCGTCAGCGGTGGTGACGGTAAGCCTGATATATCTCCATGTTCTCCACCAGAGCGGCTCGTACGTCCTGCTGTCACCTCCGTCGGCGGTAATGGTGTCGGTGTATCCTATGAACACCTTGCCATCCGTCTCGTCACGGTTGCCTTTGTCGCGGTCACCCATGTCATCGTTCTCGAAGAGGGCCTCGGCATAGCTGACGGCTATCTTTGCATCCCTGCCTCCGGTGAATGTTATCTGCGGGTAGCCTGTGGTGAGGACGGAATGGTCGAGAAGGATCTCTGCACTTGTATTGGCAGGGATACGGATCTCCGCCTTCTGCTCAGGGAAACCGGCAGGCACTGTGACTCCCTTGGCCTCACGCACGCTTGACAGCCTCATAGGAAGACTCTCCATGACAGGAACGCTCCTCGGGACGAGTCGCCAGTGGCGGTAGTCGCGCGAGCCCTTGATGGCCGCTGTCACAATCTCACGGCAGCCGCCCCACGCTGAGTCGTCATAGTCAGTCTGCTCCCAGCCCCACGGGTATGCACCGGCGTCGAAATTGTCGGTGGCACCACAGGCATAGTAGCCCTTGACCTTCACCTCGGCAGGTGAGAATGCTGCGCTCTTGAGACACGCCCAGGTCCTGTCGGTATTCACCACCTGCTCCGCCGGGCCATTGCCCTGCACCAGCAGGGCTGTGCGGTCATGGCTCATGATGGCGACAGGCCTGTCCTCACCGCCGTTCCATACGAGGACGGCGATGGTATTGGTACCTTCATGGAGACATCCTGCGATGTCGACCGTCTCGAAATTCCAGTTGAAGACATCTCCCTTTGCAGGGCCTATGGACATGAGAGTGCCGTTCACATACATCTTGTAGCGGTTGTCCGCTGAGACATTCACGACGAAGCTCTCAGGCTTCGCCTCAAGCTCGAAGCTCTTGCGGAAGTGATATACTCCGTATCCGAGCTCCACGTCTTCGGATTCTATCCATGACGCAGGCCATCTGGAGCCGTCAAAAAGGATTGGGTTGATGAGGTCTTCACTGACACCCCTGAGGCGGATCTGGGCGGCTGCAGGCTGGATCAGGGAGCATGCAGCGAGAAGAAGGATGATGATTCTTTTCATTTCGATTATCTTGGTATCCTATGCAAGATAATCATTCTCTCACTTTCCGGCAACTCTGACGGGCCGTTCCATGATTTTGGACGCAAGTCCTCCGAAGATCAGCTGCACAGGACCGGCCGATACCGGCTGCCAGAACTTGACCATGTCGATGAGCTCATTCGGGAAGGCATATGCCGGGAGACCTGTCCCCCAGTCGAGTTCGCATGCCCTGAACTTGAGCTGGTTGTTGATGTAGATGGTGCCCGGGTCCGGACAGTTCATGTCGGATGCGTCAAAGTAGAAGTACGGCAGGCCGTAATGAGAGCTGCACTGTGACAGGCGCACATTCTCTTCCGCCCTTCCTGACACGAGCGCCTCCTTGAGAGAGCTGTCGATGCCGGCGGCAAGAGACGGGAGATCCTCATTGGGGCTGAACATGCCGTCAGCCACCACAGGCTGGGACAGGTTGCCGAAAAATGTGTCGTCGATGCCCGTGAAGCGGCTGCGGAGATCCGCCACGAAAAGGAGCCTGTAGCTCTTCTCTCTGACGGCATGCTCCGAGAATGCCTTCATGGCAAGGGCGGTGAGAGCGGCGTTGGTGCCCGCTCCTGAAGCCTTCTTCAGATCCGCGATCTGCTCCTGGGATATCTCGATGATGTGGGTAGTCTTGATCCTGTTGTTCCTGCCCAGGTTCCAAAGCATCCTGATGAGCTGCCCGGCCTTGATGCGCAGCCACCCTTTCTCCAGCACCTGACGGACAGTTTCTTCCTTTGAGAGAGAGTCAGGAGCAGGGACAAGCGCCTGATCGACCGTCATCGCGCTGACAGGCTCCCCTTTGTACAGAGCCGCCCACTGACCTGCAAGGGCATAGAAGGTCGCGCCGTCCATTGTGGCATGGGCGCACTGCATGAAGAGCACAGCACCGTCCTTCAGATAGCCGAGGACGGCACTGAATGGGCTGACAGATCCTTTCTTGAACGCATTGGTGTCATACGGTCTGACCAGAGACCAGATGCTGCTGTTTCCGATGAGTTCATCCACCGTGTGGCTCCTCAGATCGCAGCTCGTGAACGGCAGATCGGCAGCCTTGCCATCCTCCCACCGGACAGACTTGGTCTGCTCACAGTAACGCCCGCCAAGATGAGGGTACATCTCCGCCAGCTCTTCCAGAGCAGCTTTCATCCGGATGAAATCAGGGGCATCCCGGTATATCCAGGCGCCCTTGATGGTCATATTCAGAGTAAAGAGATCCAGCGATGTCAGTCTCCAGTCCATTATCTTCTCCCTCCTATACGTATGTTCCAGTTCAGTGAAGCCGTGAATTGTGCCCCGTGGAACGGATCATAAATCACTCCGGCACCCAGATCGAGTCCGCGCCAGCTGAGTCCGGCGAGTGCGGCGCCCATGAAGTCATAGCAGTCTCTGTATGACATAGTCTTGCCGAGCAGTCCGTATCCGGCCTTGGCGCCCACGAACGGGGTGAATGCCTGGTCCATGAAATAGTATCTCGCATCGAGGGCACCGGTAAAGGTCGTGAGACCCCAGAATGAATAAGCCTCTGCGGCAAGTGAGCAATGAGGGTTCAGCTGATATCCGAATCCAAATTCAGCATTGGCCGGCGCGCCGGCCCCGATACGGACGAGAGCGCCCTTTCCTCTTGAATAATCAGTCCTCTCTGACGCCATTGCGCTGACGGTGCATCCCAGCAGAATCGCTGCCGCCACAATAGCAAGAAAAAGTATTCTTTTCATAATCATTTCAATTTTTCGGTGCAAATATACAATTTATCCCCGGTAAAACAACACACGTTACGCTACGCATGTTATTTTTTATTCCATTTTTTATCATACCTTTACAATCAGTTCTAAAACGTACAGCATAATGCCAAGAAAAGCTCGTTTCTCCAGAGAAGACATCATAGCCGCCGGACTCAGGATTGTCAAGGAGCGCGGATATGAAGCCGTCAGCGCCAGAGCTCTCGGAAAAGAACTCGGCACTTCATCCAGTCCCATGTTCACCATGTTCAAAGACATGAATGAGATACAGGAAGGGATATGGGCTGCGGCAGAGAGGCTGTTCTATGAGCACATGGAAGGTGTCACGGAGTACTTCCCCGCCTTCAAGGAATTCGGTCTGAGACTGGTCTCTTTCGCCAAGGAGGAGCCTAATCTCTTCCAGATGCTTTTCATGGGGAAAGACCAGCGCCCGGAGATAGCGGAAAAGATAGCAAGGCAGTGCCTCGACCCCGTAGAGCACGGATACGGCCTGACCAAGGCACAGGCTGGGCTGCTGTTCAGGCAGATGTGGCCGGTGGCATGCGGCATCGCGGCCATATGTGTAAGACACCCGGAAGATTTCACGGAGGAAAGCACGGGAGAGACCCTTTCCTACCACTTCACCGGGATCATGTCCGTCCTGAAATCTGGCAGGGAAGTGGAGAACATAAAGCCTCAGAAAGTCGTCCGCAAGCCGTGAACGTAAGGGCCTGGCGGCTCATTCCTGACAGCATATCCATGATGGCCGGATCCATCTGGCACCGTCAAAGAGAACCGGGTTGATGAGGTCTTCACTGACACCCCTGAGGCGGATCTGGGCTTCCGCAGACTGCAGCATCACAAGTGCTGCCACCAGAAACAAAGCGACTTGTTTCATATGCTGTCCTAATGTATGCAAAATAAACAAAAAAAGGTATATTTGCACCCGCATAAAATAAAACCCAGTGGTCATGAACTCATTCGATTGCAATGGACAATGCCACAGCTGCCCCCTTATGGCATCAAAGGGTGATGCGAGATGCATCAAAGTAGCTGTGACAGGTGCTGACAGCAGCATTGCCAGCAGAAACGTTTCTTTCAACGGTTATTCGGTACGCTTCGAAGTACTGCCGGAAATATCTTCAATCCTGGATACTTCCCCGGACCTCGTTCTCAATCTCGTGGATGCCATGCATCTGGAAGAAACCATGTATCCTGTCACGAAGCTCATCGACCTTGACATCAAGGTCATCGTTTCCATACAGAACTACAAGGAATTCCTGTCGACAGGACACTCCGTCAACATCCATCAGCTCTCAAGGCTCCTCGGGATGCCTGTCCTGACGGCTGACTTCAACGACGGACTCGGCTTTGCATCCATACTCGGCAAGGTAGCCGAGATATGGCAGGATGAGTCCGTGAGCAGCGTGACTGTGCCTTACGGTCAGGATATCGAGGAGTCCATCCAGAAGATTTCCGCGGCCGTCCATAAAAACCATACAGAGCACTGGCAGCACTTTTCGGAGCGCTATCTTGCAGTCCGCCTGCTCGAGCACCAGGACTATATCCTTCCATACGTCAACGCCCTCCCGAACGCTGAGGAAGTGCTCTCCGTAGCAGGGAAGACACACGATGCCCTTGAGAAAGAGTTCGGAGAACAATCGGAAGTGCTTGTGGCCAAGGCCAGACGTGGCTTCGTGGCCGGCGCACTCCTGGAGACCGTGGTCCACAGTGACGACAATTCCGACCACAGCTTCTCACAGAAACTTGATGCAGTGCTCACCAGCCGCTGGCTTGGCTTCCCTCTCATGATACTCATCCTGTTTGGAGTATTCCAGATGACTTTCACTATCGGAGCCATACCTCAGGGATGGATAGAGTCAGGCATCAATGACATCTGCGGGTGGCTTATGTCCATCCTGAGACCTGGATGGTTCACCAGCATGCTTGTGGATGGAGTGGTGCAGGGCGTGGGAGCCGTGCTGGCATTCCTGCCGAACATCATCATACTGTTCTTTTTCCTTTCACTGCTTGAAGACTCCGGATACATGTCCAGAGCGGCCTTCATCATGGACAAGATCATGCACATGGTGGGTCTTCACGGACGCTCATTCATACCCATGCTGATAGGTTTCGGCTGCAATGTCCCGGCCATAATGGCTGCCAGGAACATAGAGAACAGGCGTGACCGCACTCTGACCATGCTGATGATCCCGTTCATGAGCTGCTCTGCGCGCCTGCCTGTGTACATGCTCTTCGTATCGGCATTCTTTGCCAGATACAAGGCTCTTGTGATGATGGCCATCTACGCATTCGGCATAGCGCTCTCCATCATGTTCGCCTTCATCATGAAGAACACGAAATGGTTCCGCATGGAGGATGAAGACTATGTGTCAGAACTGCCGCCTTTCCGCCGCCCGACCTGGAGAAACACGGGCATGCACATCTGGGAAAGAGTATATGACTACCTGCAGAAGATCTCGACCGTGATTCTGGCGGCCTCGGTGATCATCTGGGCCCTCGAGTACTTCCCGGCAGGCAAGACCATGAACGGAGCAGAGCCTGAAGAGTCATATCTCGCCATGGTAGGCAAGGCGGTGTCCCCTGTGATGGAGCCCCTCGGCTTCGACTGGAAGATGAATGTATGCCTGCTCACCGGACTCCCGGCAAAGGAGGCGATAGTCAGCACCATGGGCATACTCTATCACGCTTCCTCCGATGAAGAGGACGGCAGGACACTTGCGGCGGTGATGAGAGAAGAGCAGATATTCACGCCTGCCACGAGCTGGGCGTTCATGCTGTTCGTGCTGCTGTACTTCCCGTGCATAGCCACCGTGGCCACACTGAAACGCGAGATCGGGCGCGGCTGGGCCGCATTCACGGTCGTCCATTCACTTGCCCTGGCGTGGACAGTGGCATTTCTGGCATTCAGGCTGGTAAGCCTGATCGCATGACGCTCTGAGAGATGTTGATGAGGAAATCGCCCATCTTTTCCAGCTGCTCAAGAATATTCAGGTAGAATACCGTCTCGAAATAGGCATCCCCCTTTGACTCTATTCCCTCGAGTTCACGCTCACGGCACTCGTCCCGGAAAGCGTTTATGGCCTGCTCGTCAACCTCTGAGTTGTGTATATCCCTTATCTTCCCGGCATTCTCAAGATTCCATATCATGTCCTCATATGCCTGAGAAAGGAATCCCGTCATCTTGCACAGCTTCGCGATATGCTCAGCAGAGAGTCTGCGTCCGTAAGCACTCATATGCATCAGAGAACGGCTGATGGACTCTCCGCTGTCACCGAGGGACTCCAGCTCTCCGCAGATGCGTATCTGTGACCTGACCAGTCCTTTCGACTCTTCACTGAGATGATTCTTGCCCAGATCATTCAGGAACTTCACTATTTCATACTCGATGCGGTCAGAAATCTCCTCATACTTGACGAGTTTGTCTCTGAACGTCTCGAATCTGTCCGGATCATCTGATGAACTGATAGCCTCGCTGACATACTCCAGTCCGTTCTTCATTATCTTGCTGAAATGCACTATCTCCTTGCTTGACTCAGCCAGCGCGAGCTCAGGAGTCGCTACCAGGCCGTAGTCAAGATACCGGACACGTCCTTCTGTGGCGTCCTCAGGCTGACTGCTGTCCCTGATGACAGCTGTGACAAGCTTCTCTATCTGCTTTGTGAACCAGATCATGATGAAAGTATTGATTAAGTTAAACACCGTATGAAGCATCGATATCCCATATATCACCGATGTCGCTTCATCCACCCCCATCAGAGATACAAGCCACTGGATGAAATGGGTGAACGGATAGAATATCGTCAGCACCCACATCACTCCGAAAACATTGAAAACCGTATGAGCCAGGGCGGCTCTCTTCGCATTGACGCTTCCCACCGATGCCGCAATGTTTGCTGTGATGGTGGTGCCGATGTTCTCTCCAAGCACCATCGCGGCCGCCATGTCGGACTGGATCCACCCCATGTCCAGCATGATCAGCGTCAGCGCCACCGTGGCGCTGGAGGACTGGAGAACCAGGGTGAGGACAGCACCCAGAGCCAGAAACAAGAGCACGGAGATGAAACCGTGGCCGGACCAGCCCGAGATGAACTCCAGCACCTGCGGAGTCTCCCTCAGATCCGGCACCGACTGCTTCATCAGAGACAGACCCAGGAACAGCAGGCTGAATCCGATTACAAGCTCGCTTACGTTTTTCAGTTTGCCTTTTCGCGAAACGCTGAAAATAAAGCCCAGCGCCATCAGAGGCACCGCCAGAGCGGAAATGTCAGCTTTGAAACCGAACACCGCAATGATCCATGCAGTCATGGTCGTACCTATGTTGGCGCCCATGATCACTCCGATAGCCTGTGCAAGTGTGAGCAGCCCGGCGCTGACAAATCCCACGACCATCACCGTGGTCGCACTTGATGACTGGATGGCGGCGGTCACTCCCAGACCGGTGAGCACGCCCTTGAATGGATTGGATGTCATTGTGCCGAGAAGTCGGCGAAGACCATTTCCTGCGGTCTTCTGGAGTCCCGTACTCATCATGTTCATGCCGTACAGGAACATACCTAACGCTCCCGTGAGCGTCAATAGATTCATTATCATATTCTTTCTTATTATTCAAGACAAAGCTGTGGAAAATGGAGAGAATGGCAATGCCATCCGGGACGGGGTTACTCATCATTCTCACAGACTTAACAGACCGCCTCGATGTTGTAACAGAATCTTAACACAGCGTAGTGGAATCTTAGCACCGAAGACATTATATTTGTGTCCATATGAAAGTGATGATAGTAGATGACGAGGCGGATATCCGCGAGATACTGTCCTTCAACATTTCTGCCGCCGGTTTCGACACGATAGAGTGCGGAACGGGGGAAGCTGCCCTCGTGCAGATACGCAGCGGCAATGTCCCGGACATCATCCTGCTCGACATCATGCTTCCCGGGATATCAGGATTGAAGCTGGCCAGCACGCTGCGCAAAGTGGACGGCTGCGATGTGCCCGTCATCTTTCTGACTGCCAGAAACACCGAGAATGATCTACTTACAGGCTTCTCCGCCGGAGGCGACGACTATATCAGCAAGCCTTTCTCCATAAACGAGGTCATCGCCAGGATCAAGGCCGTGCTCAGGCGCAGCAGTCCGGAAGCCCAGAACAGAAACAGCATCGTAATGGGAGGCCTGAGCCTGGATACCATCAGCAAGACTGTCACTGTCGACGGCGCACAGGTACCTCTTTCCAGGAAAGAGTATGACATACTGTTCATGCTCGCATCCAACCCGGGAAAGACTTTCTCCAGAGCTGACTTCATCCGCGAGCTCTGGAAAGATGCCCCATATGTCCTGGACAGGACTGTGGATGTGCATATCGCCAGGATCAGGGCGAAACTTGGACCTTACAGGGACAGGATCGTCAACAGGACAGGTTTCGGTTATTGCATGGAAAACTATGAATAAGCGCCTCTGGATATGGGTAACGGCTGTATTTGCAGTCTTTGCCGTCATCATGACGACTGTGGAGCTGAGCAGTGAGCACAGCTACAAGAAGGCCATCCTGTCCTCCAGACTCGAAGGCTATGCCGACATCGTCTCCAGGGCAGACGACTATTCAAGTACCACCGCACTTCTGCCGAAGAAGATCAGAATCTCGGTCATCAAGCCGGACGGGCACGTTATCTTTGACTCCTACGAGCCGGCATCAGCCATGGATAACCACCTCTCAAGGCCCGAGATAGAGTACACGAGCAAGACGGGCCGCGATGGCTGCTCCATCAGAAAGTCAGAAACCTCAGGCATCGAATACATATACTTCGCCAGGAGATACGGCGAAGTCATCGTGCGCACCGCCATGCCTTTCGAGACTTCGCAGAAGCGCTTCCTGCACCCGGACTGGATGCTCCTGATCACTATCACCCTTCTCTTCACAGCCGCCGCTCTCGTCACCAGGCAGCTTTCCCTCCATGCCGAGGTGGAAGCAGAAAGAGATGCCGACGAGAAACTCAGATCACAGAAAAAGCGCATTACCGGCAATCTTGCACACGAGCTCAGAACCCCTGTCACCAGCATACGGGGATATCTGGAGACGCTTGTCAACAATCCCGGAATCCAGGCGGACAAGAGAGACCTGTTCACAGAACGGGCATATCTCCAGACACTCCGTCTCACCGACATGATACGCGACATCTCTCTCATCACCAAGATCGAGGAAGCTCCGGAGCTGCTCGTCAAGGAGCATCTGTGCATACGCAAGATAGCCGAAGAGGTGTTTGACGAACTCTCCTCCGAGATAAGGGACAACGGCATCAGGATAGAGAATCTCCTGTCAGAAGAGCTCTGCATCAAAGCCAATCAATCCCTGGTCTATGCCGTGTTCAGAAACCTGGCGGAAAACTCCATACGATATGGCGGCAGCGACATCACCATACACGTGGAGTGCACGGTCTACGGCGGCATTGCCCATTTCATCTACCACGACAACGGCAAGGGGGTCAGCGAGGAGCATCTGGGACGGATATTCGAGCGTTTCTACCGCATACCCGAGGAAGGCGCCCACCACGCCGAGGGCTCGGGGCTGGGTCTCTCCATCGTGAAAAACGCCATCGCGTTCCACGGAGGTACAGTCACTGCCTCAAACATGTCGCCCCACGGGCTCTGTTTCAGGTTCACGCTCCCGGAAATGGGATGATCCACCGCTATTTTTTCTTTTCCGATTCCACGGTAGGAGCTGAGTCCTTGTATTTGAAACGGCGGATCTTCTGAGTCGCGGTCTTCTCAAAAGGCTCCTTCATGACCTCGACGGAGCTTACCTGGGAAGTCTTGCTGACATTGCGGTTCACACCCTTGAGGATCCTGTCTTTCCATCCTTCGAGTTTCTCATAGATCTTGTCCTCACTGTCCTTGTCCCAGTCCACGAAGCCTTCGCAAGGCTGTACCAGAGCTATCAGACGGCCCTTGCGCTCTACCACGATGGACTCTGTGACGCCCTCGATGTTGTTTATCACGCTCTCTATCTCCTCAGGGTAGATATTTTCTCCCGATGCGCCCAGGATCATGTTGTTCTTGCGGCCCTTGATGAAGAAGCGGCCCTTTGCATCCTGGACGGCAAGGTCATTGGTCCTGAACCAGCCGTCTTCGGTGAAGACACTCTTGGTACGGCTGGGATCCTTATAGTATCCAAGCATGACGTTCGGCCCCTTGGCCACAATCTCGCCCTCTCCTGTCTCCGGATTGATGTCATGGAGCTTCAGCTTCACATTATAGACAGGATAACCCAGAGATCCTACAGTTCTCCATCCATGCATCGAATAACCGAGCAGAGGCGATGTCTCTGTGAGACCATAGCCTATCGCATAAGGGAAACGCGCCTTGAGAAGGAAGCTCTCCACCTCGCTGTCCAGCTTGGCTCCACCTATGCCGAAAAACGAGACATGACCGCCGAAGGTGGATTTGAGTTTCATGCCGATGATCAGGCACATCAGCCTGTTGGCATGACTCTCCATCCATGTGAGGGTACGGCTGCTGCGAATGGTCGGAAGGACACTCCCCTTGTAGATCTTTTCGATGATGAGAGGGACTGAGAGTATGGTGGTAGGCTTGACGACCTTCATGGCCTTGAGCAGCAGGGCCGGAACCGGTGGCTTCTGGAGGTAGTAAACCGTCGCGCCGCAGAACATGGGATAAAGCATGCCTATCGTCATCTCCAGGGTATGGGCCATAGGGAGAAGAGAGAGCCACCTGTCATTTCTGCACCTCGGACAGGAATGGTAGCAGGTGATCACGTTGGATGCGAGATTCCTGTGTGAGAGAACAACGCCTTTGGCACTGCCGGTGGTTCCCGAAGTATAGATGATGGTCGCAATGTCGTCCGGAGTAGGGACAGAACTCTTTCCGTCGCAGGTGAAGCTGCTCTCATCCGCCTTGATGATTTCCAGAGTGTCCATATCTATCACAAGGGTCATCTTCGACATCACCTCGCCGCTGACCTTGGAGAGAAGTCTCTTAGAGACGAAAAGAGCGCGGCTGCCCGAGTGGCTGACGATGTTGTTGACTTCGTTCTCCGAGCTGTCCGGCAGGATAGGGATGGCTATGCGGCCGAAAGAGACGGCACTGAAAAAGGCAACCGACCAGTTCGGCATGCTCTGCGAGAAGATCGCGATCTTTTCTCCCGAACCCAGACCGTACTGGGTAAGAATCTTGGAGAGGGAATCACAGGCATCCTTGAACTCCGCAAACGTGTATCCTCCTTCCTTTGTATCGTAGTATTGGGTGAACTGTCTTTTGGTATGCGCCGCCGTGGCATACTCATACAACTTCGCCAGAGTATCGACATATTTCTCTCTGGTCTTGATCGTCTTTCTGTAAAACTGCATCATGATATTGTTGCTTGGTGCCGCAAAGCTACAGAGTCCTGCGATGCTGGAGAAATGATTGCCGCGAGCGCGACCTGGAAGTTGTAAAATACCATATTCAGGGACGAAATGCACGATTTGTGGGGATTTGACATATAATTCATATATTTGTCCCTGCACAATAGTGGAGAACATTTGAGATGAAAGAGACAAAAAAAGCCATAATGGCATACCTTGACTGGCCAAGCGCCATCCTGCACGCCATCATGGTTCCGCTGTTCACTTACCTGTTTGTGATCATATACCAGCCATTCGACATGAACGGCCATCTCTCCTTCGGGACATTTTCTTTCATGGCACACCTCTCCATCCTGTACGCGATATTCACAGGCTCGATGACCGCCACGAGGGCGCTTCTCTTCTTCATGCGCAACAGGATCTCCGCCAGCAATTCCTTCTACGCCGCATGGTGCATCGGCGAGATCATCTGCAGCGGACTTTTCATGGCCATATATGTCTCACTGGCGATGAGCGGGGAATCATCCTATTTCAGCGTCGCGCGCATTACCATAGGGATCGACGCCGCCATCGCCATCTTCCCATACGCGCTGCTGTTCTTCAGCATAGACTTCTACCGGCGTCACAGGGAAGAAGAGGATGAGAAAATGGAAGAAAAAGCGACCCTGGTACGCTTCTACGATGAGTATCACAAGCTGAAATTCGTCATTGCCTCGACTGTCATCGTGTATATCCGCTCTGAAGACAACTATCTGCACATCTATTATCTGGACCAGCAGAAACTCAAGCGCCAGATCCTGCGCTCGTCTATGCGCTCTCAGGAAGAGACTCTGAGCCGACACGGCCTCGTCCGCTGTCACAGGTCGTTCTTCGTCAATCCCGCATTCATACAGCTCCTCCATAAGGACGCCAACGGTGCCCTTGTCGCCAAACTGAGCCAGGAGGGATGCGAAGGCATCCCGATATCAAGGAAATACAAGGACGAGATCACAAGCCTCATCTGAGATTTGTTCCTGAGTGCTTCAGCGCCAATGCAATAATTTTTCTTTTCCAGACGTCACCTTTTGTACCTTTGCCCTGTTATATACGTGAACATGTTCAAAAAGAACATGTCCGCTTACAGCCAGACTGCCAAACAGTTTGTGGAAGGCTGAAAACGTAGCTTGTTTGCGGATCATGCAGGGCTTTGTGCTAATGAAATCTATTATTGATGCTTGATCTTGAAGTAGTCCAAAATTAGAGCGTAGTTATCCTGTGCTGTCAGACAGGTGTCTCTGAGGTATCCAGGAATTGCAGGCCAATTCTTCAGGCCACGATAGTAGAACATCTTCAAGTCATCTGTAATGATAAATGGCACAATACCGTTGGCAAGGCATTCCTTGAACATTATCAACCTTCCGACACGGCCGTTTCCATCCTGGAAGGGGTGAATCGACTCGAATCGTTTATGGAAATCAATGATGTCATCCAGCCCCTTTCTCTTCTTTATGTTATACTGTGAGAGAAGTTGTTTGATCTGTCTGTGAACGTCTTCCGGAGGACATGTATGCTCTCCTCCAACCTCATTCGGGAGCTTCTTGTATTCTCCTACATTGAACCATGATTTCCGACTGTCTGAAGTGCCAGACTTCAAGATTCGATGAATCTCCTTTATGAGCGATTCCGTGAGTTTGTCCTGAGCATTGTCTATGACATAATCGATACATCTGAAATGGTTCACGGTCTCCAGAATGTCATCAACGTTTATAGATCCATCAGAAAGACCTATGGTATTCGTCTCGAAGATATACCTGGTCTGATCATGAGTCAACCTGCTGCCTTCGATGTGGTTGGAGTTATATGTCATGTCGATCTGTGTCTTATGATATATACCTCCTCCAAGCTTGGACTCTTTCTGTTCACGCAGGATCTCAAGAAGTGGGGACACCTTTTTCGATGCTTTTCTTGAAGGAAGGCTGGCGTCCTCGGGGATATTCCATGTCTTGCCTGTAAGGAAAGCACCATCGATCTTACTTTCGGCGCACCAATTGCGGACAGTCCTTTCTGAGGCTCCATGCATTTCTGCAAATTGTGATACAGATAAGTATTCCATCGGCAAACTAATATATGATTTCCGTCCAAATATAGTAAACTTCTTGCCGATATCGGCAAGAAATCAATCAAAATCGGAAGAAAGCATATCTTTTGGCAGTGGAAGCGGTCGGAGAACGGCATAATCATTGCTATCAATATGCAATCATTTGATGTCATATTGAAATATTTCATATATTTGTACTGAACAAAACATTTGAACTATGTCACAAGTTGCAATGACTGTCCGTATGGACTCCGAACTCAAGAAGTCTTTTGACTCACTATGCTCGCAGTTTGGCCTCAGCGCCAATGCTG
>JAGHSA010000018.1 GCA_018066125.1 Candidatus Cryptobacteroides onthequi | reverse complement strand
GCCGCCCGGGAGCGGCGTGTGATTGACGGCCGATAAAGGTGAGCATCAGCGAACCGGCCCGGTGCCGGGTGTCTGCACTTTGCATGTGAATTGTGCAGACACGGAAAGGCACTTGAGGGCCGCAGGGGGTCAGGGGGCGGCTTAGTCCCCTGCAAGGAGGAGTTAGCCGCGACAGGCTCTTCCGATGCCGAAGCAGCCGCTGCGAACCCAGGAGCAAGGGGCTTCCCGTCTCCGGCTCGCTCGTGCCGCTGAGGTCGAATACTGCTGAATAATAACCACGTGAATTTCAGACGCACCGGTGGCGGCGAAGATCATGAAGAATCAGAGCTGCGCAGAAACCACCGAGTATTCCAGCCTTATCCTGCAGGCGCCGTCATGTCCCGACGCGACAGTCAGATTGTCTCCAGAAGTCGCAGCCGGATCATCTCCCGACATTGCAGCCGGAGATGAGATGACGAGAGGCAGGGCTCTGACTGAAGGGAAGATCTGCCTGTAAGAGTCCTTCTCTTCCCAGCCCACCCTGATCACATAGCCAGGGGCGCTGACCCTGACGGCCACATCACCCCTGCGGAATACCACGGACTCCTCCGACTCCTGGATGACCTCCGTCGAGTCATCGACCAAAAACGGCTCCACCACCCTCACCTCCGAACGGTTGGTCTGGTGGAAAATGCTGTAGCACTTCGTCATTGCGGCGCTGTCCCAGCTGTAGCCGATGGAGTACATCACTCCCCCGTAGAATCCGTCCCTGTCCTTCAGCGCCCCCATGACGGTGCAGGTCTCGCTCCCGGCAGAGGATGTGTCCACCGAAATGGCGGCATCGAAATCGAAGAGGTTGGTATAGTATACGGTATCCTCCTGACACTCAATGCGCGGAGTGAGGCATTTCGCACCCGGAAGCTCCGGGAAATGCATCGGCTCGTAGCGCTGGTATTCGGTCTGCGAGGATGCCTGAAGCAGACCGTACCCGTCCACCCAGAGCGCGGTCATGGCGCCGCCGGAAGGCCGGAACATGTTCTTGGAGCGGCTCCCGAGCTTGGATTTGTACCAGTATGCCGAGACTGTGCTGCAGAACGCCCCTTCGCGGATGATGAAGGTGCCGAGCGTCTGATGGAATGCACACATGTGCGCATCCGAAGGCAGAGCCGCCTGCACTTCACTGTCCTCCCTGAGCCACAGCAGTGCGAGAGCCATGCTCTTCGCCTTGGCGAAAGTCGGATATATGCAAGGTGATGCTTCAGGGATGGAGTCACCGTCCGGTCCGCGCCCGAGCAGGCCGCAGGAGCTGAAGCATGTGGATATGAGCGAGATGTTGCGGACAGCGGCGGTGATGTATTCGGGATGACCCTTGCTCAGCAGAGCACACAGAGGATGGATGCCGTCAGAGGTGCCGCCCCCGTAGAGGGTCCATTTGTTGGATCTCACACCCATGGAGCCGTCGAGCATGCCGTCCGGATAGATGAAGGTGATGTACCTGTCCATAGAGCGCCGCACCGCATCCATGACCGGCGCGTCTTCCATGGCCTCGGCGTATCGCGCCAGCCCCCATAGGGACATCTCCATGTCGTAGCAGATGTCTACGCCGTAGCGGTATCCCCTCTCTCGCGCGCCCTCGCCTTCGATAAAGCCTTCCGGGTTCATCTTGGCCACCACCATATGCGCCAGCGCGGATGCCTTCTGTCGATATGATTCCTTCCCCAGCAGAAGGTAAGCCTCGGCCAGGGTCGCGGATGCAGTCGCGCAGTAATTGATGCTCGCGCGGTGGTTGTCCATGAAGCCCACAAGATAGTCGCACGCAGCCTCAATGGATGCGGTCCAGTTCCTGCGCAGGTCCGCGGTCATCTTCTTCTCCAGAATGGGGTATGCCAGAATGAGCATCAGCGCCTGGTCGGTGGTGGTTCCCGGCCACTGGTCCGGGGTCTCGGGCCAGGATCCGTCCTCCTGCTGCCGGCCGATAAGCCAGCTTCCCAGTGCGAGCGCCTGCCTGAGCCTGTCGCGGTCTCCCGTGAGCGAGTACTCATACGCCAGCGGAAAGACCGCCTCAGCCGCACGTGTGTGCGCATGGGAGCAGCCGGGACAGATGATGGCACCGCAATCAGGATCGTGCCTGTCAGTCACCTGATACCTGACGAGTTCGGCGTTGAGCCGCTGGAGCATGGGAAACGCAGCTCTTGCCAGCTCACCTGCGGAAGCGGCGAGCGTCAGGAAAAGAGCGGCAGTGAAGAGAAGGACCTTTTTCATCGGATCGTCATTTCATACCCACCGCAATCCTGTTGACGGCATCCCACACACGGGCTGGGAGTATTGCGTGCCAGAACAGGAGAAGACCCGCTCCCCTGCCGGGGTTGTAGCGGCAGCGCGGTCTGCGGGAGTTCACGGCGCGGCAGATGCATCTGGTGACCGCTTCCGGGCCAGAGAACAGGCCCGACCTGTAGTACCTGTGCATCAGAGCGGCCTCGCGGCCTGCGCTCTCCTCATAGACAGTACCCTTCGAAGACTCGAGAAGATGGTCTGCTGCAATGATGCCCCAATCCGTCCTGATGGCTCCCGGCTCGATGAGCACCACATCTATGCCGAACGGCTTCGCTTCGATCCTGAGCGCATCAGAGAAGGCCTCCACTGAGTATTTTGACACATGATACCATCCTCCGTATGCGAGACATATCCTTCCGGCAACGGAAGCTGTATTGATGATACGTCCGCCATGGTTGGCGCGCATGTGAGGAAGCACAAGCTGCGTCAGGCGTGCCAGTCCGAAGACATTGACCTCGATCTGACGGCGGGCCTCCTCCATGCTGACGGTCTCGATGGCGCCGAAATATCCGTATCCGGCATTGTTGACCAGAACATCTATGCGTCCATGCTCCTCCAGCACTTTCTGCACACCTGCGGCCATCGTATCTTCCCTGGTGACATCCATCGCCATGGTGCATACTCCGAACTCCTTCAGAGGCTCCATCATCTCCGTCCTGCGTGCGGCAGCATATACAGTATGGCCCTGTAATGCGAGCTCTTTCGCAGTATTGTAGCCAATGCCGCTGCTCGCTCCCGTGATAAGTATCACTTTCTTTTCCATGATATAGTTGTCAAGTTGATTTCTTAAAGATAGCGTTTATTATCCATATAACTGCACCGGACAAACGGTCGGCATGAAAAAAACCTGAACCGCTTCTGTCACGAAGGATTCAGGTTTAATATCAGGTACTCAGAAGAGCTTACTTCTCAGGTGTGAAGATGATGTTCTTCGGAGCCTTGAGATGACCACCCTCATTGAAGTGCTGGTTGTCCGGGAGATACTCGGCAGGCTTGCCTGTACCCTTCTCCATGAGAGCCTTGAGCTCCGGGAGATGGTGCTGGTAGACGTCGCGAGGGAGAGTGTTGTTCTCCTTGCAGATGCTGGCAGCCATACCCACGATCTCACCCATGATACCGATGGTACGCATGAGACGTGTGGATCCGAGTGTCACGTGTGTCACACTGATGTTGCGGCCGGCCATGAACAGGTTGTTCACATTGCGGCTGTAGAGACATCTGTATGGCACGGCATACGGATAGATAGGATTGTGCTTGGTCTCGGCCTTGAACTCTGCACCCGGGAAATACTTGGTATTTGCAGGGTCAGGGAAATGAAGGTCGAAGTGCCATGAGGTAGTGAACGATGCATCCTCATGGAACACCTGCTTGTCGACGTCATCCTGCTTGAGGATATAGTCTCCGACAAGACGGCGTGACTCGCGCTTTCCTGCTACATATGCCACCCATCCGAGTTCAAGCTCAGAATAGTCGGCCTTCTTGCTGTAGTGGTTCTTGAGGTAGCTCCAGTTTGAGTAGATGACAAGCATGCCATAGTCCCTGATGCGCTCGAAATCGTAGATCTGGTCGTAGTTCATACCTGTCTCCCAGGTCCACTCGCCCATCTTGACCTTCTCACAGCTTTCCTCTGTGAAACTGATGCCGTAGTTGAATTCAGGGAATGCAGACTTCTTCTCGCCCTTCACCGAATACCACTGGACAGAAGAACCCATGGTGAGCTTGTCACCCTTTTCAGGTGCCAGTTCCTCGCCGAATTCATCCTTGCCCTCGCGGCCCATCATCCAGTCGGCTCCAGCGAGGAAGCCGATGGTGCCGTCACCGGTGCAGTCGCTGAAAAGCGGTGCACTGATTTCGAGCTCCTCTCCGGAATAGATGCTTCTGATGACTACAGATCCTATCATGCCCGGAGCGGACATCTTGACTGCCACTGCCCTGTATGGAGCGAGAAGAGTCACGTTAGGCTCATTGGCGATGAAAGCATCCTTCTTGGCATCCTCATAGCTCTCTGCAGGCTTTGCATTGCCGAAAGTGCTGTGACCGAACTCGCGAACCATGCGGCCGAGAGCTGGATATGGATCCATCTCGATACGTCCGCCAAGGTGAACGCGGATCTCGGAGCTGTTGTTTCCGCCGAGCTTCGGACGATCATTGATCAGAGCGACCTTGAGGCCGAGACGTGCTGCGGATACTGCCGCACACATGCCGCCGACACCTGCGCCGACTACCACGAGGTCATACTTGCCGCCGTCAGCCGGAGTCTTTGGAAGAGCGCCGACCTCTCTGCGGAAAGCCTCGAGAGCCTTCACCTCCATAGGAGGGACATCACCGATCTCAGGAGTGATCCAGATGGCATCGCAGCGGCCGTCAAATCCCTTGAGGTCACTGAGCGCGATGGCATTCTTTCCTGCCTTGAGCTTCACGGCTCCGGCATACTGCCACATCCACTGGTTGCCTGTGGTACCGAGAACGTTCTTCATGGACTTGCCGTTCACCTTGATCTTGAACGCACCAGGGCCTTCGGACTCTGTCCATGGAGAAACCCAGTTGAAAGTGCGTGCATAGATGTGGTATGTTCCGGCCTCACCCACCTCGAAAGTAGTGGATGCATCGGCCACCGGCTTGCCGAGACCGTGAGCAATGAGATACGGAGAACCCATGAGGTCCATGAACTGCTGATCCACAGACCAGCCACCCTTCTCAGAGAAACTTTCAGTCTCAATGAACACCGGACTGGCAGCGAATGCCGATACACCGACAAGAAGGGATGCGATTGAAAGTAAAACCTTCTTCATTTTGTATTCAAATATTATCTGTACTCAAACTGTGCGGTAGCCTTGGTATCCTGATCGGTGACGATGCGGATCCAGCGGGCCTGGAAGGCTCTCGGGAATCTGTGCTCGAACTTCTCACCGCCGGCGATCTCATATTCTGCATATGTAAACCACTGTCCGTCGCCTGTAGGGTCAACCTCGATTGTGAACTTGACCGGAGCAGTACTGGTGTGAGAGAGAGTCATGTCTCTTCTGTCATAGAAGCCGATGAGATAAGGGTCAGAAGGCTCTCCAGCCTTTACAGCAGTCTCCTTGAGAGGACCACCGTGTCCTACCGGCTTACCCATCTTCCAGATATCATCTATGGTACCTGCCCATACAGCGGCATTTCCGTCCTCAGAGAATACTACGTGAGGATTGTTCTTGGCTGCGGCATGGTTGATGCCAGTGAATACCATCATACCTCTGTATGATGCGTAATCGGCGATGGCAAAATTGTGAGAAGCCACAGGACGTACCTTTGCATAACCGTCTGCATTCTCTGCTGGAAGCTCATAGAAGGTACCGCAGAGAGAGAGAAGGTCACGCTCTGTAGCCACCTCGCGGCAGATGCGGAGCTGGTCTGCGTCCATCATGTCTCTGTAAGCCTCGTCACCGAGAGGGAGTCTCCAGCGGCGGCCCTTGGCATCCACGATGAGGACAGATGTCTCATCATAGGTCACGACATTGTGAGGAACACCGAACTTGTCACGGATATAGTCAGCAGTCTCTTCATCTGACTTGGCCACGAAGTTCATGTCGCCATCAATCTCATAGTACTGCTCGCCTGCAGCGGTATTCGCGAGGATACCGAGCGCACGGCGCTGATCCGGGAGTCCCCACATGTGTCCCTGTGAATCAGAGCTCTTCTTGACAGTGGCGATACCCTCGAAAATAGGGTCAGACTCGGTGCCGCGGGTCTCCTGCTCTGCGAGCACGAATGTGAGGTCTGCGCGGATGTCTGCATTGGAGATGGCACGTACCCATACAGCATCGTCTTCAGCTGCGAATGGGATGAACACTGAGCTGTTGGCAGGTACAGATACCTTGCGGAGCTCTGTCCACTCGCCGTTACCCTTCTTGTCAGCCTCGAATGTGATCTCGGCATCCTTCGAAGAGCGGTTTGCCATCCATGCGCATCTGTTGTCCCAGCCGTTGAAAAGGAATGCGTCTGAAGGCTCTCCGGCCTTGACGTCATCCTTGAGCCATACGGAACCGCCGGCAGTGGTAGGACCTAGATTGTCCGGGGTGTCGGTAGAAGTGAACCAGATATTTGAATTGGACTGTCCAGGACCTCCGATATCTCCCTTCTGTGCGCGTCTGTTAAGGAATTCGCTCTTTGCAGAATCGTCGCAGCCGAATACGAGACGGCCGTTCCAGTTGGTAAAGTCACCTACGACCTTGAGGTATGAACCGCGAGGACGGATACCTGCTGAGTTTGCAGTAGAGAAAGTCTCCGGAAAGTGCCAGAACATGCCGTGCATGGTCATGAGAAGCTCAGTCTCGCCCTCATTGCCCACGTTGCGGATGCGAGGCCACTCTGTGTTCCAGCCGTGTGCTCCGTCATATGCGAAGCTGGCCTTAGGGAGACGATAGTATGACCATCCCTTTTCAGGTTCGCGGATAGCGAGGATCACTGAACGGTAGTCCCATCCAAGTGCCCAGATAGGGTCGGTGTCAGGGTTCTGTGAACCGTAGATGCCGTTAGGACCTGTGATCTCAGTGAACTGGTTGCGGCGTACGACTTTCCAGTCCTTGCCGTCCCACTCTGCGAGACAGCCTGATGGAATGTCGAACTGCTTCTGTGCAAGCTCGCCTTCCTCACCGTTGTTGGAGAACACTGCCACTCCCTGTCCTGAGTAGAAGCCCTTTCCGTGATATCCAGGGAAGAGGGTGCAGAGATCACCCTTGAATCCTTCCTTGCGCTTCTGATTTCCGTCCTTGTAAAGCTCGATGGCCTCAAGAGTATTTACATCTACATCGTAGAAACCGGCCTCCATGGTAGCCAGGAGGATGCGGTTCTGAGGGTCTGTGAGGTGTGATGCAAGACCTGTATGGCGGCCAGGCACCTTCTCCCAAGGGAGAACGCGGACATTCTTGTCAGCATCGATGGCATATGGGCCGATAAAGAGCTGGTTGCTCGGAGTGTGGATCATACGGTTGGCCGGGGTGCCTCCGATACTTTCGGGACGTACGATCTGCTCCAGATCAGGTGTGATCTGATAGAGTTTGTCATCTGATCCGAAAGGACAATGCGGAGCATATGTGATGACCCAGAGGTCATTCTGCCATGGAACCACTGCTCCTGTACCGCACTCTCTCTCGGAGTTGTAGTATGCAAGATGAGGGTAGATGCCGCTGAAGCACTTATGGCCGGTCTCATCGACAGCGGTCGCAGCCTTGTCTGAGCCGCCACATGCAGACATCAGAGCGACAGCAGCTGCAAGTGTCAGGAATTTGAAATTATTGTTCATTTTATCTGTTTTAAAAACGGGAGCTTTTGTGGAGCTCCCGTATTTGAGTTTTGTATTCTGTCTCTGAATACTAGTAGCCTGGGTTCTGAGTAAGGTTACCGTTAACCACGATGTCAGAATGTGGAATAGGCCAGAGGTAGTCGCGTGCCGGGTTGAATTTGCGAGAACCTGCCTCCATGATATAGCCTGCCTCAGCCATGTATGAAATATCTGCAATACCGTTCTCGTCGATGGTTGGAATGCCACCGATAGGATAGCAGCCATTGTCCCAGTTGTCAAGAAGCTTCTTGTAGCCATCCGGAGCTGTCTCATATTTGCCGTCCCATCCGCTTCCTGCCCATACTCTTGGCAACTGGTATGTAGGAGTGTTGAATACCTTTTCAGCAAGTTTCCAGCGGATAAGATCATCGTAACGATGTCCCTCGAGTGCAAGCTCTACGAAACGCTCTGTACGTACCACTGTACGGAGCTGAGCCTGTGTAAGGCTTGCTGATACATGAGGCGCTGCGATGCCTGTACCGGCATAAGCACGGTCACGGAGTGCATTGATGGTCTGGTCGAGAATGTCCTGAGTGCAGGTGTTGGTCTCGATTGCAGCCTCAGCATAGTTGAGAAGGATCTCACCATACCTGATGTAAGGGTAGGTAGTAGGGGCGCCATTGCGGCCATTCTCCTTCCAGCTCTCGTCTACAAACTTCTTGATAGCAAGACCATTGTAGCAAGCATGCTCAGCCTTAGCCTTTGAGTCATTGTTTGTGATAGACTTTCCTGTATTGAAATCCATAACTGTTGTTGCATATGGATTTGGAGTATACTCGATACCAAGGAAAGCGTAATCCTTAGGATTGTAGTCGCCCTTGTCAAGTACTGCCTTTGTCGCAAATGGGATAGCGGTCATTGCAAGACGAGGGTCACGGTTCTCGAAGAAGTTCTTAGGATTGTAGAGAGGAGACTTGTCGATAGGAAGACCGTCGATACAGGTATAAGCGCATGCAAGGGTGTAAGAGATTCCGCGTGTACCCCATCCTCCGTGATTACGAGGAATGAAGTTGTTCGGATCTTTCGCATACCAGTAGTACTCCTTCAATCCAACGTCTCCGCGGAATGAGAAGATGTTCTCCTTTGAAGATGCAGCAGTAAAGAGTGCGCCGTAGTTAGAATGAAGCTGATAGACTCCAAGCTCGACAATGGCCTTTGAAGCTGCTGCAGAGACTGCATAGTCACCGTTGTAGAGAGCAAGGCGTGACTTGAAAGCAAGTGCGACGCCCTTAGTAAAGCGCTGGTTGCCTGAGTATGACTTTGGAAGTCCCGCGGCCGCCTTGTCGAGACATTCGTATGCAAAGTCAAGAAGGTCCTTCTTTGGTGAAAGGGTTGCATTATATGCTTCATCAAGCGAGAGACCTGTCTTATTAAGGATTCCCTGTCCCCAGCGGAATGCAATCATACCATATGCATATCCGATATAGCAGTATGCCTCTGATTTATACTGATTGACGTCAGCCTCCGAAAGACCGAGCTCACTGCCTTTTGCGTCAAGGTTAGAGACGATACGAAGAGCACGTGCTATTCCCTTATAGTAGTTCTCCCACTTTGTCTTGATGCTTCCGTTCTCAGAGGTGAGGGTTCCGGTATTCAATGAATATGTCAGGTTACGTCTTGATACGTCATCAGCGACATCTCTCTCATCGAGGATATTATCAAACTGGAAGAATGCTGTACGATACAAGTCGTTAAGAGCCATCACGATCTCCTCCTTGGTGGAATACCAGTTGTCGCTGGAAGGTTCTGAAAGAGGATTTAGGTCAAGTTCGACGCAAGAATTGAAAGCCAGCGCCGACATCACACAAGTTGCGAAAAATGCGATAAATCTTGTTTTCATAATATGGACGCCATTTTAGAATTTAACATTTACACCGAAGATGAATGAGGTTGAGATGAACTCTGCAGAGTTTCCGTCAAGCTCAGGATCCCAGCCCTTTGGATAATTAGAGATAGCTGGGAGGTCTGTTACACTTGCATATACTCTGAGGTTGTCAAGAACCTTAGTCTTGGAGATGATATGCTTAGGAACGGTATATCCGAGTGTCATATTCTTCACACGGAAATATGCGCCATTGAAAAGCCAGTAGTCCGAACCTGCGAATGTGTTTGTCGTATTGCTCCATGTCATCATAGGATACTTAGCCTTCCTGTTCTGCTCTTCTGTATTCTGTGAGCTCCAGCAGTTTCCTACTACAAGCTGTGGCACAGCACCCCACTGTTCCTTGCGAGGCTGTATCCAATATGACTTGAAGAGAGAATTCTGGTGTCCGACACCTGCGAATGACATGTTGAAGTCAAAGTTCTTATAACCAAGGTTTACATTTCCTCCGAAGATATACTCAGGAAGTGAGTTGCCAAGCTTCACCTTATCATCTGCGTTGATGACAGTGTCGTCATTCTGGTTGACATACTTGATGCAACCTTCCTTATCCTTTCCGGTAAGTACAGGATATTTGTTGCCGTTCTCATCAACGAGGTCTGCAGCAGTATAGAAGAGACCGTCTGACTGGTACATATACCACTCTTTGTAGTATGAGCCCTCTTCAGTGATGTAGTTTCCATCAATGATGGTCTTGCCCTTGAGGTCTCCCATCTTTGAGCGATAGTCTGACAGATTGAAGTTGACTCCATAAGAGAAGTCACCCACCTGGTCGTTCCATCCGATTTCGATCTCCCATCCATTTGTGTACATGATACCTGCATTCTGCTTAGGTGCAGAGAATCCCACGTATGAAGGGAAGGCAAGATCGAGGAGCATATTGTCAGTTCTCTTGTGATATACGTCAGCGCTGGTGCGGAGACGACCGCCGAAGAAGTTTGCATCAAGACCTACTCCGTATGTGGTAGTAGTCTCCCAAGTGATGTCATTGAATGCATAGACCTGCTGAGCTGCAGTCTTGACAGGAGTCACGACGCCGTTTGCGTCAGAAAGGTATGCATTTTCAATCTTGATGACAGCCTGATATGGGAAGTAAGAGTCTGAAATCTGCTCATTTCCAAGCTGACCGATAGATGCACGGAGCTTGAGGTAATCAACGTTCTTTACATTGAACCAAGGCTCCTCAGAGATGACCCAACCAGCAGATACTGATGGGAAGAAACCGCTGCGATAGTCTTTATGGAAACGTGATGAATAGTCGTTACGGAAGTTTGCCTGAAGCATGTAACGATCCTTGAAAGAGTACATCAGACGTCCGAATACAGACTGATATGCATTGTGGTTTGCTGTTCCCTTGTTGTACTGGTAATCTTCTGGACCGAGGCTAAGGTAAGGGAAGTTCGTGAGTTCATACTTTTCGCGTGAAGCTTCAAGATCTTCTTTCTCATATGCATAAGCCTCATAACCCAAAGTAGCGTTGAGAGAGTGGTTGCCAAGCTTTGTCTGATAGTTAGCATATGCCTGGTAGGTCACTGAGTTTGAATCATTGCGCTTCTCTGTAAGAGTATTGGTGCTGAAACCCTGAGCTACTACTGCAGAGCCGTCCTCACGATAGTTATACACGAGTTTCTGGAACTTCTTGTACTTTGTGAAAGTGTAACGTGGGGCTGCGATAGCTGTAATGGTAAGGCCCTTGACAGGAGTAAGGTCGATCTGAGCCTTTCCTCCCACCTTATAATACTGAGTACTGTTGGTTCCACCCTCGTTGAGCATTGCGAGGCTGTTGGTTCCAGACTTTCCTTCAGCATAGCTTCCATCCTCCCAGTAAGCAGGATAATATGGAGAGTTGAGGTATGCCCAGTAAATAGGGTTACCGAGGTTAGGGCTGATAGCCTCTGACTTAGAGAAGTCGATGTTGAAGCTTGCATTGATCCACTTGTTGATCTTGTAGTCGTTGTTTACACGACCTGCAAAGCGCTCATAACTTCTGTTAGCGAAGTATCCGTCTGCATTCTGGTAGTTGAGGTTCACCTTTGTACGAAGACGGTCGGTACCGCCCTGGATAGAAACTGCATGATCCTGATGTGAAGAAGTCTTCTTGAGCATCAGGCCTACCCAGTCTGTGTTTGGATAGTGGTATGGATCCTCAGCATTCTTGGCCATCCATCCATTGATGGTCTCCTCAGAATAGGTGTTGTAGAAGTTTGCCATACCGTCATTGTAGTTGACTTCGTTGGTCACCATCATCCAGTCGATCACATCACCGTTCTTTGGAGTAGTGGTAGGAGTGTCGATAGCATAAGAATAGTTGTAGTCGATGTTGAACTTGCCGTCCTTTGCACGCTTGGTAGTAACGAGGACTACGCCGGCAGCGGCACGTGCTCCATAAATAGCAGCAGAAGCAGCATCCTTGAGAACAGTGATGCTCTCAACGTCAGCTGCGAGGACGTCGTTGATAGATCCTGGAACACCATCGATGATGACAAGAGGATCGTTTGTGGTCATGTTGGTGACACCACGCACGCGGAGTGTGGATGATGATCCTGGACCACCTGCGGTACGGGTTACCTGGAGACCGGCCACCTGACCCTGGAGAGCGGTTGAAAGCATGGTTGCAGAGCGCTCTGCGATCTTTGATCCGTTGACGCTGCCGATCGCACCGGTGAGGTCACCCTTGCGGGCGGTACCGTAACCGATGACTACGACGTCATCGAGAAGATTGACGTCTTCCTCAATGACAATGTTCATGACTGAAGATGTGACCTTGGTCTCAAGAGTCTTGTAACCGATGGCCTGCACCTGAAGAGTATTGCCTGGAGCGGCAACGAGTGACCAGGCACCGTCTGCGTCAGCGATGGCACCCTTGGTCGCATCTTCGAGAACGAGAATGGCTGCACCGATCACCGGCTCGCCGTTCTTGTCCACGACAGTTCCCTTGACTGTGTTCTGAGCGAAGGCTGTGAGAGCCATACCCATGAACAGAGCCATTGACAGCAGTGAAGCTGCAAATTTTTTAAGGTTCATGTAGGATAATTTTTGGTTAATAATATGTGTATAAAGTATTGTCTGTCCATCTCGGAAAATGTACAATCATCCGAGAATATCTACAAATATACTGACATTTTCCGCACGAACAATGACTTTTTCCGCACAAACCGGCAATATTCAGTGTCCCCCCCCCTCTTATTTACAATATTTCACAGAGCAGCAGAATCGTCTTTCATTAACTTGAAGTTAACACAGATGGCATCTATGCAGAAAGAGAACACAATCATTATTCCCAAGAGCCAAATACATTCCTGACAGCCTCCAGATAACCAAAACCAGTTCTTTTGTCAGGAAGGAGATAACTGCCCTCTACCCACTCATTCCAAGCATTGATGAAGACGAACCTTGGCTGAGTGTCAGCCTTTTCATCGGCATACTGCTTTGCGAGTTCAAGCAAGTTCTGGAATGCTTCCGGAGTATTGTTCAGTCTGGTGACTTCGTCAGCTCCCTTATCAGGGAATCTTGGAGAATCATCCCATCCGATAGATACTGTAGGATAAATCGGAATATCGAGCTTATCAACCCATGATTCCCTGCACTCGATGGCATTCTGGCCATGTATCAGATAGTCGGGGTCAAATCCACCCATGTTGTACCATGTCCAGCAATCGGGATCAAGCATACAGCCGGTCTTCACATCTTCGAGGGTTTGCTCTGTACACTTAAATCCACCACCATTCATCATCATGTAATACAATCCCGGGAAACCCGCAGCACGCACCTCATCTCTGAGATAGTTCATTGCTTCCTGTGCCTTTTCGACAGTACCAAAACTCTTGATAAAGTTACCGACGTCGAAAATGGCGAATACAGGCCTGCCATCAACCTTAAGATAGTTCTTTCTGCCAAAATACTGATTGATGATTCTATTGACTATGACAGGGAAATCCTCAGGATCGATCACACCGGTCCAGAGAAGAGACTCGTCATCCCCCCACTTGTGAGGATTCCAGTAGTTGTGCTTGACATCATGGTTCGCCCACATGATGAAGAAATCCATCTTCTCATTAGAGGGAGCCTTAAGGAATCCATCATCAAGAGCGCTCTCGAGATATGGGTAATGGTCAAACCAATACCAGTCATATACGAAGGTATTGACTCCGTAACTGAGGGCTGTATCGATCCATCTCTCAACGACCTCAGGATCGTTGTCCATCTCATATCCCCAAAGAGGCTCCTTCGGCTGATAATGGCCTTCGAATCTTGGGTTACCCTTCTTGATGACCTCCCACTCCCCTATTCCTTCTTCCCAATTGGCCCTACCCAATGAGTCGTCATGACAGGAAGGCCACACAAATGCGCAGACATTGTACGGAAACTGCCTGGGAGTCTTGCTGCAAGAGCAGATAACAACTGCCATGACCAGGATGCAGAGCTTGCGAATTTTCATAGGAATTGTCAAATTTTACAATATAATGCGTTAAACTTTCCAAAATAATCCCGCACAAATATATCGATATAATACACTGTTTTTACACATTGTATCAAATCACACATTTTTATGGCCAAAAATTACAATACTTAATACTGACTATTCTTCCTATCTTTACACAAGAAATCACAAACGGTCACGTATTATGATTTTGTTTAATACAAAAAACAACAGGTGCATCTTGATAGACCCTTCCATGGATGACTCGCATGCCGACCGCAACGTTCTGGCGATCGGCTCTCAGGTCATCACGCCAGGGCAGCCCTACCCTCCCAAGGGATTCCCGGAAGGCAGCCTTTTTGAAGACAGCGGAGGAAGATGTCTGGACAATTTCCAGATTGTATATGTAGTAAAGGGATCGGGACATTTCAACGACCGCGGCATCAATTACATGGTAACACCTGGTACGCTGATGATTATCCGCCCCGGCTATTGGCATTCATACGCGCCTAACCCTAAAACGGGTTGGGTTGAGTATTATGTCGGCTTCACAGGAAGACTGTACAGCAAGATCATTAACGATGGTTTCCCCAGCACCAGCTCCAATATCATGTCCGTCACCCCTGTCGGAAAATTAAAAGACATATTCGAGAAGATGCTGTCATATGCATTGAAAAGTTCCGACGATGCTCAGTTCTTGATGAACTCTTTCCTGATGCTTCTTATAACAGAGGTTGTCCACGGCAGTAAACTGGAGAATGCAAACAACACTTCCACAAGGATAGTTGCCAGGGCAAGAGATTATATGGAGGAGAACCTGTCAAAGAAAATTAACCTCGAGAGATTGGCTGAGGACCTCTGCGTCAGCTACACATGGTTCCGCCGTGCATTTAAAGAACAGACAGGAGAATCACCAGTCCGTTATCTTCAGAAGATACGCCTTCAACGGGCCAAATACATACTGATGACAACCAACAAATCCGTAAAGCAAGTCGCTGCAAGTTGTGGATTCTCAACTTCCGAATACTTCTGCAACTCTTTTAAGGATGAGTGCGGAGTCACTCCTCTTGAATTCCGCGAGACATCCTCAAGACCATCTATGGAGGTATGGGATCACACCACAGATGGAAAAAATTGACATTATTTTCTTATATTGAGCGAAATCATTACAGTCATGAAAAGATTCATCACCATCGCAGCACTTCTTCTGTCATGCCTGAGCATGAGCGCACAGAAATACATCGAGTCGCACAGCGACATCCTGCCCAAGACCAGTCTTCGCCCTGAAAGGACGGTCCTCCTCTACCCGGAAGGACAGAGTGTGGACAAGGGAATCTCCGAAAACGGCATCGCCATCACTCTCGGTCCCGGTGAAGACAACGGCCTGCAGGGAGAGGAGACCTGCAGCGGCAACGGCAACCGCGGCAACATCGGCGACTTCGCCCGCATGGACCTCTACCGTCCGGCAAAGTGCAACGGCACTCTGGTGATCGTCGCCCCCGGAGGCGGCTACAATTACGTCTCATCTTTCAATGAAGGTGTCTATGTCGCCAAGTGGCTCAACGACCACGGATACATGGCAGTCGTCCTGAAATACCGCATGCCGAACGGCCACCAGACTGTGCCGCTGACGGATATCCAGAACGCCATACGCTACTGCCGTCACAAGGCGTTCAGCTGGGGTATCGACAGGATAGGCGTCATGGGATTCTCTGCAGGAGGCCACCTTTCCGCCACCGCCGCCACCATGTACACAGGTGTGCTGACACGTCCAGACTTTGCGGTGATGATATACCCACGCATCACTCTCCGCAGAGGCGAGAGCAACGGTACAAAGCACGGACTGCTGGGCAGGGACGAGGCTTGGGCAGGCCGCGAGACAGAGCACGAAAAGCTTCTGGCCCACTGGTCTGCAGAGAACCATGTGACCACCGATACTCCCCCATGCTTCATCGCCCTCAGCGCAGATGACCACACGGTCGCCCCTACAAACGCGCTCCCTTTCTATTCGGAACTCATCAGCCACGAAGTGCCGGTCGAAATGCACGTCTATCCTTCAGGAGGCCACGGATGGGGCTTCTCGTACGAGAAATATAAAGGAGAAGGACGCGACAACTTCGCGCCCTACCGTTCAGATTTCGAGTCAGCGCTTCTCCGCTGGCTGGATACTCAAAGCCTGTAATATATGGATCATCTCCCTCTCAACGACATCCCTATGCTGGTGTCATCCATCAATTTCCTCCTCAGGGATGAGGAGTTCGACAACCTTGACCAGATCTGCAACTGCTTCGATGTGGAAAGAGAGCAGATAGACGCTCTCCTCGCGTCACAGGGCTTTGCCTATGACGAAGTGCAGAACCGCGTGAGATAGTTCTATCCCGGGATCAAAGCCTTCAGAGCCTTCAGTCTGCGTCTGCTCTGGCGCATGACGCATCTCACCATGCCGATAGACATGAGATAGCAGTCCCTGGCCCAGAGTTCCTTGATCGTGGCGGCATCATCGAAAACGCCGCTGTGGTACATGTCAAGGATGATTTCCCTGATCCTGTCCCCTCCCTCCATGTCCGTCAGGCGGCGCAGTCTTGGAGCGGTGCCATGCAGTACCGCCCATTTGATATTGTGGCTCCAAGCCTGCATCTGCGACGCCGAGGCCTTTGATGCGTAGAGGCAATGAGTCTTGAGGATGCCGGTGAGTATATCCACCGTCTTGACCAATACCGGCGAACCCTTCGCTATGGAATTGAGGTTCGGATAGTAGTAATACAGCGGAAGGTCGGTCACCGTAGCGCGCAGTGGCTTCAGGAGGACTTCCGACCACCATGGGATATCTTCATATTTCAGTCCCTTGATGAACCTGACATCCGCAATGGCCTCGCGGCGGAAGAGATGCCTCCACACGAAGCAGTGCTTGAGGGTGTCGGGAGCTCCTGAGTGCCCCCAGTCGCTGCAGTGATCCAGGAGGCTGTCGGTTGTGAAACTGCGCACGCCGGAAATGCTGAACCTGCGCATCATGCCCCATGGCCTCGCCGATACCGGATCCATGCCGAGAGCACGCAGGAGCTTCACCTGATGGTTGCGGTATGAGCTGTCACGATACCAGCTCACCACGTCAGAGCCGTCCCTCCGGGCAAGGCCGAGCGCGATCTCGAGAGTCTGGGGATGTATGAGATCATCCGAATCCACAAACATGACATACTCGGCGCGGGCGGCGTCCATGCCGCAATTGCGGGCGTCTGACAGTCCCCCATTCTCTTTGTGTATCACCTCGAAGCGCGGATCCGCCGCCGCATATGAATCCAGTATTGCGGCGCAGCCGTCAGTACTGCCGTCATCCACGCATATGGCTCTCCAGTCCGTGAAGGTCTGGGAGACGATACTGTCGAGACACCTCCTGAGGAAGCGCTCGACATTGTAGACCGGGATGATGATATCGACCTTTGGCATCGGTTACTGCACCTTGGTCTTGAGTGTGAATGACTTCGGGCCGCTGAATGACTTGAACCTGATGGTCAGTTCCACATCTCCGGCTGTCTCCGGAAGGAAGTCTCTGACATTGAATGCCACTACCGCATCGTTCACTCTGCCGTCAAGGTCGCCCTTGGCATCATGGCAGAACTCAAACTCATACGGATTCTCAGGATTCACTCCACCTATGAGATTCACGATGTGAGAGACATTGCCGTATCCCATGTATGTCCTGATATGAAGTGTCACATATCCGTCTTCGGCCACTGTAAGCCAATCATTGTAGATATCCACAGCGTCCTTGCCGTACTCGATGCCGTCTTCAGCCACAAGAGCCTTCTTGGTGAGGATGCTGTCGATCCAGAGGAGTTCCACCTCCTGACCGTTGACGATAGGTTCCTTTGACTTGGTGGTGAACTGGGTAAGAGCCCTGACCTCCCTGCCGCCGAAGAGACCTTCCTTGGCATTTGTCGGATACACCCTGATGTCGTCCTGAACCTGAAGAGCGCACTTTCCGCCCTCGTTCTTGACAGTCACGACGGCGTTGACGAGCTGGCCGTCGACCTTGTAGTTATCCTTCATGGAGCATGATGGAAGAGAAATGGCTGCAGCAACGATGGCTGCGATGATTATGAATGTCTTTTTCATTTTCTTTATGTTTTAAAGTGTTTAAAATAATCTTATTCACCGATGGTGAACCTTACACCGGCAGAGACGCCCAGCATGGCCGGGTGCTCGGAGCGGTAGGTCTCTATGCCTCCTGAAGAGAGGGCTCTCCATGAGAACTGAGGTTCAAGATAGAGTCCCGCCCAGCGGTTCAGCTTGACGAGGGCTCCTCCTGCCGCGAGAAGAGAGAAATTCATCTTGTCCCCCCAGATCTTGGAGCCGTCGGACACGGCATGGACACAGCGGTCTGCAGACAGGCCGGCACCGAGATACAGATCCAGATGCTTTGTCTTCAGCGCACTCCAGTCCACCCTGACCGGGATGCCGAGATAGTGTGCATACTGCTGCTCCTTTCCTGTCAGGAAACGCTCGGACTCGGAGCGATACAGCGAGTATTCAAGGCCTGACATGAGATAGAACCTATCTGAGAGAGGATATCGGACAGTCACGCCCGCCTTCACCGGCATCATGTGTCTGGTCCTGATGACCGAGTTGACAGGAGTTGCAAAAACACCTTCACCCTTTGAGCTCAGCCCGTCAGACATGACCATATTACCAGGCAGTTCATAGTCCATCTTAGTCACTGAAGCGAGAAGTCCCGCTGCAGCGCCCCCGAGAACACCTCCGCCAGTCCCGAGGACTGCAGCGGCATTGCCGCCCTTGCGGTGTCTGCGGGCAGACATCTTATCCAGATCGACCCAGGTGACGCTTTCAGGCACGGATGGCTGCCTGACATCATTTTCGGGTTCCGGCATTACGTGATTATCCTCCATTCCGGCATTAACGGTCACTTCGGCCTCAACACCGGCCTCGCGGGTATCAGTGCCATCTGCCACCGGCAGGTCATCATCCGCGGGCATGAAGGACTGCGCGATCAGCTTTCCGGAGCGCAATCCTGCTGCCTCCTGCCCCGGACGTACAGTAGCCTGTACCGGGTCCGGTGCTCCAGGCTCGGACTCATCAGGCGCGTCTTCGACGGTCACGATATGGACAGGAGCTGCTGCTTCCGCGACCACAGGAGTCTCTTCCACAGCTTTCCCGCTGTCGTGATGCGAGATCAGGACAGCGACGGCTGCACATGCCGCAGCTGCAGGCAGTGCAAGCCACGCAAGCCTGCCGGCTGCCGGCTTTCGAGAAGATGAGAGTTTCCTCTGGAACTCCTCGAGGCTGCCTTCCGGGAGGCTGCTGCTGCAGTCTTCCAGGCTTTCCTTGAATATGTCTTCCCAGTTTTTCATCTCATTCCTTCTCTTTGAGGTAAACCGTTATCTGTTGTTTCAATTGGTTTCTGGCCTTTGCCAGGTTGCTGGCAGATCCCTTTTCCGTGATTCCCAGCATGTCGGCGATGTCTTTGTGAGAGTATCCGTCTATGCAGTACATATTGAATACCGCCCGTCTCACCGGCGGCAGTCCCGCCACCATGTCAAGCATCACTTCCTTCGGGATTTCTCTCACTTCTTCAGGAGGAGGGTCCGGGATATCCATGTCCGCGGCCCTGTCTATCGAGATGTGGAGGAACCTGTTCCTGCGGAGTCGGCTCACCGCCATATTGACCGCAATCCTGCTCATCCACGCGTAGAGCGATCCCTGTCCGCGGAAAGTGAAGCCATCCATCTTCTCCACCGCCCTTATGACCGCATCCTGCATCAGGTCGTGTGCATCGTCCGGATCCTGACAGTACCTCCGGCAGAGGGCAAGAAGCCTTGCTGCATAGCGGGTATACAGCTCTCCCTGCGCCCTTCTGTCACCTTCGCAGCATAGCCGGGCAAGCTGCTGCTCTGTCATGATCTCTGCCACTTATTCCTGTCTTTCTGATATGCCTGCGGATAGTCAGCCGCAGCCTGTCAAAAGTAGTAAAAAGTTCCCATCCCTTCAATCTGCCGATTAATAAACGCAACAATTGTGCGATACGTCCTCGGGACATGTCAGATATTTCCACTAAATTTGGATGATATGAAAAGAATCATCCCTCTGGCAGCTCTCATTGTCGCCTTCTGCTCATGCGAAGCGGATGGCGTAGAAGCTCCGGAATACGGCTACGCAGACCCGAAGCAGTGGGAACTCTCCTGGACCGATGATTTCGATTATGCCAGCCGCGACCAGCTTCTGCAGAACTGGAATTCGGCCAAGGGACCCACTTCGCACACCCTCTGCAGCCGGTGGCCGGAGAATGTGGAAGTCTCTGACGGCACCCTCCGCCTGATCAACCGCAAGGAAAGCCGCGGCGGACAGGACTGGACCTCAGGCAGCATCTGGACCAAGAGGTATTTCAAGTACGGATATTTCGAGTGCAGATACAGATACGCGGCAGCGACCGGGACAAACAATTCATTCTGGCTTTCCGTGCTGACCGGAGAACCTGACGAGGGCAAGCGATTCGAGCTGGACATCAACGAGGGGCACTATCCCAGTGAGATAAATGTGAACATCCACAACTGGACCGACAGCACAGTGGATGAGAAGCAATTCGTTTTCTATCTGGACGGGAAAGAGATACGCCGATCCCCGAATGAATTCGCCTTCAGTCCGGCATCTCTCCTGCTGAGCGAGGCCATTCTCCCATGGGCGGGAGAGGTGACAGATGCCATAGACGGCACCTTCATGGAAGTGGATTTCGTCAGGGTGTATAAGAGAAGAAAATAAGTATCCATGAATCCCGCAGCCATACGTCTCCTCAACCAGCAGCTCGCCGCTCCCCTCTTCTCCAGACCGGAGGAGGTGGTCGGCCATATGGGTGCGGTGCAGGCACAGGAGTACAGGCTCATGCGCTGGGCAGTGGGGATGCGTACGCGCAGGCCATCCGCCAAGGCATTCCGGCAGGCGTATGACGCCGGCCGCATTGTCAGGCTCCACCTGCACAGAGGCACATGGCAGCTCGTGTCCGGAGAGGACTACTGGTGGATGATGGATCTTTGCTCCGAAAAGTGCTGGGCGACCATCACCGGATGGATGCACGCCAACCGCATAGAACTGCCGGAGGATGAGAGGCGCAGGGTGCGGAGCGTTCTCGAGCGCGTCGCGGGAGATATGGGAAGCGCCGCGAAAGAGGACTTTGCGGAGGCACTGAGGAGGCAGGGAATCGTCATGGATGACCACAGGACCTCATATCACATACGCCTGGCCGAGACGGACGGCGTGCTCTGCAGCGGCGACCTGCATCCATCCAAGGCGACCTATGCCCTGTCCGAGGTCAAGATCGGCCCGCGCGTGCGCATGGACAGGGATGAGGAACTGGCGCTCATGACGCGCAAATACTTCCAGAGCCACTCCCCTGCCACATTGGAGGACTATGTATGGTGGTCTGGGCTCAATATCGGAGACTGCCGCAGGGGCATGGAACTGCTCGGGCAGGAACTGGTGCGCGAGCGCTGGAAAGGGAGGGAATTCTTCATTCTGGCATCATGCCGCACCAGGGGATTCCGATCCGGAAGGACGCTTCTGATCCCGTCTTACGACGAATACCTTATCGGCTACAAGAGCCGCGACATCTCGCTCCCGGCCGAGCACCGGCACCGTGCGCACAACAACAGCGGCATATTCTATCCCGTGGTGGCCCGCGACGGCATCATCTGCGGCAACTGGAAGCCGTTCGCCAAGACCCCGGAGCCGCAATGGTTCGGCGGCGCAGGCCCGGCAGCGGATCCGAGCTGGTCCGACGGCAGTAGCCATCTCCCGGTGCCGCAACGGTCCGCCGGCGCCATCAATTCCACGGTACCGCAACGATCCGCCGGCGCCCCGGACATCTCCGCAGAATGGGAGGCTTACCAGGCATTCCTCCTCCGCTAGAGTCAGGAGATGATGC
>JAGHSA010000012.1 GCA_018066125.1 Candidatus Cryptobacteroides onthequi | reverse complement strand
TCATCTCCGACCAGGGCCTTGTCATTACCAACCACCACTGTGCCTATGCGGATGTCCACGCTCTCAGTACTCCGGAGCATAATTATCTGGAGGACGGATTCTGGGCCATGCAGAGCCGCGACGAACGTCCGATAAAGGGGAAGAGCGTATTCGTGCTCAAGAAAGTGATCGATGTCACGGCTGAGACAGAGGCAGTCAGAGAGTCCGAGGGACTTGACGGAAAGTCGATGGGATTCAGAAAGCTCAGCTACATCATGGAGAAGAAGTATTCCACTTCGACAGGTCTGGAAGCTTCTCTCGCATCCATGTGGGGTGGCTCGAAGTACTATATGGCCCTGTATGAGGTTTACAGGGATGTCAGGCTCGTCGCAGCTCCCCCTGTCAGCATTGCCGCATTCGGCGGGGATGTCGACAACTGGGAGTGGCCGCAGCACAAGTGTGACTTCGCGCTTTACCGCGTTTATGCGGGCAAGGATGGCCGTCCGGCCGATTATTCTGAGGACAACGTGCCGCTGAAACCTTCGAGATGTCTCAGCATCAGCACTTCGGGTTACAAGCCAGGTGATTTCACCATGGTCATCGGTTATCCGGGACGCACGGACAGATACAGTTCTTCCCATAAGCTTGCATACCAGAAAGATCTCAGTCTGCCTATATCAAATGAGATCAGGGGCGCCCAGATGGATATCATGACCTCATGGATGGCCAGGGACCCGCTTGTCAGGCTCAAATATGCCGATCATTTCTTCGGTCTGAGCAACGTTCAGGAACTCAATGTCGGAGAGGTTCTCTGCTACAACCGTTTTGATGTCCTCTCGGAAAAGCAGGCTCAGGAGCGGGAGATGCAGGAGTGGATCGACGCCTCGGAAGGACGCAAGGCAAAATGGGGAGCTCTCATCGAGAATCTCGGGCGTAAGTACTCGGACATCACTGATGTAGAGCGTAACATCACATATTTCAGAGAGTGCATGATCAGGGGCAGCAGGATGGGAATCATCTCTACCCGCATAAGTACCCTGAGGGACATGTCAAGGGCGAAGACGGTCAAGAAATCCATCCGCAAGACTCTTGACGAGATGGATATGCGTGTCGAGCGTGACATTTTCAGATATACTCTCGAATCCTATATGTCACACGTCGATCCTGCGTACATGGGCCCGTGGCAGAAGGAACTTGCGGCGAGATATGGGAACGACTATGATTCCATGTGCCGCGACCTCTGGGACGGCAGCTGGATGACTTCCGCTCAGGGTATGCAGAAATTCCTCACCGAGGATGTGGATATCGAAGAACTGAGAAAGGATGGACTCTACCGATACTATACAGATGTGAAAGTCGGAGACCTCAATGAGATCCTCTCTCAGGTTCAGGGTGAAAAGACCGTGACTTCACTCGGCAGCGAATATACCAGGGCACTTTATGCCATGCGTGAAGACAAAGGCCTGACCCAGTATCCGGATGCCAACTCCACCATGAGGATAAGCTATGGCGTTGTGGGTGGTTATGAACCGAGAGACGGCGTCTGGTGTGACTGGAAGAGTTCGGTTGCCGGACTTCTTGCAAAGCATGATCCCGAGGACTATGATTTCTGCCTCAAGGAGGGTTGGAAATCGCTGCTTGAGAAGTCTGACGGTGCCGGAATGGTGGATTTCCTCACGGACAATGACATCACCGGCGGCAACAGCGGCAGTCCTGTCCTCAATGCACGTGGAGAACTCATCGGACTCGCCTTTGATGGGAACAAAGAGTCTCTTGCCAGTGACACGTCATATACTCCGGGCTACAACAAGTGCGTCTGCGTGGACATCCGTTTTGTCCTCTGGACTCTCTCGGAATACGCCCATATGGATAGAATAATAAGTGAAATCAATATTAACCAATAGTAGTTTTTACCATGAAAAAATCATTATTAATCATGGCTCTGGCTGCGATGGCGGCCGGCATTTCATGTACTGACCTCTCAGAAGTCGAGGGACGCATCGACAATCTTGAAACACAGGTGTCTGGCATCAACAGCGCACTCAAGACCATTCAGGACAATCTCAAGAACAATGTCTATGTCTCAAAAGTTGAGTCTTCTGCTGACGGATACACCATTTATTTCACAAATGGAACCACTGCAACCATCAGAAACGGCGCCAAGGGTGACAAGGGCGATACCGGTGCAGCTGGAGCTGCCGGTGCTCAGGGAGAAAAGGGCGAGACCGGTGCACCTGGCAAGGATGGTGATTCACTCTTTGCATCAGTCGAGGTGAAGGACGGATTTGTCAACCTTACACTTGCAGACGGAAGCGTGATAGTACTTCCTATGGCTCCTTCAACCGTAGGTATGATTAACAGCATGACCTTCGTGTCAGAATACAATGACGGCAAGGCTACCATCGAATGCACTTCTCCAGAGGCCGCTACCGTGAAACTTGGTTATCTGGTAGGTCCTCAGGCTGCGGCCGTTGCTCTCAAAGAAAAGATTGAATCGAAAGATGTGACCGTCAATGTATGGGCTGCCCCTGTCCAGACACGCTCGACAGTGGAGAATGCCATATTGCTCGATGTTGTAAGTGTCGCCTTTGAAGGTGCATACATGACCATCGTTGCGGATGCTTCCGATGCATTGAAACTCGGAGAAGTTTCCCTGCTTGTTCAGTTCATCGGTGAGGGTACTGATTATTATTCACCTATGGTTCCTGCAGTCAAGGAGGTTCGCTACATCACCTATGCCGGCGAGACCTACGGCTTCGCAAAGATGAAGGACGGCAAGACCTGGATGACCGAGAACCTCAGGTATATCCCGGAGGGAATGACTCCATGCAACAGCCTGACCAATGTCGCCGGCGGCATATACTATCCTGTAGTGGTAAATGCAGACAAGACAGCTGCAGCTTTCGGTACAGCAGAGGATGCCAAGACTCAGGGATACCTCTATCAGACAGAGGTGGCACTCGGACTTTCAGTCAATGCCATCACTTCCGAGGAGCAGGCAAAGGCCCTCGAAGGTACACGCGGTATCTGCCCTGAGGGATGGCACATCCCTACTATCGCCGATATCACCGGTCTCGTAGGAAAGGCAGTTTCACCAATCGTGACCAATACTGCTGCTCCATACTACAACGGAGCGAATGGCTCGATCCTCATGCTGAAGGAGGATGGTCTCGACATGATGCCTTGCGGTGCTGTCAGTGTAGTCGATAATACCAAGACATCAGCCACTCTCATGGGTTTCCTGAAGAACTACTATACCATCACTTCCGGTTACATCATCGGCTCTTCTTATGCAGGAATCTCATACAAAACAGCAAATGATGCCACTTCCGGCATAAAGAACGTTCAGTTCTGGGGCATGATGCCTATGGCCAACAAGCTTGCAGAGGCTGATTTCACCTGCAACGGCTCAAAACTCAGCTACAAGATCGCTGCTTCTGTCCGCTGTGTAAAGGACTAACCCTTGAAAAGATTTCTAAACATACTCATACTGATCGCCGTCACCCTGCAGATGCATGCTGCACCTGCAGGGTATGGTGTGTCAGGCAAGGTCATCGACTCCGCTACCGGCGAGGCAATCGTCGGTGCGGTGGTCAGCCTTGACAACAACTACCTCTGGGCGGTGACGGATGCCAAAGGTGGTTTCGTGATATCCAATGTCCAGAAAGGCGAGTATACCCTGACCGCCACAAGTCTCGGATATGTGGATGAGTCCGTCAAAGTCAAAGTGGCCGGGGATGTGACCGGTCTCGTGCTCAGGATGCATGAAAGCACCTTGGCCATCAAGGAAGTGGTCGTGACCGCCCAGAAGGCGAAGGATGGAGTGGGCACTTCACATACCCTAGGAAGGGATGCCCTCAACCACCTGCAGATGTCCGGCATGTCCGACATGTCCGCCCTTCTGCCGGGTGGCAAGACCGTCAACCCCGACCTGACATCCTCAAATGCATTCTCGCTCCGCGCGGGAGGCTCCACTGCCGGCAATGCGGCGTTTGGAACAGCGCTTGAGGTCGATGGTGTCAGGCTCGGCAACAATGCCGGCTTCGGCGATATGGCCGGAGTCGATACCAGAAGCGTTTCCGTGGACAACATCGAGTCCGTGGAAGTGATCACAGGTGTGCCGTCGGTCGAGTACGGCGACCTCAACAGCGGTATGGTGAAGGTCCATACCCGCAAGGGACGCACTCCTCTCAATGTGTCGTTTACCGTGAATCCGCGCACCTACCAGACCTCGGTTTCCAAAGGAATCGGTCTCAAGGACGACGGCGGTGTGCTGAATTTCAGCGGCGAATGGGCCAGGGCCACCAAGAACCTGGTCTCTCCATATGAATCTTACACCCGAAGGGGAATGACTTTCGGGTACTCCAATACTTTCGCAAAGGTGCTCCGATTCGAGGCCGGAGTCTCCGGCAACATCGGCGGCATGAACAGCGAAGACGACCCGGATGCGTTCTCGGGTGAATATACAAAGGTGAGGGACAACGCCTTCCGTGCAAATACGTCCCTCTCGTGGCTCCTGAACAAGTCGTGGGTGACAAGCATCAAGGCCGATGCCTCAGTCAATTTCTCGGACAACCTGTCCCACGCACACGCATTCAATACCTATGGCTCCCACCAGCCGTCCGTACATTCGGAGAAAGAAGGCTACAGCCTCGCGGAACGGCTGCCGCTCACATTCTTCTCCGACCGCATTGTGGACAGCAAGGAGCTCGATTACGCGGCATCGCTGAAGTACGAGTGGCACAAGAGGTCCGGGGAGGTCAGAAGCAACCTCAAGGCCGGAACCCAGTGGAAGGCGTCCGGCAATGTCGGAGAGGGCGAGTACTACGAAGACCCGGCGCTTGCGGCCAACGGCTACCGTCCGCGCCCATACACCGATTATCCGTTCATGCACAATGTGTCCGCCTACATCGAAGAGGACCTGACGGTGCCTGTCGGCAGAACCAGGCTTCAGCTGGTCGGAGGTTTCCGCGCCGAGCAGGTGCTCATCAGCGGTACCGAGTATGATGATCTCGACATACTATCGCCGCGCTTCAATGTGAAATGGCATCTCACCGATGACATTTCCATCCGTGCCGGATGGGGAGTCACAGGCAAGCTGCCGTCATTCTATATCCTCTATCCGAAACCGCAATACAGGGATATCCAGACCTTCGGATTCTCGCATGGTGACTCATCGTCGTACATCTACTATACCCAGCCGTACACGCTTGTGCACAATCCGTCGCTCCAGTGGCAGAAGAACCGCAATTCCGAGGTTGGCCTGGACATGAATGTGCTGGGTGCGAAGATTTCACTCGTCGGCTTCTACAACAGGACAGACTCGCCGTATAAGCTCAATGATCTCTACGAACCGTTCAGCTACGGCATTCTCCGGATCCCGGATGGTTATACCATGCCTGCCGATCCGTTCATCAAGGTCGACAGCCAGTCGGGAAGTGTCTATGTGAGGGGGGACGAGAATGAGTGGTGGACCCCTATGGCTGTGAAAGTCCAGGACAGGACATTCGTCAAATCATCACGTCAGGACAACGGTGCCTCTATGCACCGTGCCGGCGCCGAGCTCACGGTGGATTTCCCTCAGATCGAGGCCATCTACACCCAGTTCCGCCTGGACGGATCATACAGCTGCACATCTTTCGTGGATGACGGCCTTACTTATTTCTACCGCACGGGATGGTCGCACAGCTCGCTGCAGGACCGCTCATACCAGTATGTGGGCATCTACGCCAACGGAGGCAGCAACACCCCGGTGGTCAACGGAAAGCTCACTCACAATCTTGACGCCAACCTGACGGCCATCACGCACATACCTCAGGCAAGGCTCATCATCACATGCAGGCTGGAGGCTTCTCTCCTGAGGAGATCCCGCAACCTTTCCCGCCACGATGGAAAGGACTATGCGTATACAGTGGGCAGAGACGGCAACACTCCTTCCGGAGGCACACTCTCTGACGGCGACAGCTATTCGGCTGTAAGACCGGTGGCGTATATGGATCTTGATGGCGGCATCCATCCTTTCACCGACGCAGAGGCTTCAGACCCCGAGTTCGCGAATCTCATCCTGAGGTCGGCCAACATGTACACCTTCGCCCAGGACGGATACGGCCCGTACATGTCGGCGAACATCAGCATGACCAAGGAGATAGGCGATCATGTCAGCCTTTCATTCTTTGTGAACAATTTCACCAATTCCCGCCCGTATGTGGTGTCTAAGGCGACAGGCGTCGCAGCGATATTCACCCCGGCGTTTTATTATGGCCTGACCTGCAGGCTCAGATTCTAGGAGGCACATGTCATGAAAAGATTTCCAGTTATATTGATTTCAGTCATCTGCATCCTGGCGTCATGCAATCTGGCGGATATACCTGCAGGCACAGCTGACCCGTACGGAGCATCCCTGCGTACCCTGGAGGTCACAGCTGTTTATCCGGATGGGTATGAGTCGTCTGCCAGGGCCGGCGTCAAGGTCAGGGCGGAGGAAATCAATCTCGGCCACAGCTATGAGGTGGCCACGGACGACAGGGGAGTGGCGACATTCACCATCCCGTGCGGTCTGTACCGCGTCAGCCTGAGCGATGTGGGTGATGCGGACGTGTTCAACGGCTCTGCGGACAAGGTGGCCGTGAAGGAGACCCGCTCTCTGCTTTCGCTAAGCCTTCTGCACAGCCGTCCGGGAAGCATCATCATCAAAGAGATATACTGCGGCGGCTGCAAGCGTCTGCCTCTCGAGGGCAACTACCAGTACGACCAGTATATCATTGTGCACAACAATGATTTCAGGACCAGATATCTGGACGGCCTCTGCATAGGCAGCCTTCTGCCATACAATTCCAACGCAAACAATCCGTTTGTCAGCACCGATCCTGTCACGGGAGAATCGGTACTTCCACCTTTCTCTCCGGTCTCAGAGGCGGTTTGGATGTTCGGAGGAGACGGCACAGCCTTCCCTCTGGAACCTGGCCAGGATGCGGTGATAGCGTTGAAGGGAGCGATAGATCACAGCCGTCAGTATCCGTTGTCTGTCAACCTTGATCATCCGGACTATTTTGTCTGCTACAACAGCACATATTTCACCAACACCAGCTATCATCCTGCCCCGGGTCCGAATATCCGGCAGGATCATATTCTCGAGGTTGTGGCCAAGACGGGAGTCGCCAACGCATTTACATTCTCGATCAACTCTCCGGCTGTGCTCCTGTACAGGGCGAAGGGCATGACCATGAAAGAGTATCTTCAGACTGAAGGAGCCATCCGCGACATACCAGGAAACTCTACTTCGGCCAGAGTGGTTGCTATCCCCGAGGACTGGGTGGAGGATGCTGTGGAGGTGTTCAACGGTGCCTCCGCCGGCAACAACAAGCGTTTCCCTCCGACACTCGATGCGGGCTACATCACTCTCGAGAACAGCTATCTCGGGCACTCCCTCCACAGACTGACAGACGAGAAGGCGAGCGCTGATGCCGGATATGAGGTCCTGATGGACACGAACAATTCGAGCAAGGATTTTTATGAACGAAAGACATCATCACTGCACCATGACTGAGAAGATCATCACACTTCTGGGTGCCATGATGATGGCACTCGGTACAGCCGGCGCACAGAGCTATGACAGGGCAGAAGTCCAGATGCCATGGCTGACTTCCACCAATGCGGCGGGCATCCGTCAGGATACCCTGACTGCCTCCAATGCACGTATCCATGGCGGCGCCGAAGGCGGCGGGTTCAGGGCCACCCATGAGGCCGAGTCGGCGTGGACGGCGGGTTTTTCCACCGAGTCCGTGCGTCATCTCGAACGCTTCTCGATGAAGGGCGCATTCTCGTTCGAGCAGACTCAGGGGCAGGGCATGTGCGGTTCCATGTTCATCCGTCCGGGATTCTATCCGGTAGATGTGCTTGAGTTCACTCCCGGCCTCAAGACTTTGCAGAGATATGCCTTTGACGGATCCATTTCCATCGACCTCACCGATCATCTCCGCATAGGCGGGCTTATGGATTTCGCATCTGCCAACTATGCCAAGCGCAAGGACCTCCGCCACTCCAACTACAGGCTGGACATGACCTTCGCGCCGTCCCTTGTGTATCACAGCGGCCGCACCGCGATAGGTCTGAGCTATATTTTCAGCAAGAACAGCGAGACGGTCAAGGCAGAGCAGATCGGCACCTCGGAGTCCTCATACCATGCTTTCCTCGACAAGGGAATCCTTTTCGGCCATGATGAGATATGGAACGGAAGCGGAGTCCATCTCTCGGAGGCCGGAGTGAACGGTTTCCCTGTGATGGAGACCGTCAATGGGTTCGGCATGCAGCTTCAGCAGGGAGGACTTTTCGGCGAGCTGACACTCCGCAGCCGCAGCGGCCAGATCGGTGAGAAACAGTTCATCTGGTACAGATTCCCTGGATGGGACGCATCTGCCGACATCTGCTATACTCTTGATGCCTTGGATGGCGGCCGCCATATTTTCGGCATCCATGCCGATGTCATCGGTCAGAGGAATTATGAGACCATTTTGGAGAAGGTGACTTCAGGAGGTGTGACAACCACGGTAGAGCATGGCTCCAACCAGATATACTCCCGCACACATGCATATGCTGGCGCCAGCTATGACATGGTCAGCGGTCTCTGGCTGATCAGAGCCGAAGCCGGCATGTCCGTGCGTAAGGGACTTGCTTCAGTGATGTATCCGTACATTACTGAGCAGTCTGTCAATGTCCTTTCGGCCTCGGCATCCGTGAGCAGGAGCATCGGACGCATCGATCTCATCGGACGCGCGGGAGTTTCCGGAGGCGGTGTCAGGGAGAGCTCTTCCATGGCAGATCAGGACTCAGGCGTCATGGGAGCTCCTGTGCGTCTGGATGAATACAACGACGCATATGTGGAGTGGCTCACCGCTCTTCAGTACAGGCTCGGCCTCGGGCTGAGATGCAGGATATGGCATGGCATATATGCCGAGATAGGAGGTGGCCTGCATGCAGCGCCGTCTGCCTCAGTGGCTGCCGGCACCACACGCTGGGCAGGCTCTGCCGCGATAGGTTATGATTTTTAAAATGTATCAGATATGAAGAAGATTTTCGTGCTTCTGGCCGCTGCAGCAGCCGTGTCATGTGGCAGGAATGTCACACCCGAGACAGTTCCGGCCGCAGTGCGTATCGACCCTGTGATCACAAGGGCGACAGAAGTCAATTTCGAGAACGGGGACCGCATAGGCGTCACCATCACAAAGCCGGACAATTCCGTATTTGCGTCTAATGCGGTGCTGACATATACGGACGGCACATTCTCAGGAGACCAGAAATGGTATGCAGACGGCGGGGAGACCAGTGCTCTCACGGCGTACTATCCATACGCGGAGACAGGGTGGCCTGCCACATTCACCGTAGGTGCGGATCAGGACAAGGGCGCCGGGAGATATGATCTCATGCTGGCTTCCAAGACGGGAGTGAAGCCTCAGGAGGCTCCGGTGACTATGGTATTTCAGCATCAGCTCTCGCAGGTGGTAGTGAATCTCGACAACCTTCAGGGCGTGACCATTGCGGGCGTGACCCTCAAGGGTCTGCTTCCTACCATAGGCATCACCCTGGACTCTGACGGCAAGGTCGTTTCCGAGCCGGATCAGAGCGCTGCAAAGATCGATATCGAGATGGAGGCTGTGCAGGCCGGTACACGCTATCGCGCCATCGTGGTGCCTCAGACCATGGCTTTCGGACTCTCCATCCGCAATGCAGCAGGCGGCAGTGTGGTGCAGAATTTCACGGAAGTGACCATGAAGCCTGGCTACAGCTACACGATCAGCGCGAAGGTGACCGCAGCGGGCGTCATTTTCGTACTTGACGGCGAGATCGAGGCATGGCTTGACGGCGGTGAGATCCAGCCTGACGGTCCGAGTGAGAATCCGGATACACCGGGCGATGACTTTGAAGAGCAGGATACCTGGTTCACATACGGCGGCAAGAGATATGAGAAAGTGACTCTTGCCAACGGTCAGGTCTGGATGGCTGAGCCTCTGGCATATGTGCCGACAGGCATGACCGTATCCGATGACCCTGCATCCGGCGATGTGTGGTACCCATACTCTACCGATGGAACCAATGTCACTGTGCTAAGGGATGATGCATCGGTCAAGGCAAAGGGATATCTCTATTCATACAATGCCCTCCTTGCCACCGAGATCACAGCCGACAATTTCGATAAGCTGGAGGGAGCACAGGGCATCTGCCCTCCAGGATGGCATATCCCTACCAGACAGGAGTGGTTCGTACTCTGCGGCAATTCCAACAGGAGTGCACTGCTCGGCGAGCCGACTGGAACCAAGATCGACAATACCGCTCTGTTCTATGACGCGGCTTTGAGCTATGCTCCGGTTTCGAAGTTCGACGATGCCGGCTTCAATTTCACTCTCTCAGGCTGTATCGCCAACAGCAAGTACAACACGCTTATGATCGACAGCTCCGTTTCTGACGTCGAAAGCTATTTCGGACAGAACAGGATGGCCTATGTCGCTGCATCGACAGCCAATTCGGCCACACAGTTCTTCGCCCTCATGACCACCTTCACTCTGCCTAACGCCAAGGGCAAGGTTTCACTGTCATATGCGACACTCGGAAAGGTGGGCGTGCAGGTCAGGTGTATCAAGGACAGATGATTGGTTAATTAGCAAATAATCGCTAAATTTGCCGCCCGATTTTTGGAATTATAGTATTTACATAAAACATGTTCAAGAATTTCTATGGCTATGGACTCGTGGAGTCTTACCACGAGTGGAAGAAAAAGCACAGGACTGAAGACAAGTCCATTGCGAGAACATTCAAGCTGGTTTTCGCAGTCCTTGCAGCACTTATCGTCTGCAGCCTTCCTATGGAACATTGGATCCCGGGACTTACCCTGATCCAGAAGAGGACGATGGCGATTTTCCTTTTCGCCGTCCTCATGTGGCTCTTTGAAGCCGTACCGGCATGGACGACTTCTGTGTTTGTCGTAGTACTTCTCCTCTTTATGACGTCAGACAGCAGCCTTGTACTTTTCAGACTCGGCAACCCTACTCTTCTGGGTACGATGACAAGCTACAAGTCGCTGCTCCACTGCTTCGCAGATCCTATCATCATGCTGTTCATCGGAGGATTCGTCCTCGCGATCGCTGCATCGAAGAGCGGACTCGACCTCACCCTCGCAAGAGTGATGCTTAAGCCTTTCGGAACCAATCCTAAGTTCGTGACCCTCGGCTTCATCCTTGTGACAGGCGTGTTCTCGATGTTCCTCAGCAACACCGCTACCGCAGCGATGATGCTTTCTCTCCTTGCACCTATCCTCAAGGCTCTTCCTGCAGACGGAAAGGGCAAGATCGCTCTTGCACTCTCTATTCCTGTGGCAGCGAACATCGGAGGTATGGGTACCCCTATCGGAACACCTCCGAACGCCATCGCCCTCAAGTATATGAGTGAGATCGGCATCAATGTCGGCTTCGGACAGTGGATGGCATTCATGGTGCCTCTTACCCTTGTCCTCCTTCTTATCGCATGGTTCATGCTCATCACCTTCTTCCCGTTCAAGGCAAAGACCATCGAACTCAAGATTGACGGTGAGACCAAGAAGGACTGGCAGTCTATCGTGGTATATGTGACCTTCGCTGTCACAGTGCTCCTCTGGGTGCTCGACAAGGCTGCAGGTGTGAACTCAAACGTTGTTGCCATGCTTCCTGTCGGTGTGTTCGCCCTGTGCGGCATCCTCACCAAGCGTGACCTCGAGGAAATCAACTGGAGCGTGCTCTGGATGGTTGCCGGCGGTTTCGCTCTCGGTGTAGGTCTCCAGGAGACAGGTCTCGCAAAGACCCTCATCGCAGCCATTCCGTTCGAGAGCTGGCCTGCAGTGATCATGGTGATCGGTTCAGGCCTCATCTGCTACGCCATGGCCAACTTCATCTCACATACCGCGACAGCATCGCTTCTCGTCCCTATCCTTGCGGCTGTAGGCTCAAGCATGGAGGTGGCACAGAACCTTGCACCTCTCGGTGGCGTGACAACCCTCCTCATCGGCGTGGCTATCGGTTCATCACTCGGTATGGTGCTTCCTATCTCGACTCCGCCGAACGCGATTGCAGCCTCTACCGGCCTGTTTGAGCAGAAAGACATGGCGAAGACTGGCCTTATCATGGGCGTCTGCGGTCTCGTACTCGGATACACAATGCTGATCGTTCTTGGTTCAAGCGGCCTTATCGGTTAGTCTGCGACTCATCTCAAGACTTATTGACAATATGAAAAAACATATCATCCTGGCGCTTGCAACTGTAGCTGTACTGGCAGTCAGCTGCGGTGAGCCGAAAAGATTCTCCCGCTTCTCCGACTATGCCACTGTAGACATCGGCAAGGAAGAAGAAACCTCGCTTCTCGAGGGCATCAGCGACAACGGAAAAGAGGTGCTCAACCTCTACAGGTTCGCCGCAATGGAGGTCGACAAGATCTACTGGAAGCAGGCTTTCGGAGACAAGATGGCGATAGACACTCTCATGGAGGGTCCTGCCAAGGAATATGCACTCATCAACTACGGCCCTTGGGACCGTCTTACAGGCAAGTCGTTTATCCGCGGATACGACTGGTTCATGCCTGCAGGTGCATGTTTCTACCCTGAATATATGTCGGATGAGGAGTTCAACGCATGCGACGACCCTGACAAGTTCAGTCCCTACACCGTCCTCCGCAGGGACGAAAAGGGCAATCTCAAGGCTGTGTGGTATCATGACGAGTATGCCGAGCATGTCGAAAAGATCTGCAAGTACCTCCGTGCAGCTGCTGACATCACCATCATCCCAAGCGTGCGGGAATATCTCAACGCACAGGCAGATGCCATTGCCACCGACAACTACAGAGCAGCTGAAGAAAAGTGGCTCAAGATGGATGACAGCCGCATGGACCTCGTGATCGGACCATGTGAGAGCAAGGACGACCAGCGCTTCGGCATCAAGAAGTCATACAGTGCATATGTCCTGCTCAAGGATGTGAAACTCACCGAGCGTGTCAGCATTTTCAGCGGTATGTCCGGAAAGATGCAGGAGATGCTTCCGTGCAAGGAGGAATACAAGACTTTCGTCCCAGGCGAAAGCTCCAACATTTTTGTCACAGACGCTCTCTACTATTCTGGTGAGGCAAATGCTGCTATCAAGGACATGGCAATCAACCTTCCTTTCGATGATGCAGTCCAGGCTTCTGTCGGTACCCGAACCATGCTTATGAAGAATGTCATCCAGGCAAAGTTCGAGCACATTGTATTCCCACTCGGCAATCTCATCCTTGGTGATGAGGAAAGGGAGCTTCTCGATCATGATGCATTCTTCTGGAACATCGTTTTCCGTGAGATGGCTCACGGTCTCGGTGTGAAGAAAACCGTAGACGGAGTGGAGGTGAGCGAGACACTCGGAAACCTTGCCGTTCCTGTCGAGGAGGCGAAGGCAATCATTCTCGGTGTGTTCTTCACAAACAAGATGGTGCATGAGCTCGAAGCCCTCGACCTCGTCACCAGCAGAGAGGCATTTGCAACCTTCCTTGCCGGCATCCTCAGGTCTTCACGCTTCGGCAACATCGGAGCTGTGGGTCAGGGAAACATCATCTGTTACAACTATCTCAAGGAGAAGGGCGCGTTCCAGAGACACAACAACGGAACCTATACCATCAACTGGGACAATGCATATCCTGCAGTAGAGGCTCTCGCAGGAGAGCTCCTCGAGATCCAGGCTCTCGGCGAGTATCAGCGCGCCGCTGATTTCGTGAAGCGTTACACCGAGATCGACGACGATCTCGATGCTGACAGACACAACATCAGGCTTGAGCTCATCCCTGCAGATGTGAAGTTCAACTTCGTCTGGTAACCAAGAACTTAACAATATTCATAGCTAATATCATCGTTATGTCAAAGAATAAATTCAATGTCAAGCTGTGCGTGCTTCTTCCGCTTGTGCTTGTCATTACCATTTTCCTGTGGGCAGTGCCGACCTCATTCTATGGAATTGAGTTCCTTACCGCTACACAGCAGAGAGTCATCGCACTCTTCGTGTTTGCCGCTCTGATGTGGATGTTTGAGATCATCCCCAACTGGACGACCTCGCTCCTCATCATCGTTCTGTCCCTCCTGATAGTTTCAGACAAGGGTGTAGGATTCCTCTGCAACCCTGATGCGGGACAGCTCGTGCCTTACAAGAGCATCATGTCTGCATTCGCTGATCCTGTAGTCATGCTTTTCCTCGGAGGTTTCGTCCTCGCGAACATGGCTACCAAGTTCGGTCTCGACGTGACTCTCGCACGCTTCCTCCTGAAGCCTTTCAAGAAGTCATGGATGGTGCTTCTCGCATTCCTCGTGGTGATCGCGCTCTTCTCTATGTTCATGAGCAACACTGCAACCGCCGCGATGATGCTTGCACTCCTTACTCCTGTGCTCCGCGGACTTCCAGATGATGACAAGGGTAAGATCGGTCTCGCACTCTCTATCCCTGTAGCTGCCAATGTCGGCGGTATCGGAACCACCATCGGAACACCTCCAAATGCTACTGCTGTGAAGTTCCTCGGTGAGGCAGGCTATGACGTGACTTTCGCAAGCTGGGCGGGACATATGATTCCGTTCGTGCTCGTCATGATCCTCGTGGCATGGCTCATCCTCATGTTCATCTTCCCGTTCAAGGCGAAGGAACTCCGTCTCGACATCAAGCCGAGTGAGCGCAAGACAGACTGGAGAACCATCGTGGTATGGGTGACATTCTTTGGAACCATCCTTCTCTGGGCTACAGAGCAGATCACTCACATCAGCTCTAATGTAGTCGCTCTCATCCCTCTCGCAGTATTCGCTGCTCTCGGCATCTTCGGCAAGGAGGATATCAAGGACATCAACTGGAGCGTGCTCTGGCTCGTGGCCGGAGGTTTCGCTCTCGGAACCGACCTTCAGGGAACCGGTCTCGCAAAGACCCTCATCAGCGTCATTCCGTTCGGTTCGATGAACATCATCGTCGTATTCATCGTGGCCGGTCTCGTATGCTACTTCCTCAGCAACTTCATCAGCAACTCTGCGACTGCGGCACTTCTCATCCCTATCCTCATCGTGGTGGCTACCGCAATGGAGGATCCAAGTGCAGCTTCAAATGCAGCGTTCGTGTCTATGGGCGGAACCCAGGCCATGATCATCTTTGTCGCAACCTGCGCTTCAATTGCAATGCTTCTCCCTATCTCTACACCTCCTAATGCCATCGCTGCATCAACCGGTATGGTAGAGACCAAGGATATGGCAAAGGTGGGTATCATCATCGGTATCATCGGATTCGTTCTCGGATACTTCTGGCTTACCAAGATCTTCCCGTTCCCGCTCAGCTAATCGTAACGGACTGAACCAACTAAAACCTATATTCATCAATCATGAAACGTTTAACAATCGCTGCAGCTGCACTGCTCTTCGCAGTGACTGCAAATGCCCAGAACGAGACTCCTGCTACCGTAAAGGTCGGAGGCTTCATCAGGGACTATGCCCATATGGACACAAAGGAAATGGTTGCAGGAACTGCCGACCTCTTCTCTTACATTCCAAAGGAGACTCAGGCAGATGACATGACAACCTATCATTACACTGCCATGACATCCCGTCTCTGGGTGACAGCAGATGGCTATAAATATGGCAACATGACTGCAAACGCCCGCATCGAGGCTGACTTCTACAACGGTGTCTCCGGCGTTACAGGAACTGCAGTCTTCCGTCTCCGTCAGGCATTCATGAACCTTTCATGGACCCGTGAGGACGGCAGCAAGATCGGATCCCTCAAGGCTGGTCAGGCATGGCATCCTATGGCTGCAGATATGCCGGACATATTCTCGCTCAATACAGGTGCCCCATTCGGACCATTCTCGCGTACTCCGCTCATCCAGTGGGACGCTCCTCTCGCAGGAAACCTTTCATACACCCTCGCAGGTGTATGGCAGATGCAGTATACTTCATGCGGTCCCGGCGGAGCTTCAGCCGACTACATCAAGTTCAGCGGAATTCCTGAGCTTTATTTCGGTCTCAATTACAAGGCCGGCAACGCTCTCTTCCGTGTAGGATACGACTTCCTCTCCCTCAAGCCTTACAAGAATGTCGGCAACAGGGTTAACAGCAGCCTCGTGTTTGCGTACGGCCAGTATTCAAAGGGACTCTTCACCGCAAAGGCAAAGACAACCTTCGGCCAGGACGGTTCGCATCTCAACCTCACCGGAGGATATGCCGTTACCGGCGGAACAACGGCAGCGGATTACGAGTTCACTTCATCTACAAGCTCATCTACCTGGATGACCCTTTCTTATGGAAAGAAGTGGCAGGGAGTGCTCTTTGCCGGCTACATCAAGAACTTCGGCGTAGGCAAGGAGATCAAGGAGGGCGTGCTTGACAATAAGGTGCAGCCGCTTTACTTCTTCTGCAAGAACAGCTTCAAGAACGTCAACAGCGTATGGAGACTTACTCCTACCGTTCTCCGCAACATCGGCAAGTTCACTGTCGGAGTAGAGTGCGAGCTCACTTCTGCACAGTACGGCGCCCTTTCACTGGCTGACGGCACTTGTGCAGAGAATACCCACAACGTCCTCAACACACGTCTTCAGGGTATGCTCAAATTCACCTTCTGATAATATTCCAGAGACTTGGTCTCCTGGATAATGACCATATCGGAGGGCTTGCGCATTCGCGAAGCTCTCCGATTTTTTGTATCTTCACTTCCATAACCAATACCTCTACCCCGACCGATGGAAAATAAACTGAAAGGAGTGCTGGCTCTGAGCCCGATCGTCGTATTCCTGGCTGTCTATCTGGTTTCGTCTCTTGTAGCCGGAGACTTTTACAAGATCCCGGTGTCGGCGGCATTCCTTGTCGCCTCCATCTATGCAGTTGCGGTCACGCCGGTCAGGGGAATCGAAGAGAGGATGAAGATATTCTCTTCCGGCGCTGCAAATCCCAATGTCCTGATGATGATATGGATATTTGTGCTGGCAGGCGCATTTGCGGCTGGCGCCAGGGAGATCGGGGCCATCGATGCCACAGTCAACCTTGCCCTGAGCATCATTCCGGGGAGGTTTCTCTTTGCAGGTTTCTTCTTCACCGCCTGCTTCATATCATTCTCGATAGGGACAAGTGTGGGGACGATAGTCGCGTTGGTGCCTATAGCCTCGGGGATAGCGGCCGAGACCGGTCTCGATCTTCCGCATATGACTGCGGTCATAGTCGGCGGAGCCTTTTTCGGAGACAATCTCTCGTTCATCTCAGATACGACCATCGCGGCGACACGGGCTCTGGGATGCCAGATGCGTGACAAGTTCAAGGCCAATCTGTCCATCGTCATACCGGCGGTCATCGTGGTGGCTGGTATATATGTCTTCCAGGGGTATTCGGTAGATGTGGCTCCCGAGCACATCCATGCGCAGTGGTACAAGCTCCTTCCTTACCTCACCGTCATTGCCCTGGCCATCCTGGGGGTGAATGTCAATCTCATCCTTGCGATAGGGATTGTGGAGAATGCGGTGATCGGGTTCTGTACCGGCGGGCTTTCGTGGGTGTCATTCCTCGGCTCTGTCGGTGCGGGTATAGCAGGGATGGGTGATCTCATCATCGTGACCATGCTTGCGGGAGGCATGCTTGCCATGATACGCCACTGCGGGGGCATGGACTATGTCATCTCGGGGCTCACGAGGCACGCCCACGGAGTCCGGGGTGCTCAGTTCAGCATTGCGGCGCTGGTGAGCATCGCCAATCTCTGCACCGCAAACAACACCATCGCCATCATCACGACAGGTGAGATGGCGAGGGACATTGCAAATCGTTTCGGAATCGACCCAAAGCGTGCCGCAAGCATTCTGGATACATTCTCATGCATGGTCCAGGGGCTTATCCCTTACGGTGCCCAGCTGCTCATGGCGTCAGGTCTGGCGGGCATATCGGCTGTCGCCATCATCCCGAACCTCTACTATCCGATGGCTCTGGGCATATCGGCTGCAGCCGTGATCGTATTGTTCCCTTCCCGTACTACTTGAGAAGGTTGCCGAGGATGCTGCGGGTGAGAGTGCGGATGGCTGTGCTTGATGCCGAAGTGATGGCCTTGCCGGCAACGTCCTTTCCGCTGGTCTTCTTGGTGGATTTCTTTCCTGTCACAGACTTGGAAATCTCGTTGCCCACGCTGCGGCTGACGCTGGTGATGGCGGCTCCCACAGCTGCGGACAGCACTGCTCCGGCGATGGACTTCTGAGGCTTGGAAGACTTGCCTGAAGTCTTTGCCTTCTCGGCCTTTGCCTCTTCCTTTGCTGCTGCCGCTGCGGCTTTCTCTTCTTCAGCAGCCTTGAGCGCGGCCTCACTCTCTGCGAGGAGCACCTCGAATGCGCTTTCGCGGTCTATCATGGTGTCATAGCGGCCGTAGATGCGGGACTGCTTGATGGCCTGGTCTCTCTGGCTCTCGCTGATGGCTCCGATCTGGCTGAGAGGGAAGAGGATCTTTGCTCTCTCCACAACGCTTGGAGCGCCCTTTGCGTCAAGGAAGGATACAAGCGCTTCGCCTGTGCTGAGCTCGAGGATGGCATCCTCGGTCTTGAATTCAGGGTTTGCCCTGAATGTCTCGGCTGCTGCCCTTACTGCCTTCTGGTCCTTAGGAGTATATGCTCTGAGGGCATGCTGGACTCTGTTTCCGAGCTGGCCGAGTATGCTGTCAGGGATGTCGCAAGGATTCTGGGTGATGAAATAGACTCCGACTCCCTTGCTTCGTATGAGACGTACCACCTGCTCGATCTTTTCCACAAGCGCCTTAGGCGTGTCGGTGAAGAGGGTGTGCGCCTCGTCGAAGAAGAACACGAGTTTAGGAAGTTCCATGTCTCCGACTTCAGGGAGCTGTGCGTAGATGTCGGAAAGCAGCCAGAGGAGGAAGGTCGAGTAGAGCTTGGGGTTCTGCATCAGTTTGTCTGCTGCAAGCACGCTCATCACGCCCTTGCCGCCCTCGCACTGAAGGAGGTCGTAGATATCGAATGAAGGCTCTCCGAAGAATTTCTCGGCGCCCTGGCTCTCGAGTGTGAGTATGGCTCTCTGGATGGCGCCGACGGACTGAGGCGAGACGTTGCCGTATGTGGCGGTGTACTCGCTGGCGTGCTGTGACACATAGGTCAGCATGGCGCGGAGATCCTTGATGTCAAGGAGAAGGAGACCGCGCTCGTCGGCTACTCTGAATACGATGTTGAGCACTCCGGTCTGGGTCTCATTGAGGTCCATGAGTCTTGCGAGAAGCTGCGGGCCCATGTTGGAGATGGTGGTGCGCATAGGATGTCCCTGCTCTCCGAATACATCGAAGAATCTGGTAGGGCATCCTCCGAACTTCGGATTCTCGATGCCGAATTCGGCACATCTCTTCTCGATGAAGCCGCTCATCGCTCCTGTCTGGCTGATACCGGAGAGGTCTCCCTTCATGTCGGCCATAAAGCAAGGTACTCCGGCCTGGCAGAAGGTCTCTGCGATCACCTGGAGGGTGACGGTCTTTCCGGTACCTGTTGCACCGGCGATGAGGCCGTGTCTGTTTGCCATTTTTCCGCAGATGGAAATAGGTCCTTTTGGACCGTGAGCGACGTATAGTCCGTTAGTGTTGTCGTACATGATTTCAGAACTTTCAATTTTTACAAATATAGGGAAAATTGACTATATTTGCTTAATTGTACGAAAACCGCTTCAAACCTTTATGAAGAAAAGGCTGATATACATCCGCACTGTCATTTTCCTCCTTTCTGCCATGCTTTCTATGGCGTTTGTGCCGTCATGCGCAAACAATTCCGGCTCAGAGGAGACAGTCGTGGAGTCGGACGGCCCGGTATCGCACAGCGAGATGCTGGCTGCCATACCTTCAGACGCTGCTGCAGTGCTGTGCTTTCAGAATGCCCGCAACGGCCTTTCGGTACTGACTGATCCTGCGAACTGCTTCAGCACGCTGATCAGCGGCAATTCGTCCTTCAGGAATTTTGTCATGAGACTGAGCGGAGCCGATGTGCTCAAGTCTCAGCAGATGGCCGTGTCTCTGCATTTCGCCGGCACCCTCGAGCCTATGCTTGCGATAGATTTCGGCAAGTCGTCAGAAGAATCCCATGCCCAGAAGAAGATACGCCATATCGCGGATTCCCTCAGACTGTCTTCATCGGTGGCTTCCCATGGTGGTGTCACCTTCATGGTCATCTCTGGATCGGAGACCGTTGCCAGCTCATCCGTGCGCCATATCGAGGGCGGTCTTTCCATTCTGGACAACAAGAAATTTGCATCCGTCGCCAAGAAGATGATTGCCAGAGATGTGCTCTTCTTCTCAAATGACTATGCCGACAAGCTCATGGCCGCCTTTCTGGCGCGCCCTCTGAGAAAATATATCCCGTTCTTCAAGGAAGCTGCGGACTGGACCGCATTCGATATCAGGGAAGTCTCCCAGAAGCGCGTGCTCCTTCAGGGGCGTGCCATGCCGGGGGAGAGCAGGTCCCACTATGCGCATGTCCTGCTCGATCAGCCGGACGCGGACTGCCGCTATGCGCAGGTCACCCCGGAAAGCTCGTGGTTCGCTCTTTCTCGCAGCTTCAATGATGTGGGACATTACTACAAGTCATATGTGGCGTACCTCGATGCCTCGATGTCGCTCAATGTACATCAGATTGCCTGCGACACTCTGACCAGGCACTTCGGCTCCACCCCTCAGAAATGGGCGGAGAACATGGGCATACGCGAGATCGCCACTGCCAGATGGAAGGGCATAGACGGCAAGGAGAGTTCCGCTGTCTTTTTCCGCACCGCAAAGGCCCGCAAGGGCGGTGAGGAAATCGCCCCGTGCGACTATGCCGACATGCTCACAGTCATCTTCGGAAAGGTATTCTCCCCAGGAAAGCAGCCTGTCTGTGTGTCCAGAGGGGAGTGGACTGCTGTAGGAAAGGAGGCATGCGTCATGGACTGGGTGTCCTCTTTTGACGAGGGGCGTCTGCTCCAGGCATACCTTGACGGCATGAATGTCACTCAGCCGCACAAGAATGCGTCTATGGTCGCGTATTTCTCATTCGGAGGGGCTGTGGACCACTACGACGACCTGTTTCGCACGGCGCTGGCTTCGGATGCCGCATCGTCTCTGGAAGGCACCTGCTTCGAGCCGGCATTCCTCAGCTTCAGCAAGGAAGGCCTCGATCTCGAGGTGACCAGGATTCCGGTAACTGCCAGAAATGCAGCAGGTGCGAATCCTTCTCTCGGAGGATCTGCGTCCTCGTCGGCATACAGGATGCAGGTCGAAGTGCCTGCCGGGCCTTTCGTGATACAGTCGGCTGACGGAAAGAATGTGCTTTTCTACCAGAATTCCCACAATTCGCTCTGCCTCAAGGAAGAAAGCGGAAAGGGGATATGGGGCATACCTTTCAGCACTCCGATGTGCGGCGAGGCAGCGGGCATAGATTATTTCGGCAACGGCAAGGTGCAGATACTGTTCGCTGCAGGCAGCAGGCTCTACCTTATCGACAGGCTCGGCCGTTTCGTGAAAGGCTTCCCTGTGGATCTCGGCAAGGAAGTCCTGCTCGGCCCAAAACTTTCCGGCACATATCCCGACTATCAGGTGATGGTGCTTCACAAGGACAACAGCATAGGCATGTACGATCTTGAAGGCACTCCTGTCCCGGGCTGGAAGGGAATCTCGGCCGAGGATACGATACTCGGCTATCCTGAGACTGTCATGTGTGGAGACATGGAGTTCAAGGTCGTCAGGACTCTGTCGCAGACACTCATCTTCCGCGCCGAAGGCGGGGATAATCTCTGGCCGGAGACGGGAAAGAAAGTCATAGACAGGGATAGCGAGATCACGGCCATCGGAGACAAGGCGCTGTCATTCACCTGTGCCGACGGCAAGACAAGAAAATTGAAAATGAAACAAATAAATACGAAGTAAGATGGAATTCAAATTCAGTTCTGTAAATAAGATGCTTGAATCCAGTTTCAAGGCAAACTGGGACAGACCGGCACTTTCCAACTATCAGGGCGTGACACTCTCGTACGGAGAGGTCGCAAGCCGTGTGGCAAAGCTTCATATAGCTTTCGAGCAGTGCGGTCTCAAGCGCAGCGACAAGGTTGCCATATGCTCAAAGAATCAGGCCAACTGGGGCGTCAGCTTCCTCGCGGCTCTTACATACGGCGCGATTCCGGTGCCTATCCTTCATGAGTTCAAGCCGGGAAATGTCCATTATCTTGTAAACCATTCAGAGGCTAAGGTTCTCTTTGTCGATGAGACGGTGTGGGAGGGACTCAATCCGGAGGAAATGCCGGAGCTTCGCGTAGTTGTCCAGGTCAACACGTTCAAGTTCCTCTATGCGCAGAACGAGTCATATTACGATATCCGCGCCCATCTCAACGAGAGCTTCGGAAAGAAATATCCGGACAGCTTCGGACCGGAGCATCTTGACTACTACGAGGATACTGCAGACGAGCTCGCTGTCATCAACTATACGTCAGGCTCTTCCGGCTTCTCCAAGGGCGTCATGATTCCTTACAGAGCCATCTTCTCCAATGTCATGTTCGCGCGTGAACATGCGGAACTCCCTCTCAAGGCTGGTTCACAGGTCGTTTCGATGCTTCCTTCAGCCCACATGTACGGTTTTGCATTCGAGTTCATGTTCGAGATGACCATAGGAATGCACGTGCACTACCTCACACGTGTGCCTAGCCCTAAGATCATCATGCAGGCCATGTCGGACATCAAGCCTGACATCATCATTGCAGTGCCTCTCATCATCGAAAAGGTATATAAGAGCAAGCTGAAGCCGGTGATCGACAAGAACAAGGTGTTTATGAGCATTCCGATCATCGACAAGCTCATACTCGGCAAGATCAGGTCTGAGCTCGTGAAGAGCTTTGGCGGCAGGTTCGATGAGATCATCCTCGGCGGCGCGGCATTCAATCCAGAGGTAGAGGCGTTCTTCAAGAAGATGAATTTCCCATACACGGTCGGCTATGGCATGACCGAGTGCGCTCCTATCATCGCTTATGCCCACTGGGATAAGGCAAAGCTCTATTCTTGCGGCAAGCCGGCTCCATGGATGCAGATCAGGGTCGATTCTCCGGATCCGCAGAACATTTCCGGCGAGGTCCAGGTCTATGGACCGAACGTCATGCTCGGATATTACAAGAACGATGAGGCGACAGAACAGTCATTCACCGAGGACGGATGGTTCCGTACCGGCGACATGGGTGTCATCGATGAGGACGGATACCTCTTCCTCCGCGGCCGCAGCAAGTGCATGATCCTCGGCCCTTCAGGCCAGAATATCTATCCGGAGGAGCTCGAGGCGGTCGTGAACAACGTGACCTATGTCGGAGACTCTCTCGTGATCGACGACCACGGTTCAATCGTGGCTCTCGTATATCCGGATTACCATACCGCTGGAGTTGACGGCATAAGCAGGGAGAAACTTGAGGAGAGACTTGCCGCCGCTCTTCCTGAAATCAACAAGGAACTTCCGAAGTACGCTCAGATTAAAAAGATCGAGTTCCTTCCTGAGGATTTCGAAAGGACTCCAAAGAAGAGCATCAAACGCTACCTCTATCAGAGAAACTAATAATTGATGGACGCAGTCTTCCACTCAGTAAATAAGCTGCTTGAAAACAGTTTCCGTGATAACTGGGACAGGCCGGCCCTTTCCAACTATCAGGGAACCACGCTTTCTTATGGAGCACTGGCATACCGTATCGCGGCCATGCACGTGGTTTTCGAGAAATGTGGCCTGAAGCATGGTGACAAGGTGGCCATATGTGCCAGGAATCACTCGAACTGGGCAGTCAGCTTGCTGTCATCTCTCACATATGGCGCCATCCCGGTACCTCTCCTGCATGAATTCAAGCCAGGCAATATCCATTATCTGGTGAATCATTCTGAGTCGAAGGTGCTGTTCGTGGACAGCGTGATCTGGGAGGGACTCGTTCCAGAGGAGATGCCTGATGTTCAGGTTGTCGTAAATATCGACCCGTTCAAGATTCTATATGCAAGGACCGAGGAACAGAAGTATGTCCAGGGACATATCATCGAACTCTTCGGTCAGAAGTATCCTGCCTATTTTGGACCGGAGCATCTTGACTACTACGAGGATACGGCAGACGAACTCGCGCTTGTCAGCTACACTTCAGGTACCTCGGGATTCTCAAAGGGCGTCATGATATCCTATGGGGCCATCTGGTCTAACATGTATCTGGCGTCAGTGGCTGAGCCTCAGGTGAAGGCGGGATGCGAGGTCGTGGCCATGCTCCCTTCCGCGCACATGTTCGGCATGATGTTCGAGCTTTTCTACGAGATGGTGGCCGGCTGCCATGTGTATTTCCTCACCAGGCTTCCAAGCCCCAAGGTCATTCTCAAGGCTCTTGCAGACATCCGCCCTTGCATGGTGATATGCGTGCCTCTCATCTTTGAAAAGATATACAAGAGCAAGCTGAAGCCGATCATAGACAAGAACAAGTTCTTCTTTATGATCCCCGGCCTCAATAAGGCGCTTGAGAAGAAGATCCGGGATGAACTCTACAGTTCGCTCGGAGGCAATTTCGAAGAAGTGATCCTGGGAGGAGCGGCATTCAATCCTGAAGTAGAGCTGTTCCTGCACAAGATAGGTTTCCCGTATACGGTAGGATATGGCATGACTGAATGTGCTCCCATCATCACATATGCGCATTGGGACAAGATCAAGCCGCTTTCATGCGGCAGGGTTGCTCCGAACATGGAGATAAGGATCGACTCTCCTGACCCCCGCACCATTCCGGGTGAGGTGCAGGCCAGGGGCATGAACGTGTTCCTCGGCTATTACAAGAATGAGGATGCTACTGCACAGTCCTTCACGGAGGACGGCTGGCTCAGGACAGGTGACATGGGTGTGATAGATGAAGATGGGTTCCTCTTCCTCAAGGGAAGGAGCAAGTGCATGATTCTTGGCCCTTCAGGTCAGAACATCTATCCGGAGGAACTTGAGGCTGTCTTCAATTCTCTTCGCCAGGTGGTTGACTCTCTGGTGATCGATGACCACGGTGTGCTCACGGCCCTGATCTACCCTGACTGGCATCAGGCTTCCATCGAGGGAATCGATCCTGAGAAACTCAAGGAGCAGTTCATGCAGATGCTCCCTGAGGTGAACCGTCAGCTTCCTTCGTATGCACAGATCAGGAAAATCGAGTTCATGCCGGAGGATTTTGAAAGGACTCCCAAGAAAAGTATCAAACGATATCTGTATCAGCGATGAGCAAATTTGACGTAAGTTACATAGAGATGGCTCAGGTCTGGGCCCGCAACTCCTATTGCAAGAGACGCCAGGTGGGTGCTCTGATTGTCAAGGACAAGATGATCATCTCAGATGGCTACAACGGCACCCCGTCAGGGTTTGAGAACATCTGTGAAGATGAGAATGGCGTGACCAAGCCATACGTTCTGCATGCCGAGGCCAACGCCATCACAAAGGTGGCCAAGTCAGGAAACAGCAGCGAAGGCGGCACTTTGTATGTCACCGCATCTCCGTGTATCGAATGCTCGAAACTCATCATCCAGGCGGGAATAAAGAGAGTCGTATATAAGGATGAGTACCGGCTTACTGACGGAATCGATCTGCTCCGCAAGGCTGGAGTAGAGGTTGAAAAGATAGATTGACATGAACAGGAATTTCATATATTCATTATTGGCAGCACTGCTTGGCGTATGCATCGGAGCACTTGCCGTGCTGTGTTTCATCACGCCCGGACGTTCTTCCCACAAGATGGATACGACCGGCGGCGAATGGTCCAAGATAGACCTGGTCCTGAAAGGCATCAGTTCGAATTATGTCGACACGGTTGACCACAAGGCTGTGACCGAGGCTGCTCTCGAGTCTATCCTTCAGACACTGGACCCACATTCCGTGTATATGCCTCCAGTGGAACTCAAGGCGAGCGAGGATGACCTTTCCGGCAATTTCGAGGGCATCGGAATCCAGTTCAATGTCCCTGACGATACAGCCCGTGTCCTGGAGGTGATTCCAGGCGGTCCTGCCGAAAAGATAGGAATGCAGCAGGGAGACCGTCTCATCAAGGTGGACACCACAGTCATTGCCGGAGTGAAATTCCCTCAGGACAGCATGGTACGCCGCATGAAGGGCCCTTCAGGGACCAAGGTCACTGTCACCGTGCTCAGAGACGGCTCGTATATACCGTTCGAGATCACCAGAGACAAGATTCCGATGCACAGCATCGATGCATCTTTCATGCTCAACGATACCACAGGCTACATCAGGCTCACGAAATTTGCAAAGACGACATCCAACGAGTTTCTTCTGGCTTCGCTCGAACTGCTCAAGGACGGCATGAAGTCTCTGGTTTTCGACCTCAGAGACAACTCCGGCGGCTATTTCGACCAGGCGCTCCAGCTGTCAAACTTTTTCCTTGACAAGGGCGACGAGATCGTCTATATGGAGGGACTCCATCGCAAGAGAGAGAACTACCGTGCAGACGGCAAGGGCCTGCTCAGGGATATCAGCCTCACTGTCCTCATCAACGAGGGCTCGGCATCATCAAGTGAGATATTTGCAGGAGCTATCCAGGACAATGACAGGGGAGTCATCATAGGCCGCCGCTCATTCGGCAAGGGTCTTGTCCAGGAACCGTTCTATATGTCTGATGGTTCGGGAATACGTCTGACAGTGGCAAGATTCTATACCCCTTCTGGAAGATGCATCCAGAAGCCTTATACTGACGACTATCACTATGACATCTACCGCAGGTATGCCGATGGCGAGATGGTGGCTGCAGACAGCATGAAAGTGAACAGGGAACTTGAATACACCACTGTGGGCGGCAGGAAAGTCTATGGCGGAGGCGGCATCATTCCGGATGTGTTTGTCCCGGTCGACACGACCAGGGCCACTGATTTCTACATTCAGGTCACCAGGAAGGCACTGCCTATGCGCTTCGCGTCATATTTCTATGATCAGCACAGATCGGAACTGTCGGGGATCGAAGATTTCTCAGTCCTGCTGAAGTATCTGGACAGCGCTGCACTCGAGGCCGGTTTCCTGAAATATGCCGCAGAGAAGGATGGCCTCAGGCCTTCTGCCCCTCAGGAATGGAGTGAGATGCATGACTACCTGATGACCCAGGTGAGAGCGCTTGTGGGAAGGTACTCAAAGCTCGGAGACAAGGCGTTCTACCATATCTATCTCGAGATCGACAATATGATAGACGAAGCTCTGAAGCCGCATTCTATTGATTTAATCAGTCAGAAAAGTTAACTTTGCTGAGTTTGTGAAATAATTGAAATGGAAACTATCATCAGAACCAAAGTCAAAGACCTGCTTAAGAGTCAGCCAGGCAATGATGTTCTCGCCAAAGGTTGGGTGAGAACCAAGAGAGGAAACAAGGAAGTGGCTTTCATCGCCCTCAATGACGGTTCTACCATCAATAATATCCAGATTGTAGTCGATAAGACAAAGGTCGATGCCGATACCCTTGCAAAGATCACGACCGGTGCCTGCATCGGTGTGACCGGAACGCTTGTGGAGTCTCTCGGCGGCGGCCAGGCAGTTGAGATCCAGGCGAAGGAGATAGAGATCTACGGTGTCTGCGACCCTATGAGATATCCTCTCCAGAAGAAGGACACCTCATTCGAGTACCTCAGGACCGTTGCTCACATGCGTATGAGGACCAATACTTTCGGTGCAGTCCTCCGTATCCGCAACCATATGGCAAATGCCATACATCAGTATTTCTACAACAAGGGATTCGTCTACCTCAATACTCCTCTCATCACAGCCTCTGACTGCGAGGGAGCAGGACAGATGTTCCAGGTGACGACCATGGATCTCAACAACATCCCTAAGAACAAGAAGGGCCAGGTGGATTTCACTCAGGACTTCTTCGGCAAGCAGACGAGCCTTACTGTCAGCGGACAGCTTGAAGGCGAGCTCGGCGCCACAGCTCTCGGTGAGATCTATACTTTCGGACCGACTTTCCGTGCGGAGAATTCAAATACTCCTCGCCATCTTGCAGAGTTCTGGATGATTGAGCCTGAAATGGCATTCTATGACATAAAGGACAACATGGATCTCGCAGAGGATTTCATCAAGTATCTCGTCAAGTATGCTCTTGACAACTGCTATGACGATGTCAAGTTCCTCAATGACAAGTACGATGACACTCTCCTTGAGAGACTTCAGGGCGTATCAGGTACCGAGTTCGTACGACTTCCATATACGCAGGGTATTGAAATCCTCGAAGAGGCTGTCAGAAACGGTGTTCAGTTCGAGTATCCGGTCAGCTGGGGTGTAGATCTCCAGAGCGAGCACGAAAGATATCTTGTCGAGAAGCATTTCGGACGTCCGGTCATTCTCACCGACTATCCTAAGGATATCAAGGCTTTCTACATGAAGCAGAACGAGGATGGAAAGACTGTCCGTGCCATGGATGTTCTCTTCCCGAAGATCGGAGAGATCATCGGCGGATCAGAGAGAGAGTCTTCTCTTGAAAAGCTCGAGACCAGAATCGATGAGCTTCAGATGAGCCGCAAGAACCTCGAGTGGTACATCGACACAAGACGTTTCGGCTCATGCCCTCACAGTGGTTTCGGTCTCGGATTCGAGCGCCTTCTCCTGTTTGTCACCGGTATGACAAATATCAGAGACGTGATTCCATTCCCACGTACCCCGAAGAACGCTGAATATTAATATCTGAGTTATGCTGGTAATCGGAATTGCCGGAGGTTCCGGATCTGGAAAGACCACTGTGGTGAGATCGCTTGTCGAGAGACTTGAGGAAAAAGTAACAGTCATCCCTCAGGACTCTTATTACAAGGACTCGAGCCATCTCACAGAGGAGGAAAAGCGGAATCAGAATTTCGACCATCCTGACTCCATAGATTTCGAATTGCTTTGCAGCCAGCTGTCTGACCTCAAGAATGGCAAGACAGTAGAACAGCCGGTTTATTCTTATATTACCTGCTCCAGGAGCAAGACAGAGACAGTCAGGGTCGAGCCTTCAGATGTGATCATCGTGGAAGGAATCCTTATCTTCACCTGTCCTGAGCTCAGAGATCAGATGGATATCAAGCTTTTTGTTGATGCAGATGACGACGACAGGCTCATGCGTGTGATGAGCCGTGACATCGTCAAGCGCGGCAAGACAGTCGATTGGGTCATCGAGAGATACACAAAGACAGTCAAACCCATGTATCTGCAGTTCATTGAACCGAGCAAGCGCTATGCAGATATCATAATTCCTCAGGGAGGTCATAATAAAGTTGCGATCGATGTGATCGCAGCAACAATCGAAAAGGAACTTAAGGCAAAGATCTGATGGGTAGGCTTCGTAAGGAAGACAGGGCAGGACTCTATATCACCGTGATTTTTCATCTCGCGGTGATTATTGTTTTGCTCATTTCCCAGATCGGATTCCAGCTTTCCAAGGAAAACTCTTTTGTCCTCGACTTTACGAAGCAGGAAGAGACGGAGAAAGTACAGAAGGAAGAAGCCCTTAAGGAAGATATCTCCAAGAAGATTGAAGATCTTCTCGCAGCCAGCGCTGCAGGCAGTATTCCTGTCAGAAATATTGCAGTCAATAGAGGCGCTTTAAAAGACGATAGAGGCACCGATGCGGATCAGCTGTACAAGGATGCGGAAAGGCTTCAACAGGAGCTTGACAACGGCTTTAAACCGGAATCCCAGGATGATTTCGCCGACATAACTCCGACCAGGAAAGATACTCCCAAAAAGACACAGGAATCGACTTATTCCGGACCGTCTGTTGTATCTTACGAACTTGAAGGGCGCAAGGCCAGCAAGCTCTCGATACCTGCCTACAGGTGTATGGGTGCCGGTATGGTTACTGTCATAATCACTGTCGACAATGCGGGAAACGTCATAAATGCTAAGGTCCAGGATGAGATGTCGTCACCTGACCAGTGTCTTCGCAGTTTCGCTGTAAGAGCAGCACGCGGCTCTCGTTTCTCGGCATCTCCAACCGCTCCAGCCCGCCAGATGGGCAACATCGTTTATCAGTTCATAGCTCAGTAGAGCTGTCTCTGTTCTTTGCTATTGAGTCAAAACGTCCTGGCAATGGCTCTGCTCGCGCAGTCCCATCCGCGTCTGCGGAAAAGCCCCTTTTCTGGCAGAGATGAGCTACGCAATGCCCGCGCCATCCGATATAGCTGTTATACTGATTGTGCAACAATAAAAAAAGACCGGCCATAAAGCCGGTCTTTCCTTATATGTTCAGGCAAGGATCTTATTCAGACGCCTTGCGAGCTGCGTACATGATCTTAAGTGCGGAGCAGCGTCTGAGCTCCTGCTTAACATCTGTAATGATACCCATTCTGACGTCCTGGTCAGCTCTGATTACTGTTGTCATGAACTGACGGTCGCCCTCGCTCATGCTCTCGCGTTCTGCTGCGATGAAGTCACGGATGTCGTCAACGGTCTTGAAAGAGTCATTCAGCTGGATACGTGCATCTGTACCGAACTGTGCCTGATAGGTCTTGGTAGGAGTACCGATGTTGATATAAGATGAAAGGTCTTTTCTTTCGAGTTTGACAACCTCTGATGCCTCAGGCATCTTCACGATGACTTTATTCTCAGTCTCACGCATCTGGGTTGTAACCATGAAGAAGAACAAAAGCATGAACACGATATCGGAGAGGGAACCTGAGGTGATTCCAGGAACCTCTTTCTTGCTGTTGCTACCACCGAATTTTGACATAATTTTATCCTCCTTTATTTCTTGGCTACATCCTTAGGCTCAGCCTCAGAGATGTTCTGAGGAATGCACTTCTTGGCAATATCCTGCTGTTCCTCTGTGAGCTGCAAGAATGGTTTTCCATAAGCCTTCATGCTGAACTCGTCGCGAAGTTCGTTGATAGCCTTCACGAGCTCGTTCTGTACTCCGATGTATGCCTGGTAGCTGGTACCACGGTCGTTCTGAAGAGAGATGACTCCCTTAGATACATTGAAGCTGCCGTATCCCTCGATATCCTTTGCCTCCTTCTCAGGGAGATTAGGATCATCGTAAGGGTTGCTAAGGAATTCCTTGATCTTGTCTTTGAGCTGGCTGACATCTATAGGGTCACTACCGGCGAGAATTCTATCAGCGGAGTTGATCTTAACTACGATGATATTTCTACGATTGACCTTCT
>JAGHSA010000075.1 GCA_018066125.1 Candidatus Cryptobacteroides onthequi | reverse complement strand
GAGACGGGAAGCCCCTTGCTCCTGGGTTCGCAGCGGCTGCTTCGGCATCGTCTTCGCCTGTCGCGGCTAACTCCTCCCTTTTAGTCTGCTTCGCAGCCTAACGGTCGTCAATCACACGCCGCTCCCGAGCGGCTCTTCCGACACCTCAGCTATTCTGCCGCTGCTCCAAGTCGCCGCGTGACTTCCCGTCTCCGTCTCGGCTCGTGCCACTGAAATCGAATACTGCTGAGTTTCAGACGAGAAATCAGCTGAAACACGGCTTTTCCGGGCACGACAAAAGAGCCGCAGTCTGCCAATGGTTGCAAATAAAAGAATCAGGGCCCCCTCTCGGGAGCCCTGATTGTCTGTTGTCACCCAAACGGGCATGCATTAAAGATTCTTCTGGAGATAAGCCCTGAGGCCCTCGATGGTTCCGATCTTCTCGGTAGTGAGGGCGCCGTCGCAGATCACGAATGATGTAGGGATGCCTGTCACATTGTAGAGTGCGAGGGCCGGGCAGGCGGTGCCGCGTCCGTCACATACATTGATCCAAGGAAGCTTCTGATTCTTCACTGAAGCAGCCCATGTAGCCTTGTCTGTATCGATGGCCACACTGTATATCTCGAAGCCCTTTGAGTGGTACTGCTCGTAGAGAGGGAGGAGAGTATCCACGTTGAACATCTTGTGAGCGGCATCTGAAGCCGTCCAGAAATAAAGAAGGATGACTTTAGAATCCACTGAAGAGAGAGAGACCTTCTGTCCGTTGACATCAGGAAGTGCGATGTCAGGGAAGTTCACCTGCTCCTGGGTCGCAAGCTTGATATTGAGGCTGAGAGCCTGCTCTCTGCGCTCTGCCTCCTTGTCGAGTGCCTTCACGTACTTCGATGCAGGATATACGGTCTTGAGAGAGTCACAGATAGCCCTGAAAGTCACAGCATCGGTAGGCTGGTTGAATACAGGGAATCCAGTATCTACTGTCTGAAAGAGGACAGGCACGGATGTGATGCTCTTCGGGTTTGAGATGACATAGGCAACTGCCTTGCGATAGTAGCTGATGTACTCCTTGGAAATGGTCCTGTTGACGCCGGCCATATCCTCGGCTGTCATATCGCCCTCAGCGGCAGCGGAAAGGATGCCCGCCACCCTGCCGATGAATTCGGAGTAATTCTTCTCCACCTCCTGGAGTTTGAGACTCTCTTCCGACCCGGTCACCTTGTAGGTTCCGAGGGTGTCGGCCTCAAATGCCACCTTGTCACCAGTCTCGACGACCAGGGACGCTATCTTTGTGTCGCCATAGAAGGCGTAGATGAACTCAGGCTGGCCTTCTGCCACCTCGACATTGTAGCTGAAACGTCCGGAAGCGTCTGTCTTGACGGTATCAAGGACCTTGTATGTGTTGACGTCAAGGAGCTTGATGATGACATCGCTCTGAGGAGCCTCTGCCACTGTTCCCTGGATTTTGGCTGTCTTGGCGCAGGACACGGCTGCAAGCGCAGCGGCAGCGCAGAGTACGGACTTAGAGAGTTTCATATTCTTTCAAAATTGATGATGCGATCTGTGCGTTTTCTTCTGCGGAAACCTGAAGCTTAGGCTTCCTGAAATCCATGTCGCCCTCCGTGTTCAGAGGCACGAGGTGGATGTGGGTATGAGGCACTTCCATGCCGAGAACAGCCACGCCTACCCTCTGGCAAGGCACTGCGGCCTTGAGAGCGGCTGCGACCTTCCTTGCAAAGGCCCAGAGGCCTTCGTAGGTCTTTTCGTCAAGATGGAAGATATAGTCATCCTCAACGTTCTTCGGGATGACAAGGGTATGCCCCTTCGCGAGCGGATTGATGTCAAGGAAAGCGTAGTAGTTCTCGTCCTCAGCTACCTTGAATGAAGGAATCTCCCCCTTCGCGATCTTTGTGAAGATTGTTGCCATATGATACTAGAGTGAAATGTCAAGAATCTCGAACTTCATGATACCTGAAGGTACCGTGGCCTCTACTACCTCACCTTTCGCATGACCGATGAGGGCCTTAGCGATCGGAGTGGTGGCGGCAAGCTTTCCCTTTGAGAAGTCAGCCTCTGTCTCGCCTACGATGGTGAACTCCATCACCATCTTGTTGGCAAGGTTGCGGACCTTGACCTTGTTCATCATGTGAACGGTATCGGTATCGATCTGAGACTCATCGATCACTCTCGCGTTTGCAACGAGATCCTTGAGCTTCGCAATCTTGACCTCAAGAAGCCCCTGAGCCTCTCTTGCTGCGTCATACTCGGCATTCTCTGAAAGGTCACCCTTCTCTCTGGCCTCCGCAATGGCTGCCGAGATGACCGGGCGCTGTGCAAGAGCGTCAGCAAGCTCCTTCTTGAGCTTGTCAAGACCCTCTGCTGTCATATAATGGTTTTCTGCCATAATCTTAACTGTTGGGTTTAAAGAATTAAAAAGGAGTCCTGCCATACGACAGAACCCGACTTCAATTGCAAATATACTAAAAAATCAGAATAAAAGACCGCGTGGGGTGTTTTTATCAGAATCGCCCGGACAATGCCATGCATGCGTCCCTGTCAAGCTCCAGCTGAGCCCTCAGCTCATCCATTGAGGAGAAATGCTTCTCCTCCCGTATCCTCGCAAGGAAGGTCACACGTATGTCAAGGCCATAGATGTCTTCCCCGAATCCGAATATATTGGTCTCGATGGTCCGGAGTCTGTCCGAATTGGCATCAGTGGCGGACACTCCCGTGACAGTCGGACGGGTGCCGACATTTGTCATGCCGCAATACGTTCGGCCGAGAGTCTCTACCTTCGCCAGATAGACACCGTTCGCCGGGATGAGTTTCAGCGGCTCATAGAGCTGCATGTTGGCCGTCGGGAATCCTATGGTGCGGCCGAGACGGTTGCCTTCCACCACCACGCCGTGAAGCTGATAGCTGTAGCCCAGCATCTCGGAGGCCAGAGTGACGTTGCCCTCCGAGAGGGCTTCGCGTATCTTGGTGGAACTCACGGTCACACCTTCCGCTGCAATGCCGTCGGTACGGATGACTTCCAGCCCGATGGCTTTGGCCCGGGCCTCGATGTCGTCGGCCGTCCCGGCATCCCTGCCCATGCGGTTGTCATAGCCCAGGAGGATAGCCGTGCCGCCGAAGCGGTCCATGACATAGCCGCGAAGATACTCCTCTGTGGTGAGCCGGCTGAACTCTTTTGTGAAATTGAGGACCTCGACCCTGTCCACGCCGAGCGAAAGGAGCATGTCCTTTTTCTCCTGGAGTGACGACAGGAGGCGCAGCCCACGCGCGCCATTCTGCAGGACATTGCGGGGATGAGGCCAGAATGTGACGACAACACTTTCAGTGCCGCGCTCACGTGCGGCACTGACAAGTCTGTCTATCACATGGCGGTGGCCGATATGGACCCCGTCAAAAAATCCTGTTGCTACAACCATTTCACGAGAGGGAAATCCTGCTTGTGAGGAAGAAGGTCATTCTTAGGATAGATCCTGGTAGCGACCTGGTACATACCTGTCCTCTCCGGCAGGATTGACGCTGCATATGTAGCGACGCCGTCTGCTGCAGACACGAGCTGGAACTCGCACTTGTCCTGGATATGGAGGCGTCCCTTGCGGTCGGTAGTGGTGAAGAGCATCTCTACTGCAATCTCCTCCGGCTTCATGTCTCCGAGGCTGAGTACGACCTCCGCCTTGAGCTCATTCTTAGGAGAAAGGACGTATGATGCATCCGGCTGAGTATATGAAACGACGCTGATGTTGTTCCACTGGTTACGGATGTGCCACTTCCACTTCGCGATCTCGCGCGCCATCTTGTAATCGTCTGCGATGATTGCCTCTGTCCTCTGGCTCTGAGGCAGGTAGTACTGGTTCACATAGTCGGTAAGCATGCGGTTGGTAGTGAAGTCGCAAGCCACCTTAGCGATGGTATTCTTGATATAGCCAACCCACTCTGCAGACCTTCCCGTATTGCGGTCGGTGTTGTAGTACGCAGGAGCGATCTCGTTCTCGATGGTCGCATAGATGGTAGCTGAATCGAGGTCGTTCTGGAATCCCTGGTCGTCATAGGTCCTTTCGAGTGGAAGAGCCCAGCCGGCACCTTCCTTGTAGCCCTCGACCCACCATCCGTCAAGCACGGAGAAGTGCATTACGCCGTTCATGGAAGCCTTCTCTCCGGATGTACCGGATGCCTCCTGTGGACGGGTAGGGTTGTTGAGCCATACGTCCACGCCCTGTACGAGCCTCTTTGCGAGAGTGATGTCGTATCCCGGGACAAAGACGATCTTTCCAAGGAAGCGCTCCTGCTTTGAAATCTCCACGATCTGTTTGATGAGGTCCTGTCCTGCTTTATCGGCAGGGTGAGCCTTTCCTGCAAATACGAACTGTACAGGATGAACCGGGTTGTTTACGATAGCGTCAAGCCTGTCGAGGTCACTGAAGAGGAGGGTCGCTCTCTTGTATGTAGCGAAACGGCGTGCAAAACCGATGGTGAGCACATCGTCACGGAGATTCTTCTGTATAGCCACGATCTGGCGTGGAGAATAGTGGTTGCTGACCAGTGGATCTCCGATCTTTTCACGGATGACTCTCACGAGCTCTGTCTTGAGTGCCTTGCGCACATTCCAGACTTCCTCGTCTGAAACCTGATAGATGTTCTCGAAGCACTTCTTGTCATAGTGGTGAGTGAGGAACTCTGGTCCGAACACCTTAGCGTGGACGCTCTTCCACTCCTTTGCGCACCATGTAGGATAGTGAACGCCGTTTGTAACATAGCTGATATAGAGTTCCTCTGGAAGATAGCCCGGGTACATGTCTGCGAAGATATCCTGGCTGACCTTGCCATGAAGCATTGACACTCCGTTCACATTCTGTGAGATGTTGGCAGCAAGCTTGCTCATTGAGAACTTTTCACCGACATTGTTTCCGTCGAGCTTGCCGAGGGACATCATAGCCTCCCAGCTGATCTTGAGCTGCTCTGGCACATGTCCAATATACTGTCTGAGCATGCCCTCATCAAATGCGTCATGTCCTGCAGGTACAGGGGTATGGGTAGTGAAAAGAGAAGATGCCCTCACTACCTCGAGCGCCTCGGTGTATTCGAGATTCTCGTTCTGGATGTACTCGCGAAGTCTCTCAAGACCGGTAAATGCAGCATGACCCTCGTTGCAGTGATATACCTGAGGATTGAGGCCGAGGGCACGGAGAGCGCGCACGCCGCCGATGCCGAGAAGGAGCTCCTGCTTGAGACGGTTCTCCCAGTTTCCGCCATAAAGGCTGTGGGTGACAGAACGGTCCTCAGGAAGGTTGGCCTCATAGTCCGTATCGAGAAGGTAGAGGTCGGTACGTCCGACAGCCACTTTCCAGATACGTGCGGTGAGTGTGCGGCCAGGGAATGCCACGCTGGTGGTGATCCAGTTGCCCTCAGCGTCGAGGACAGGCTGTGCAGGAATCCTGAGGAAATCCTGAGGTTCATACTCAGCTACCTGGTCGCCATATGCGGTGAGTTTCTGAGTGAAATATCCGTACCTGTAGAGGAGGCCGACTGCGACCATATTCACATTCATGTCGCTTGTCTCCTTGAGATAGTCACCGGCAAGGATGCCAAGACCACCCGAATATATCTTGAGGGAGGTGTCGAGACCGAACTCCATGCAGAAATATGCGATTGAAGGGTCTGTCCTCTTCTCCTTTTCAGCCATGTAGGCATTGAATTCAGCCATGACTGAGTTCAGTCTTGCAACAAAGTCCCCGTCCTGTGCGAGTGCGTTGAAGCGCTTGATGCTCACCTGATCGAGGATGGCCATAGGGTTGTGTTCCGATGCATGCCAGATGTCAGCATCAATGCTCTTGAAGAGAGCCTTGGCACTCTCATTCCAGCACCACCAGAGATTCTTGCAAAGTGTTTCAAGTCCAGAGATTTCCTCTGGAAGGTGACGTGTCACCATGACGCTCTTCCATGTAGGGGCGTCGATCTGAAGCTTATAATTTTCCATAATGATTTCTTCTTTCAGGGCAGGGTACTCACCCTGTCTGGACACTACTTTATCGATTGCAAGGCTGTATGCCTCACGGTAATATTCTATCTGATTGTCCCAGAGTGCGATTCTGGACACATCTTTGGCGTTGCGCCTGTACTCCTGCGCCTCGGCGGCGTCGAGTGATGCCATCTCGCGGATGCGGGATACCACGGCGTCAACCACCTCGCCATAGTTGTCGTCATCCCTGTCCACGACCGTGATTCCCGGATGAGGTCCATCGTACCTGTCGCGGACCCATTCGCCGAAGCCTGCGAGGCTTGTGGTCAGCGTAGGGACGCCGAATGCGAGACTCTCGAGCGGTGTATAGCCCCACGGCTCGTAGTACGACGGGAACAGCGTGAGGTCGAGACCGATGAGAAGGTCGTAATAACTGAGGTTGAAGATGCCGTCCGCACCGTTGAGATATGAGGGTACGAAATAGACCTTGACCTTGTCGAATCGGGAGTTGCGCAGGCCTGTCTCTTCAAGACGCCTCATGATGGTATCCCAATCCTGATTCATCAGGTAGTGGCTGGACTGGGTGGTGTACTCCATGGACGTGCCCCCGAGCTTCGCCTGAAGGACGCGGTCCGGGCCGTTGTGACCCGACGGAATCATGATGAAGGCATGGACCTCGCGGCCGTCATACCCCTGATTGCGGAGGCCGGCAAGGGCATCGATGAAGACATCGATACCTTTATTGCGATACTCGTACCTTCCACCTATGCCCACGAGGAGTGCATCTTCCGGGACATCCGTCCCAGACATCACGGATGCGACATTGAGCAGACTCCTGCGTGCGGCAGAGTACTTGCTTTCGTACTCTTCCGGTGTGGCAGGAGTGAAACTGTCCTCGAATCCGTTTGGAGTCACCACATCCACAGCGCGTCCCAGGAACTGACGGCACTCACGCGCAGTGATGTCGCTGACCGTGGTGAACACGTCCGCGTTCTGGGCTGATTTCTTCTCAAGGCTCTGGCGGGCGATGACATTGATGCGCGCCGCCATCTGATCACCGTCATAGCGGTCGAGGTCCTTGTAGAGAGGGAAGTTGTTGCCGCATATGCATCGTCCCATCATGGTGGCATGCGTGGTGAACACGGTGCCCACAGGCAGATTGCGTCCCTTGAGGTAGAGCAGACCCGATCCGGTCTGCCACTCATGGAACTGCGCCACCACCTTGTCGGATGCGTGGATATTGTGGCTGCAGAAGCTCTCGATGGCCTTGCCTGCGGCATATCCGAAAAGTGCAGACTCGCGATAGTCCCATGTGCCGGTGAGGGAATCCACACCGAAACGGGTCCAGTAGTCCGCGAGTATGTCGTTGACCTCAGGGATATAGTGCTTGAAGTCCACAAGGATGGCCACCGGGCTTCCCGGAATGTTCCAGCGTCCTATACGCACACGGATGCCTTCTGCGGCAGCCTGTGCCTTCCATCCGGCGTAGAGCTTAGTATCTTCGGTGAAGTCCGGGTTGCTTTCTGTGCTCATCCACACATCAGGTCCCACCATGATGTGATGTCTGCCAAGCTGGGACTTGAGATAGAGGGCCTTGGTGGAAACCACCGTATAGATGCCTCCGACCTTGTTGCAAACTTCCCAGCTTACTTCGAAAAGCCAGTCCGGACTTGTATAACTCTTATCCATCTATGCTACTTCTCTGCGATGGCGTCATCGACGCGTATCATGAAGTCGCTGAGGACGTTCATGTAGTTGATGAATGCCTCGTACGGAGTGTCGTACGGGTTGAACCTCTTGTGAACCTCTCCGTCAGAGAAGAACTTGGTGCACATATAATAGAAGTGGTCACTCGCCTGGAGATGTCCGAAATCCTCCCAGAGCATGGCATCGTTGAGGATGGAAAGCTTCTCAGTGAGACTGTATAGCTTGTTGTATGCGTCCTGCTGAAGCTCGTTTCCGAGCCATGCAGTGACATCCCTTTCTTCATCTGCCCATGAGATGGCCTCAGGCACGTCAAGCGAATCCACTGCCTTGAGAGACTTGGCAGCCTCGCTCGGAGTCACGAACTTGTAGCCTCCGTCTGCGAGCACCACACGTGGAAGTGCGCGCATGAAATCGAAGATGCCGCAGTCTGCAGCCTGATGCTCTCCGAAGGTCTCGTAATCCATGAAGAGATTCACGATGTCGCCGTCCGCAGCGGCAAGGCTCTCGAGATACTTCTCAGCAGTGAGCGGCCAGCTCTGCCACTGACGGTCAGAGAACCTGAATGCGATGTCATCGCTGAGGGTATAGTTCCTGAGCAGGAGCTTGAGACCTGACTTGATGGCATTTGAATATACATAGTTCGGACTCTTCCAGCCCATGATGTGCCTTGCACCTTCTGTCAGCATGGTCTTGAAGCCAAGCTCATACACTCCAGCACCGATGGTGTCGGAATAGATGAGCTCGGTATTCCTGAAGGCCTTTGGCTCGACACCGAAGGTCTTCTGGATGACAGCCTTGTGCTTGAGCACCTGATGCTTGAACTCTGCAGGCGAAGCAAGGGAGGCAAGCGAATGGTTGTAGGTCTCGCAGAGGAACTCCACACAGCCTGTCTGTGCGAGCTCGCGGAAGCTGTCGATCACTTCCGGAGCATAGCGCTCGAACTGCTCGATCGCTGAACCGCTGATGGAGAATGCCACCTTGAACGCGCCCTTGGACTCCTTGATGGACTCCAGGAGAAGCTCGTTCATAGGAAGGTAGCACTTCTGTGCTATCCTCTTTAGAATGGTCCTGTTGGCAAAGTCATCATAATAATGGCTGTCCTTACCTATATCGAAGAACCTGTATAATCTGAGTCTGGTAGGCTGATGTACCTGGAAATAGAGACAGATGTTCTTTTTCATATCACTTGTTGATTACTGATTCATAAACTGCTTTCATCTTGGCTGTAGCGCCATTCCATTTGAGATGGTTCACCTCATCATATCCCACCTCCGAAGCGAACTTGGCAAGAGCCGGATACTCGATGAGCGCATAGATCGCGTCCGCCATCGCATCCACGTTCCAGAAGTCCACCTTGAAGGCGTATTTCAGAATTTCGGCCGCACCTGACTGGAATGAGATGATGGAAGGAACTCCGCATCTCATGGCCTCGAGAGGAGAGATGCCGAATGGCTCGGACACGGACGGCATGATATACACGTCCGACAGGGCGAACATCTTCTGCACCTCGGCTCCACGGAGGAAGCCGGTGAAGTGGAATCGGTCAGAAATGCCCAGGCGTGCCACGTGGCGTATGCACCTGTTCATCATGTCGCCGCTTCCTGCCATCACGAAGCGCACGTTCCTGGTCCTCTTGAGGACCTTGGCAGCCGCCTCGATGAAATATTCCGGACCCTTCTGGAAGGTGATGCGTCCGAGGAAGGTGACCACCTTGTCCTTGACGCCCTTCTCCACGGTGATATTCTCCCTGCCGCTGAAGTCAACGGCATTGTGGACTGTAACCACCTTTGCAGGGTCGATGCCATACTTGTTGATGACGATGTTGCGGGTAAGGTCACTCACTGTGATGACCCTGTCTGCCGCGAGCATGCCCTTCTTCTCGATCTCAAACACGCGGGTGTCGATCTTGTCGTCCGAGCTGCGGTCGAACGAAGTGGCATGCACATGTATGACGAGAGGCTTTCCTGTCATCTCCTTCGCCGCAATGCCGGCAAGGTAGGTGAGCCAGTCGTGTGCGTGGATGAGGTCGAACTCATCCTTGTGCTGCAGTGCTATGGTACCTCCGACCATGGCGTAACGGGCAACCTCTTCCATGAGATTGGTGCCATACTTGCCGGAGAATTTGTATTTCTGGCCGTAGCTGATGCTGAAATCCTTGAGCTGGCGCTTCCTTTCTTCCTCGACCACGCCGGAGAACTCCTCCGGGCCCACATAAGGAATCATGTTCGTACCGATGTGCACGAACTTGACCTTGTCAAGGAACTCGCTTGCCGTCTGACTCACCACATCGACTGCGACATCACTCGCGTTGATGATGGTGGTAGCGCTCTGGTCCTCGTCACCTGAAGCGGAAGGCATCACGAACAGGGTCTCGACCCCGTTGTACGCCAGTCCTTTGACAATGCCCTCGCAGGCAGTGCCGAGTCCTCCCGCAATGTGCGGAGGAAACTCCCAACCGAACATAAGTACCTTCATATGCTAGTCCTCCTTGTTGATTTCCATGAGATGGTGTGCAACTATCAGCGCCGCAGTCGAAAGGGCTGAAGAGATGGCGCCGTGTGCCTCGTGAGGCGGATCTCCATCGTAGAGCTCGGAGAATGCGCCGACGCCGTGCTTGGCAAGATCCTCATAGAAGCCCTCAGTGAGCCACTGTGCCTTCTTCCAGAATGCCGGACCCTTGACCTTGAAGCTGACTGCGATGTACGGCTCGAGCAGGAACGGGAATGCGCAGCCCTGATGGTATGCAAGATCTCTGTCGACCTGGGAGCCCTCATAAACTCCGCGGTACTTCACGTCTCTCGGAGAGAGGGACCTGATGCCTCGGCGGGTGACAAGGTCATTGTCCACCACGTGCAGGATGGTCTGGAAATACTCCTCCGGAACCGGTGAGAAGTCAACCCACAATGCGTACAGCTGGTTTGGACGCACGTCCTGGTTCTGGCCGTTGCAGTCGACATAGTCGGCCAGGCAGCGGTTGGCAGGATTCCAGAACACCTTCATGAAGTTCTCCTCGATGAGAGCCTTGACAGCGCTCCACTTGCCGACGAATGCGCCGTCCCTTGCGCCGAATTTCTTCTCCATATCAAGAGCGAAACATATGGCATTGTACCAGAATGAGTTTGTCTCGATCTGATATCCCGGACGCTCCGTGACAGGCTCGCCGTTCACATATGCGTTCATCCATGACAGTGCGACATGGTCCATCTGTGCCCAGAGAAGGCCATTCGGCTGCATGGAAACCTCCTTGCGCTCACCCGGAGCATAGCTCTCGATGATGCCCTTGAGCACGACTCCATACTTTTTCCACACATACTCCGGAGACGCACCGCTGTAGATGTACTTCTGGAGCGCCACTGTCATGTAGAGAGGAGCCTCCACCTGAGTGGTCCTGCGGAACAGTCGCTCCTGCTCATCGGCGATGAGGTTGTCGAGAATCTCCTCGAACTCCTTGGTCGTGCCGCGGCCGACGCCGAGGGCAAGACCCGGGAGAGCCAGAAGGGTCTCCCTGAGAAGACCTGTGTACATCCAAGAGAAACCGGCACATATCTTCTTGCGGTTGTTGTGGTTCGTGATCAGGAGGTCGGCGTTGCGTATGAGCTGATCCACATTGTTGGTCACGTTGCCGAGCCCCTTCACGGACGAGCTGAACTTTCTCTTGAGACCTGAAGGCTCCGATTCCTGGATGCCTGCAGAGATCACCACAGAATCACCCGGCTTGAGATCCACCTCGAATCGTCCAGGCATGTAGAGGTCCTCACGGCAGTCGAATCCGCGTCTGTACTCGTCTGAATAGGTGATGCCGCGGTACCAATAGCCCTCCTCCGTGTAGGATGCTGACTTTGTATTCATCTGGAGGTAGAGGTCAGGGAAACCGGGATAGAGCCTGTAAGAGACGCCTCCGTTTACAGGGGTACCGGTGGTGCAAGCCGCATCATTCTGGAATGTAAGGGCATGGATGTTCCTGAAGGCCAGGAAAGGCTTGAGTGTCAGTCTCACCTTGGCAGGAGCCTCCACCAGCTCATATTTCACCATGACCTGATCTGAATCGGGAACGAGGAGGATGGTCTTGGTGATGATGATCTCACCGACCTTGTATGTGATCTGAGGGACAGGGTCCGCAGAGAAATCCACGACATACTTGTGACCGCGCGGCTCATAGATGTCGCCGTAGCAGTGAATGCCGAGATGGAACTGCTTCCCGTTGACTGTCAGGGTCTCATCCAGAGCAGACAAGAGCAGGAACTTGTCACCGCCGAAACGGTCGAGAGTCACTGCCAGCAGTCCATGATAGCGCCTGGTATTGCATGTCACGATGGACGTGTTGCAGTAGGCGCCGGTCTTGTTCGCACAGATGATCTCTCTCTTGAGCGAGTAGGACAGGTTGACAAGCTCCGACTTGTTGAATTTCAGAAATGCCATATATGTCAATTTAGTTAGTCAATAGAAAAAACGACAGCCGTTCTACTCGGCAAATACAAGTAGAGCGTGTCGTTATAATCGTGTGGTCCATTGGCCGACTTCTCCGGTACGGTGAAATGCACTTCACCCTCCTTGAGACGGCCGAATCCGTTGAATCTGACAGCATCGGAATCGAGCACCAGGCTATATCTGCCCGCCGGAGCCGCAACCCCATAATCGCTGAAAGAATCAGTCGGATTGAAATTCACTGCAAAGATAAGGTTTTTCCTCTTGAAAATCAACAATTTCTTTTCTTCGTCAGCCACAAGCAGCTCCGGCCTGTGGCTCAGGAAGCCCGTCTTGCGGGCAAGATGGATCATGGCCTCATCGAAATTGCGGAGATAACTGTATCTGAGGTAGTCCGGTTCAGACAGTGACCACTGGCGGCGCGCATGCTGGAATGAATCCCCGTTGCCTTCGCGGGGGAAATCGATCCACTCCGGATGCCCGAACTCATTGCCCATGAAAGTGAGATAGCCGTCACCTGCCGTCGCCATGGTCGCGAGACGTATGATCTTGTGGAGAGCCACCCCCCTTTCAACCACAGGGCTGTCCGAATCCACGGACATCGAAGTGTACATCTCACTGTCGATGAGACGGAAGATGAGCGTCTTGTCCCCCACGAGCGCCTGGTCATGGCACTCGGCGTAGCTGATGGTCTTCTCGTCCGCGCGCTTGTTGGTCAGCTCCCACCATATCTCGCCCGCACTCCAGTCCTCATCCTTCCTCTCCTTCACCCACTTGATCCAGTGGTCTGCCACTCCCATGGACATGCGGAAATCGAAACCGACTCCGCCAGCCTCGAACGGAGCTGCAAGACCCGCCATTCCGCTCACATCCTCCGCAATCGTGATGGCGTGGCGGTTGAGCTCGCGCACAAGCATGTTGGCAAGGGCCAGATAGGTCACCGCACTCTCGTCCACTCCCTGATTGAAGTAGAGCTCGTAGTCACCGAAATCCTTGCCGAGGCCATGGTCCCAGTACAGCATGCTGGTCACTCCGTCGAAACGGAAACCGTCGAGATGGTACTCCTCCATCCAGAACTTGAGGTTGGACAGCAGAAAATAGCGGGTCTCATCCTTGGCATAATTGAAGCACCTTGAGCCCCATGCAGGATGATGCCCCTGCCAGCCGTCATAGAAATAGAGCGTCTCGCTTCCGTCAAACAGGCCGAGACCCTCAGCTTCATTGCTGACCGCATGCGAATGCACGACATCCATGACCACAGCGATACCGAGCGCGTGCGCGTCGTCCACCAGATGCTTGAACTCCTCCGGCGTGCCGAAACGCGAACTCAGCGCGAAGAAATTGGAGACCTGATACCCGAATGAACCATAATACGGATGCTCCTGGAGCGCCATTATCTGGATCGTGTTGTAGCCGAGACGGGCCACACGCGGAAGCACACCGGTACGGAAATCCTCAAACGTGGCCACTTTCTCCTCCTCTGACGACATGCCGATGTGGCATTCGTAGATCAGGGGATGATGGCGGCGTCCCGGGTTGTCATGCTTCCACTCATACGCGGATGCCGGAGCCCATACCTGGGCACAGAACGCCTTGGACTCTGGATCCTGCACGGCACGAGTCACATAAGACGGAAGCCTCTCGCCGCCACCGCCCGGCCACTCTATGAACAGCTTGTAAAGCTGCCCGTGGCTCAGGAAGAATGACGGAATGCGCAGCTCCCATGTGCCGCCACCCAGAGGTTTCAGGGCATACCCCTCAGTACGGCGCCATCCGTTGAACTCACCTATCAGGTATATCCTGGTGGCATTGGGAGCCCACTCACGGAACACCCAAGTGCCGTCGGCCTCGCGATGCAGGCCGTAATACAGATGGTTGTTGATCCCCTTCGAAAGGGATCCGTCCACCGAATATTTCCTCCAGGCATCTAGTATCATCTGATGCCTGGCCCTGATCCTGTCCCTGTATGGTGCAAGGTACGAATCGGCCGTATATATCTTCTTCACGCTCATGAATTGCCGTCAATTGATTCAACCTTTTCCCTGACAGAGCGCAGGTATCCCCTGCACGACTCCACCAGCTTCTCCGACTCGCGCACGAGCCTGTCTATATCATCGAGGCTCGTCGAAGGGTCTTCCACCTTCATGGCGATCTCCTCAAGCCGCGCCACTGCCTCATTGTAGTCGAATGACTTTTCCATTATCATTTCTTTTTCAAAACCCTGCATCCAAGAGTGCCATCCCCGAACATGACGGTCACCTCATCCCCCTCCTTCACATCGGCAGCGCGCTTCAGCACCACCCCCGCCGCATCCGAAACCAGGGTGTATCCTCGGGACAGGATGGACCTCGGATCTGCGGACCTTATCCGCGAATGCATGAGCTCCACCCTGGACTCCATCTGCGCCACACGGCTGCGGAACGCCAGCCGCAGTCTCGTGCTGTAGGATGCAATCCTTTCATCTTCCGAAAGATAGCAATCAAGAAAGACATCTGCAAGAGCTGTCGGTGTCTTTACGAAAGTATGTGCGACCATATCCGCCACATGATAATCCCTGTCGTGGCCTATGGCAGTGAATACCGGCACCCCGCAATGGGCTATCGAATAGCACAGGCCGTAGTCGTCGAAACATGCCAGATCGAGTTCGGAACCGCCGCCGCGCAAGATCAGAGCTGCATCATATGGCACAGGCGAGGCCTGTATCGCATCCAGAGCATCGGAGATAGACGCAGGAGCCGATGCGCCCTGCATCGCGGCTTCGAAAAGGTCCACGCTGAAATGGAAGCCATAAGAATTTTCCAGAAGATGGCGGCAGAAATCCCCGTACCCGGCTGCGGTATCCGCAGAGATGACGGCAAGCCTATACGGCAGCAGCGGCAGCTCGAGAGTCCGCTGGAGCTCCATGGACCCGTCCTCCGTGAGCCGGGCTATGGCCTCCTGCCTTTCGCGCTCCCGCGCCCCCACGGTCACATCCGCATCGATGTCGTCGATGGAAAGGGTGAGGCCGTAGAGCTCGCTGTATGTCACCTGCACCCTGGCGAGAATGGTCATGCCCGCCGCGAGATCTCCACCTGTGGCCTGACGGAAGTATCTGCCAAGCATCTGGTACTTTGTCCTCCAGATCACCGCCTTGGCTTTTGCCACAGTCGTACTCCCCTCATTCTGAGAGAGTTCCATATAGCAATGGCCATTGGACTTGACACTTACCGAGCTGATCTCGGCACGCACCCACACCCTCTCCGGGAACATATCCTCCACCCCGGCACGCATGTGCATCTGGAGAGTGTACAGATCAATGAAAGCCTTTTCCATACGCCACTTATTAGACTGCGCAAATGTAGGGAATTTTCATGCATTTTTTATATCTTTGCGCTGCATTTCAGGACAGGAGACATGAACATCACAGAGGCAGTTTTTGCGGGCAGCAGCACCCGGGTGAGCCAGAAGCCGAAGCAGAGGCTTCCAGAGTTCGCCTTCATCGGCCGCTCCAATGTAGGCAAGTCCTCGCTGATCAACATGCTCTGCAACAGCCGCAGGCTCGCCATGACATCGTCAACACCGGGCAAGACGAAGCTTGTAAACCATTTCCTCATCAACAACAGCTGGTACCTTGTGGACCTTCCGGGCTACGGCTACGCCAAGATGCCCCAGAAGGGCCGCGACGAACTCAAGGCCGTGATCAGGGATTACATCCTCAACTCCGAAGAGATGGTCCTCCTTTTCGTCCTCATCGACTCCAGACATGACATCGGAAAGATAGACCTGGATTTCCTGGCCGACCTCGGGGAGAACGGAGTGCCTTTCTCCATCATCTACACAAAGGCCGACAAACAGGGACCGAATGTGCTGGCAAGGCAGATCGAGAAAGACCGCCAGATCCTTCTCCAGCAGTGGGAGGAGCTTCCGCCCATGTTCGCGAGTTCTGCCGAGACGGGCAAGGGGAAGGAAGAGATCCTGGCTTACATAGGACAAACTCTAGATTCAATAACAAAATGATCGTCAAGGAACACAGAATTGAAATCTTCGCCTGCAGGGCTTCCAAAGATTTTGCAGACAAAGTGATTGAAGCACTGAATGACAATATTCTCCCGGGTGAAGAGCCATACCGCCTCGGAGATTCAGTCGTCACACCTTTCAGCGATGGTGAATTCCAGCCTGCATTCATGGAGAGTGTCAGAGGCGCAACCGTATTCATCATCCAGTCGACTTTCCCGCCGGTAGAGAACCTCATGGAGCTCCTGCTCATGATCGATGCTGCAAAGCGCGCATCTGCCGACAAGGTCATCGCAGTGATGCCTTATTTCGGATGGGCACGCCAGGACCGCAAGGACAGACCGCGTGTATCTATCGGAGCCAAGCTCGTCGCAAATCTCCTCAAGGCTGCCGGCGCAGACAGAGTGATGACCTGTGACCTCCACGCAGACCAGATCCAGGGATTCTTCGACTTCCCAGTCGACCACCTCTATGCAAGCCGCGTATTCGTGCCGTTCATCCAGAAGCTCAACATCCCTGAGCTCGCCATCGCCGCTCCTGACATGGGAGGTGCGAAGAGAGCGAACTCATACGCCAAGGATCTCGGATGCCCTGTAGTCATCTGCCACAAGACCAGAGAGAGAGCCAACGTAGTCGGCTCCATCACCGCCATCGGTGACGTTGAAGGCAAGAACATCATCATCGTCGACGACATGATCGATACCGCCGGCACACTCTGCAAGGCTGCCGAGGTGCTCAAGTCCAAGGGCGCGCTCAGCGTAAGGGCATGTGCCACTCACGGAGTCCTCTCAGGAGAGGCCATCCAGAGGATTGCAAACTCACAGCTCGAGGAAGTATTCATCACCGACACCATTCCGCTCCGCCCTGCCGAGGGTCAGGACGCATCCAAGATCAAGGTGATCTCCATGACTGAGGTATTTGCGAATATCATCAGCAAGGTTTACAACTACGAGTCCATCAGCCCATACTTCAACCGTTAATGAAAGTCTTCCTTGCTGCCCTGCTGCTGGTCGCCCTGTGCGTCTTCGGGATGTGCTTCAATATCATATTCCGCAAGGACGGGCAGTTCCCCAACAGCGATGTGGGCTCCAATGAAGAGATGCGCAAGCTCGGCATCAGATGCATGAAAGACGAGATGGATGACATCCCTCTCGACGGATCGGACAAGAAAAAGGCCGTGTGCTCCGGCACATACGACGAGTCCTGCAAGAGCTGCGGCCTTTATAGATATGAATAGGCGCACTGCCGCCTTAATCAAACACATGAGCATATGTCATTAGTAGCGATAGTGGGCAGACCGAATGTCGGCAAGTCCACACTGTTCAACCGCCTCGTGGGAATGAGGAAAGCCATAGTCGACGACACCGCCGGCGTGACCCGTGACAGACATTACGGAAAGTGCGAATGGTGCGGACGGGAGTTCTCCGTCGTCGACACCGGAGGTTACACCACCAATTCGGAAGATGTCTTCGAAAGCGCCATCCGCCGTCAGGTGGAGATTGCGATCGAAGAGTCCGATGTGGTTCTCTTCATGGTCGAAGCCGCCACGGGCATCACAGATTATGACGCCGAGATCGCAGACATTCTCAGGCGTTCCAAGAAGCCGGTAGTCCTCTGTGTCAACAAGGTGGACACAGGTGAGAAGATATTCGACACATACCAGTTCTACTCTCTCGGCCTCGGCGAGGTGTGGAGCATCTCTGCAGCCAACGGCAGCGGCACAGGCGACCTCCTCGACGAGATCGTACGCGTCCTTCCGGAGGAGGTAGAGGGTGAGGATGACCTCGACAGGCCGGACCTCCCTCACATCGCCATCGTGGGAAAGCCTAATGTAGGCAAGTCATCCCTGACCAACGCCCTCCTCGGAGAGGAAAGAAACATCGTCACCCCGGTTGCGGGTACCACACGCGACTCCATCTCGACCTACTACAACAAGTTCGGGCACGAGTTCATGCTTGTGGACACCGCCGGCATGCGCCGCAAGACCAAGGTGCACGAGGATCTGGAGTTCTACTCAGTGATGCGTTCCATCAGGGCCATCGAGCGTGCCGACGTGTGCGTGCTGATGATCGATGCCACCCAGGGCATGGAAGCCCAGGACATGAGCATCTTCAATCTCATCCAGCGCAACCGCAAGGCATGCGTTATCGTGGTCAACAAATGGGACCTCTTCATCAAGGATCAGAACACCATGCGCGACTACACCGAAGGGCTCAGAGCCAGGATAGCGCCATTCAACGACGTGCCTATCATCTTCACCTCGGTGACCAAGATGCAGCGCATCCTCGATGTGCTTGACGCCATCGCCAAGGTTTCCGAGAACTACTCCCAGAAGATTTCCACCGCAAGGCTCAACGAGGCACTCCTCCCTATCATCGAGGAGACACCTCCACCTGCATGGAAGGGCAAGTATGTCAAGATCAAGTACATCACCCAGCTGCCTACAAGGTTCCCGTCGTTCGCGTTCTTCTGCAACCTCCCGCAGTACATCAAGGATCCGTACAAGCGCTTCCTCGAGAATCAGCTCAGGAACTGCTTCGACTTCACCGGCTGCCCGGTCCAGATATTCATAAGGCAGAAATAAGGAAAGGCAATCTACTCGAGGCCGGACGGACTTATACCGCCGGCCTCTTTTCAATACCCGTAGCGCTTCCTGTATGCCACGACCAGCACGGCGGACAGGATCAGCGCCAGGATTTCGGCCACATTGACGGAGAGCCAGATGCCCTCGATCCCGAAGATCAGCGGAAGTACGAACACCGACGCAAGCTCGAATACCAGAGTCCTCACGAACGCCGCTGCAGCCGACACGGTGCCGTTGTTGAGGGCCGTGAACCATGCAGAGGCAAACATGTTGAAGCCACAGAACAGGAAACTGAGCATATATATGCGGGTGGCATGCGTGGTAATGGCGCAGAGGTTCTCGTCATACCCGACAAACACCCTGGCGATGCCATGTGCCGCGACCTCGGACAAGGCGGTCATCACTATCCCGCACACGCCCACTATCACAAGGCTCTTGCAGAGCAGGCTCTTCAGCTCCGCCTTGTCGCCGGCTCCGAAATTGAAGGAAATCACCTGAGAGATGCCCATGTTGTAACCGATGAACACGGCCGCAAAGATAAATCCAAGATACATGACAATGCCGTATGCCGACACTCCGTCGGCTCCGATGTACTGCATCAGCTGCCAGTTGTAGCATATGCTGATGACGCTCAGCGCTATGTTGCCGACAAATTCGGACATGCCGTTGGAGCAGGATTTCAGGATGCTCTGCCATTCGAAGGGACATCTGACCATGCGCAGCTGTGTCGTATTGCGGCGCGATGAGAAATACCACAGCGGGTAGCCGCCGCCTACCAGAAGAGAGACCGAGCTGGCGATGGCGGCCCCTGTCAGTCCCCAGCCGAAACCGGCGACGAAAAGTGCGTCCAGCGCCATGTTGGTCACGCCGCATGCAAGACTCAGCGCTGTGCCGAATTGAGGCTTCTCCGCAGCCATATAGAACGGCTGGAACTCCATCTGAAGCATGTATGCAGGCAGCACAAGTATAAGGATACGGCCGTAGAGCACTGCGTACGGCAGCATGGCCTCATCCGAGCCGAGGACCCGTGCAAGCCATGGCATGATGGCAAACATCACAGCGGCAATGCCGATGCCGCCGATGATGGTGATGCGTATGAGCATAGAAAAGATGCGCCGTGCCTTGTCGGGATCGCCCTCCCCCAGGGTCTTTGAGACCAGAGCGCTTCCACCGGTGCCGAGCATCAGCCCGAGAGCACCCACAAGCGCGATGGGCGGCCAGATCAGGTTCATCCCCGCAAAGGCGTCGTTGCCGGCATAGTTGGAGACGAAATAGCCATCCACGATGCTGTAGATCGAGATGACTATCATCATCAGGACCATCGGCGTCATCGTCCTGATGATGCGTCGGTACCCGTAATGTCCAGAGAGTTCTACTTCCATGCGCGGCGGTCTTTGGGACGACAAAGGTACACATATGCGCCGCAATGAGCAAATGCACGCATGGAACGGGGCAGCCTAACGCAGCATGTTCATCATCGCGTTTCGGGCCTGGTCGTTATTCTTCGAGTTCATCTTTCCGAAATTGAATGACACTCCGAAGAGGAAGTATCTTCCCATCACGCTCTTGTGGATATCCTCGACATAGTTGTCGGTAGCATTGCGCTGGAGTCCTCTCTGCTGGTTCAGGATGTCGGCAGCCTTGAAACTGAGGGTCACCGACTTGACTGACTTGCTGACACCTGCGTTCCATATCAGCTCAGGCTCACCGTATCCGCTCAGGTATCCCCTGAAGAAACCATAGGACCCATCTGTGCTGAATTCCCACCCTGCGTCTGAGGTATAAAGCATCTCCGCATTGAAGTAGTAATCCCTGGTATTCACATCCGCTTCAGGATTGAGGGTATACCTGGTGTTGCGGTTCACGATTGTGGAGCTGATGTCTGCAGAAAAGCGCTCACGCCTGTATTTCAGGCCGGCCTTGAACCTCTCCCTGGCAGTGGTGGTCCTGCTCTGGTCAAAACCGCTCTTGCCGCCATAGAAAAGATCTCCGTCAGGGTTGCCCCAGAACCAGGACATGAGTTCATCATAGTCGAAGCTGTCCTTATTCATCCCCGGCAGGTGCCCTTTCGCCTGATAGCTGATGTTCCTTGCCATCATGAGCGAGCCGTCCAGATTGAGAGACAGACGCCTGTCCTTGTCAATCGGCGTGCTGTAGGACATGTTGGCACTGAGGTTGAATGACGGGCGTGGAGAGTTGACCGGGATGGAGTATCCATTGCCGGAGTCGTCAAACCAGCTGGCAGACACTATCTGACGTACAGTGAGGTCTGATGACAGTCCGAAGTTCAGAAATGAGAACCTGGACTTGTTTGATCTTCTGCCGTAGACATTGGCATGCTGCGAGAACGATGGCTTGAGGTAGATATTACCCGCAGAGGCCTGAACAGGGTTGTTCAGAGCAAGCGTAGGAAGTGTCTGCATTCCGTTCGGAGTCTGCGTCCAGCCTGACATGAACATGCCGACATAGTCGGATTCCCTGCTCCAGCCGGCGCTGATGAAAGGTGACCAATTGAAAAGCCATTCGCCCTGGCCATTTGAGCTTTCTTTTCCCATAGAGCGCGCGACAGTGGCATTCTGCATATGATTCAGCTGTATACCGAGCTGGATATCATTCCCACTCTCTTCCGTACTCCCGAGAAGGAACCATTCTGACAACTGCCTGTCAACTCTGTCCGAGAACGCGCTGTAGTAGTCGTTCTTGGTACCGTCACCGCCGTTGAACGCATCCTTCGTGGATATCGAGCCTGTATATGAACCCGAAACGCGGGTCTGAAATATCCATTTCTCCCCCACCGGTTCGCCGTATGCGATGTTGCCGTCTATCGCGAACCTGCTCTCACGGTTATCATACATGAGATGGCGTCTGTCCGAATAACCCACATAATCAGTCTCTGACATTTCCACGCTGCTGCCATCAAGGTTCCTGTAGTAACAGTACCCGCTCGTCACGAGAGTCCTGTTTTTCTTGCCCAGATCTTTGATTCCGAAGAACATCTCCGTGCGCTGAATGAATACACCGGAATGAGAAGTGTTGACAGCTGCACTGCGGTTCATCTCATTCCCATCCGACTCTGTCGATGAGGAATTGGAGATTTCTCTGTCGCGATCCGTGTATGAGACATTTGGCCTTATATAGTACATCACCCTTTCGCTGTTATCAGGACTCTGTATCTGGAATGCGGCACTGACCTTGTGACTGTCCCCGATTCCCAGGTAGTCGCTGTCCGTGACAATGTCGGAGCCTGATGACTGGAAAGATGTCCTCCTGGAGTCTTCTCTGGCATCTTTCTGATTGTAGCTGTAGCTGACGCTGAAGTTGGTCTCGGCATTCTTTATGCGGGAAGTATTGACGTTTGCCCCGGCCTGGGCATTTGTCTCAAGTCCCGCTTTGGAATTAAGCTCGTCATATTCAGCATTGTTATCAATCATGTAAAACCCGTTTGATTTCTGGCCAGGGATGGCTGCATTGCTGCCGTTGCCTATGACCGTAAGCTGGTCCCTGTCGTTGTACGAAGCCAGAAGGGAGCTTCCATTGAAGAGGAGACCGTCCTGTCCCTTCCGGGTTCTATCGGATTCTGAGAGAAGTGAAGAACCGCCATAGAGCCGGACATTGCCGAACACACCCTTCTTGTATTCCTCTTTGAGCTGGATATCCATCACCTTCTCCTTGTCACTCTTGGCAGAGACACCTGACAATTGCGCCTCGTCGGTCTTCTTGTCCATCACCTTGATCTTGTCCACGATCTTTGCAGGGAGGTTTTTGACGGCCATCGCAGGGTCATTGAAAAAGAAGGTCTTTCCTCCCACGGTGATCTTTTCCACCTTCTCACCGTTGACTGTCACAGTGCCGTCAGGGGCAACTTCCATGCCCGGCATCTTCTTGAGAAGGTCTTCAAGCATGGCGCTTTCGCCCACAGGGAATGCGGAGGCATTGTAGATGAGGGTGTCTTTGCTTATGTTGATCGGGTTGCCGAGCGCGGTGATGGTGGAAGCGTCGATGTATTCCGGGTTCTCCTCGAGCCTGATGATCTCGAGGTCTTTCTCCCAGCCTTTCAGCTCATAGACTTTCTTGTAGGGAAGATAGCCTACCATCTCAGCATTGAACACATATTTTCCCGGGGTGATGTCATCGATCTTCACCTTTCCGTTTTCATCTGAGAGGGCGAAATATGTGATGGTGGTATCACCCTGAGGGATAAGGTAGGCTGTCGCATACGGTATCGGCTCTCCAGACTTGGAGTCCTGCAACGTACATCTGAGACGTACATTCCGGACCGAGTTCAGCTGCTCAAGGTCTATATATACCTGCCCTCTCATCAAGAAAGGCAGAAAGACGAGCATGGCACATAGTATGATGCGCTTCATAAGTGGTTCTATCTAAACGTTTTGCGACTGAAGACCAAGCAATTGTCATGCCATCTCAAGGGATGTTCCAAATAATATGTATTTTTGTGATGATCTGAAAAACATGAGAAAACTGACATTTATCCTGGCCTCCACCGCAGTTCTGCTCTGCTGCTCTTGCGGCCCCAAGGCTCCCGCTGAGCCTGAATTCACCGGCTACCTTTTCGCGCACATGACAAACGCGACATACGGGCGCCTGTACTACTCGCTCTCGCGCGACGGCAAGCAATGGGAGACCTTGAACCAGGGCAAGATTGTCCTCGAAGACTACCTTGGCCACCCCAACATCTCAAGAGGTGTCGACAAGTTCTACATGATGGGAGTGACAACTTCAGGCAGTCTGCGCGAACCAGTGCTCTGGAGCAGCAGCAATCTTATCGACTGGGAACGCAAGGACCTCAGCCGCGATCTTTTCGACGTCTCCGCCTTCGGATACACCAACGAGAACGTGTATCTTGGCGCGCCGAAGATCTTCTATGATGAGGCCGACGCACGCTACATGGTCACCTGGCACGCCTTCGACCCTGCCGTCGGTCCAGGCAATCCGCTATGGGAATCCATGCGCACCTTCTACATACTCACCTCCGATTGGGAGAACTTCAGCAAGCCGCAGAGGCTGTTCGACTTTAACGGAGAGAAAGACGCCTCCATGGCGACTATCGATGTCATTCTGAACAAGGAAGACGGCCGCTACTACGCCCTCATCAAGGACGAGCGCTGGCCTGAGACCGCCGCCACCGGCAAGACCATCCGCGTGGCATCCTCCGACGCCATCACAGGACCGTACACCAACCCGGGAGCGCCCATCACCTCCGCATGGGAGGAAGCGCCCGTCGCACTCAGGAAGAACGACGGCACCGGCTGGTATCTATTCACGGAGAGATATATGGAGAGCAGCTGCAGATACTGCTGCCGCGAAGCCTCAAGCTTCAGCGCCGCCGACTGGACACAGGTAGAAGTGTCCACCCCCGAGGACGCCCGCCACGGTTGCGTCATCCCCATAACCGAGGCTGAGTATCAGGCAATTTCAGAAAGGTTCTGACCAAGGAAAAGCGCGAGGCTGGGGATTTGTCCGCGCTGGCGCACGTACACATCCCGTCGCTGATGCTCTTTACCCAAGGAAAAGCGCGAGGCCTGGGGATTTGTCCGCGCTGACGCACGTCCACATCCCGTCGCTTCTGCTCTTTACCCAAGGAAAAGCGCGAGGCTGGGAGCCTCGCGTACATCAGCAAAGGGAAAGGTGGTTGAGAGCGAGCTCTCACCACCTTTCCCTTTACTGATAACGCCTGACTTACGTCAGGCGCTTTTCCTTGTGATCCCGTTGGGATTCGAACCCAAGACCCACAGCTTAGAAGGCTGTTGCTCTATCCA
>JAGHSA010000029.1 GCA_018066125.1 Candidatus Cryptobacteroides onthequi | reverse complement strand
TGCGATTTCGCGGTTGAAGAAGGCTTCACGGAGCTGCCCGTCCGGGGAACGTTTGCCGGGAGTGTCGGAGCCGTGGCCATTGTCGATGAGAATCTTCATAATGCTGCAGATGTTGTGCAGCTCGCCGGATTCCGATGCAAAGATAGCTCAAATAGATGGTTCGAGGAAATTTTTGTATCTTTGCCGACGACATAGCGGTAGAAATACCGATGTGTTTAAAATTCGTCGGGTCCGGCTTCAGTATTGATGTCCGGGCCTTTTTTATGTGGCGATTGTTTTAGTACCAATTTAGTACCAAAAGCCGAACATTCTTAAACCGAAAATGCCCCTCACGTATGTGAGAGGCATTTTGCAGCGGTGCGGAAGGGACTCGAACCCTCGACCTCCGGCGTGACAGGCCGGCATTCTAACCGGCTGAACTACCGCACCAGGTAAGTTCATTGCGTTTCTCCCGAAGCGCGAGTGCAAAGGTAGTAACAATTTTTGAATCTGCAAGCATTCTGACGAAATTTCTGTCAAAAAATGATGATTAGTTGAATCAATACCGACAGCATAGGATGTAAATTGGATAATAATTAGTAATTTAGCATTCTATCACCAAGATTTGAGGCATGAAAAGAAACCGTATATTTTATTTCATAGTTTCCATAGCGTCCGCACTTCTGCTGTGGCAGTGCCCGGCCGGTGCCCAGATGACTCAGTCCGCTGCCATCGAGTACGTCAAGAGTCAGATGCAGACCGGCAAGAGCACCAAGGATATCGCTTCGCAGCTGACATCCATGGGCCTCTCTACCGATGACCTGAAGCAGCTCCAGGAGAAGTATGGTGAAAACTTCGAGGAGATGGAAGAAGATGACCGTTTCCACACTCTCAACAAGAAATATGTCGAGAAGGATGATACCCTTGGAGTGGAAACCAGCAAACTTAAGGTGTCCACACCGGAGGATGAGTCCAACATCTACGGCCACAACATCTTCTCATCAAAGCGTCTTACATTCGAGCCAAACCAGAATGCCGCCACTCCGGACAACTACAAGCTCGGTCCCGGCGACCAGCTCATCATAGATATCTGGGGAGCCAGCGAGACCACCATCAAGCAGGTGATCAGCCCTGACGGGGCACTCCTCATCCCTCATGTCGGCCAGATCCAGCTCGGCGGCCTCACGATCAAAGAGGCCACACGCAAGATACGCAAGGCGGTTTCTACCCGCTATTCCGGCATCGAAGGTGCCAATCCTGCATCCGACATAAGCGTCACACTCGGCAAGGTGCGCACGATCCAGGTCAATGTCCTCGGCGAGGTCAAGGCTCCCGGCACATTCCGCCTGTCATCACTCAGCACCCTCTTCAACGCCATCTACCGCGCGGGCGGTGTCACCGAGACCGGTTCCCTCCGCGCAGTCCGTCTCACCCGTGAGGGAGAGACCATTGCGGTGGTCGATCTCTATGATTTCCTATTTACCGGCAACAGCAGCGGCGACATGCCGCTCAAGGACGGTGACGCCATCATCGTTCCTGTATATCAGTCGCTCGTCACCGTAGATGGCGCCGCTAAGCGTCCGATGCGCTACGAGCTCATCGAAGGTGAATCCGCAGCCAGGCTTCTCGACTATGCCGGTGGCTTCGCCGCCGATGCATACAAGGGTGAGGTCACGGTGCACCGCACCAATGGCCGGGAGCGTGAGATATTCTCCATCAGGGACAAGAATCTTGAATCCTTCCACATGGCGGACGGCGACAGCCTCGTGATAGGGACCGCTATCGACAGGAACGCCAACATGGTCAGCATCGAGGGTTGCGTCTATCGTCCCGGCTCATACGAGCTTGGCGGTGACATCGCCACTCTCAGGCAGCTCATCGAGCACGCAGAGGGCCTCAGGGAAGACGCCTTCCTTGACCGCGCCATCATCACCCGTCAGAGAGAGGACCTGTCACTACAGACCGTTGCAGTCGATCTGAAGGGTATACTTGCAGGCACGTCCGAGGATGTCATCCTCAGACGCAATGATTTGGTGAATGTATCCGCGATCACCGACCTGAAGGATTACGGCATCATGACCATTGTGGGAAGTGTCAGAAACGCAGGAGATTATCCGTTTGCGGAGAACACCACGGTTGAAGACCTCATCTACCTGGCCGGAGGCATACTCGATGGCGCCTCTACCGTGAAGGTGGACATCTCCAGGAGAGTGAATGATCCGGAGAGCCTCCAGACCTCCAACGTCCAGGCCGAATCCTTTACCGTCGAGATAAGGAACGGGCTCCTTGTCAACCCGAAGCCGTTCATCCTCAAGCCATACGATATCGTCAGCATACGCAACAATCCGGTTTACAACCAACAGAAGATGGTGACAGTCACCGGAGAGGTGGCATTTGACGGGGATTATGTCCTCCTCAATGCCAATGACCGCATCTCGAGCGTCATCGAAAGGGCCGGCGGAGTTTCTCCAAGGGCTTACCTTGCCGGAGGAAAACTCATGAGAAGACTCTCTGATGATGAGAGGTCGAAGTCACTGAGGTCGTCCAGGATGATGCAGAGAAGCGGTATCACCGATACACTCTCACTTGCCCTTGTCGATACACTCGCGACCGGCGACTCCCTGGAAGTGACCTACTATACCGTCGGTGTCAACCTAGACAAGGCTCTCAAGAATCCGGGGTCTGACTACGATGTCGTGCTGAGAGACGGTGACAAGATCATCATCCCGGAGTTCGATGGAACTGTCAGGATCCAGGGAGAGGTGATGTATCCGAACGCAGTCAGCTATATCAAGGGCAACAATCTCCACTACTACATCACTCAGGCCGGCGGTTACTCGCAGAAGGCCAAGAGGCGCGGGGTATATATCGTCAACCCTAACGGAACTGTGGCCAAGGCCAATGCCCTGACTTCAATAGAACCGGGAAGTGAGATATTCGTTCCTTCGAAGCCGGAGAAAAAGGGTGCTTCACTGACTGAAGTGATGTCCCTGACGACTTCGACAGTGTCCCTTGCCACCATGATAATCGCTATCATCAGATACCTCCCATCCAAGTCATAGTTATGGAAGAAGAGAATTACTACGAAGAGTTAGACATAGACCTTAAAGCTGTCTTCTCCGCGCTCTGGGGGGGCAGAAAGGCCATCATTCTGGGTGTTGCGGCGGCCGCCGTCATCGGCCTTGTCATCGCGTTCAGTCTTCCGAAGCAGTATCGTGTGACCACTGTTGTGGCGCCCGAGCTCCGTATGAACAGGTCTAGCCTGGGTTCACTGGGGACCCTCACATCCATGGCCGGTCTCAGCACAAGCATGCTCAACTCCACAGAAGCCATGTATCCGGACCTCTATCCCAAGATTGTCGGTTCGACTCCATTCCTGACAGAGCTCTTCTCTCTGCCCGTGACTGTGAAGACATCAGACGGCCCGCTGCAGACTGACCTAAAGGATTATGTGCTCAATTATCAGAAGTCTCCGTGGTGGGGGCCTGTGATCGGATTCCCGATGACTGCAGCCCACTGGTGCATGGATCTGTTCAGCAAGAAATCTCCGACCTCTGTTTCCGGGGACGCAGCGGCAGGGGAGCCCGATTCGTACAGACTCACCAAGGACGATTATGCAGCCTCAAAGGCCATAGGAAACTTCATCAAGATGGAGGTAGACAAGAAGACCGCTCTCATGACCATCGTGATCGTGACGCAGGATCCGGAAGTCTCCGCCAGTCTGATGAACACCGTACTCTCCAATCTCCAGGAATACGTGACCAGCTATCGTACTGAGAAGGCGCGTCACGATCTTGAATACATGCAGGGTCTGAAAGAAGAGGCCAGGACCAGCTACGTAGCTGCACAGCAGCGGTATGCGCGATATGTGGATGCCAACCAGAATATCGTGCTCCTCCGCGTCAAGGCGGAGCAGGACCGTCTCCAGAGCGAGATGAATCTTGCGTATCAGATATACATGCAGACCTCGCAGCAGGAGCAGATGGCCAAGGCCAAGGTTCAGGAGAGCACACCTGTATTCGCGGTGATCCAGCCATCGACAGTGCCGATCAAGCCATGCAAGCCTTCAAAGACCATGATCATGCTTGCAGCGCTGTTCCTCGGCTTCTGCCTTTCATGTGCGTATGTGCTTATTGCAAACAGTCTTAAGAAAGACGAAACAGTAGAATAAGGGGTGAGCAGCACCGAAAAGATAATCATCAGGGGCGCCAGGGTCAACAACCTCAAGAACGTCACAGTAGAGATCCCACGCGGAAAATTTGTCGTGGTCACAGGCATATCCGGATCAGGCAAGTCCTCACTCGCCTTCGATACGCTTTTTGCGGAGGGCCAGAGGCGTTTTGCCGAAAGTCTTTCATCCTATGCGCGCCAGTTCCTGGGCCGCATGAGCAAGCCGGATGTTGACTCTCTCGAGGGTATTCCCCCTGCGATTGCCATTGAGCAGAAGGTCAACACCAAGAATCCGCGCTCCACAGTGGCGACAGCCACAGAGATATATGATTTCCTGCGTCTCATTTTTGCACGCATTGGCAGGACGTATTCTCCTGTCAGCGGGAACGAAGTCCGCAGGAACACTGTCAATGACGTCCTTTCATACATTGCGGAGGGCAATCCTTCCACCCTGTATATCCTTGCCGACATCAACTGGCAGGCGCGTGAAGACAAGGTGGAACTCATGCTCTCGCTCAAGGAGCAGGGCTATTCAAGGTTTTACAGCGATCATGTCATACGCATCGAGGAGATGATGCAGCTGGCCGAGTCGGGAGCGTATCCGGAGCGGCTGTTTCTTCTGATCGACCGCCTCAGACTTCCTGTAGAAGATCAGGAGACCCGCCTCAGGGCTTCGGTATCTGAGGCCTTCAGCATGGGATCCGGGACTGTTGTCGTTCTGAAAGACGATGAGGAGCGCAGCTTCTGCAACCGCTTCGAGCTTGACGGCATCAGTTTCCGCGAGCCTGACGAGTATCTCTTCAGCTTCAATTCACCACTCGGGGCGTGCCCTGTCTGCGGAGGACTGGGAAAGATCATCGGCATAAGTGAGGATCTGGTCATCCCGGACAAGTCGCTAAGCATCTACGACGGGTGCATCGCATGCTGGAGAGGGGAGAAGATGGGTTGGTTCAGAGAGCATCTGATCGAAGTGGCGGAAAGGTATGGCATACCGGTATTCGAGCCATGGTGCAAACTCTCTCAGGATGTCAAGGACATGATATGGGAAGGCAGGCCGGCAGCCACCGAAGAGGAGTCCCTCATCGGCCTCAATGAGTTCTTCCGCTGGGTCGAGACCCAGAGGTACAAGATACAGTTCAAGTACATGCTCAGCCGTTTCAGCGGCAGGACCACCTGCACAGACTGTCACGGCTCCAGACTCAGGCGTGAGGCGCTCTATGTCAGGGTCGCAGGCCATACCATCAGCGACCTTCTCAACATGAACGTGGAGACCCTTCTGAAGTTCTTCGATGAGATTGAACTGACAGATTTCGAGCGTGAGATTGTGGCAGAGCCTCTGAAGGAAGTCATCTTCAGACTGCGCTGCATTGAGGATGTAGGACTGTCATATCTCACTCTTTCCCGTACCTGCAATACCCTGTCCGGAGGAGAAAGCCAGAGAATCAACCTTGTGACGGCCCTCGGCAGCTCACTCGTCGGATCCATGTACATCCTGGACGAGCCGAGCATCGGGCTGCATCCCCGTGATACAGACAGGCTGATCTCTGTACTCAGACGTCTCAGGGATATAGGCAACACCGTTGTCGTGGTGGAGCATGATGAAGAGATCATCCGTGCGGCTGATGTCCTCATCGACATGGGACCTCGTGCCGGCGTCAACGGCGGAGAGATAATCTTCCAGGGTGTTGTGGATGACAATGTCCCGGCGGCGGAAGTGGACAGATCACTCACGCTGCAGTACATCACCGGGACACGTCCGAGATACACACGCAGAAGACGCAGCTGGAACTATTCCATCACCGTGGAAGGTGCCATGGAGCACAACCTCAAGAACGTCGATGTCAAGTTCCCTCTGGGTGTCCTCACTGTGGTCACAGGAGTCAGCGGCAGCGGCAAGTCTTCTCTCGTCGGAGATATACTCTACCCTGCAATGTACAGGCGCATCAACGAGTCGGGCGACCTCCCGGGAGTGTTCCGGGGCCTGTCCGGCAATCTTGACAGGATACAGCGCGTGGAGTATGTGGACCAGAATCCCATAGGCAAGAGCTCCAGATCCAATGCGGTCACGTACCTGAAAATATACGATGATATACGCAAGCTCCTGGCGGAGCAGCAGTATGCCAAGATGAATGGTTTCGGTCCTTCATATTTCTCCTTCAATCAGGAAGGCGGAAGATGTCCCGAGTGCCAGGGTGACGGATATGTCCGCATTCCCATGCAGTTCATGGCTGATGTCACCATGCTGTGCGACTCATGTAACGGAAAGAGATTCAAACCGGACGTGCTCGAAGTACGTTATAGAGAGAAGAACATCGACGACATACTCAACATGAGTGTGGATGAAGCTATAGATTTTTTCAGCCGCGGAACGGAGGATGCTTCCAAGACCATAGCGAGAAAGCTTCAGCCGCTTGTCGATGTGGGACTCGGCTATATCAAGCTCGGGCAGAGCAGCAGCACCCTTTCCGGTGGAGAGAGCCAGCGTATCAAGCTTGCGTACTTCCTCTCTCTCAGCGAGCAGAGCGGAAGGTCGTCACATGAGAAGATACTCTTCATATTCGATGAGCCGACCACCGGCCTTCACCTCTATGATGTGGAAAAGCTGCTCAAGTCTTTCGATGCTCTTCTTGACAAGGGACATACACTCGTCGTCGTGGAGCACAACCTCGATGTCATCAAGCCAGCGGACTGGGTCATAGATCTTGGTCCTGATGCTGGAGACAGGGGAGGAGAGGTCGTTTTCGCCGGAACTCCAGACGAATTGATGGCCAGAGGAGGCACATTTACGGCAGATTACCTGATTTCTGCACAAAAGTGTCAAAAAAATTGACTTTATCATGCAATGAAATGATACTTTCATGCATCTTAATGGTGTTCACTTTGTATTGTAATAGTATTTTAAAAGGCGGAGGTCGTGAGATTTCTGCCTTTTAGTGTTTTATAAGGTCCGTCATGGATTGACGACAATGATGATGAGCAGTCCGTCATTGACCGGTTCTCCTGCATCGATGATAAAAGCCCCTGCGCCGCCCTTGAGAAGCGTCAGCCATACTCCTTTTCCGTCCGCGTCTATCTCATAGTCATATATGCCTCTTTCCCTGTCGAAATCGAGGTCATCTTCATCGATGTGCACCTCCGTTTCTTCCGGGAAAACATCCACCCATACATGGATCTTCTCACCGTCCCGTCCGGTAATGAAATTACCGGGATACAGCGTCATGGAACCTTCCGTCACGGTACTGTTCGGAGGGACTTCTCCGTCAGGATCGTCCGACCCCGGTCCCGTTATCGTCAGATTGATGACATACTGGGCATTTCTTGATATTCCTTCCACTCCCACAGAATGACCGTATCCCTTCCTGTTTATACGTATCGGATAGTAGCATGTCCTGCCGTCCAGCGTGCCTTCTATCACGAGCGTGGTAAACGGGGAACCCGCTGATTCTTCTCTTGAGTCATTGGGATAGCAGAAGAGTGAGGCGCTTCCGTAACTGTAACCGTTGCCTGTGCGCACACCGTTACCTATATAATTGTAGAGCATCCTCTGATAGGCCATGCCCTGCATGTCGCTCTCGCTCATCCTGCCCTGATTGAGTATCTCGGATGGTCTGAATCCGTCCCATCTCATCATCTCTGTCGAGTTGCTGACATTCGTCAGATAGGCTTTTACCTTCTCAAGACTTTTCCCGCTGTATGCGCCCTCCATCCTGCAGACAAGAGATGACAGCCGTATCTCTGATATCATAGGATAGAGGACTACCGTGCATTCATCTTCGGCACCGGCGCAGACCCGCGTCTCTCCAGTCATCAGAGGATATTCTGGTGTCTCGTCGGACAGTCGCGTCCTTAGTCTGTTGATGTCCTCATATACGCTGACGGAAGCAATGTCCTCGTTGGTCAGCCTGCTGTTTGCAAGGGCCACGATTATCTTGTCTCCCGAACTTGAAGCCGCGGTGAAAGATGATGTTGTATATGCGTAGTCTCTGCTGTATGAGTCAAGGCTCTGGACGGCGTTGTCATCAAAGACGAACACGTCCATTCTCTTGACAAGCCACCAGCTTTCCGCCTTCGTAGCCGTGCTGGCGGGCGCAATGAGATATCTGACTTCTGTTAAAACGGAGCCCTTGCCATCACCGACATTCTTGTCGCCATCGTAAGTATCAATTCCATCCCAATGATGCCCTTCGGGCTCCGTAACTGAACAGGCCATGAAAAAGGCTGGATAAGCGACAAGCAAGAAAATCGTGAGCAGAAGTGCTCGTGGCGGACGCCACGGAGAGAATGCTTTCCAGCCTTTAGTCATAGTTTGAATCGTTTGGTCTGGAAGCAAAGTTATTATGTACCGACGCCTCTTCCCAGCATCGGCAAATATTACGATCTATGTTTTGAAGATTCTTATGGAGCACAAAAAAACCACCTCATTTCGAGGTGGTTTTTCAGGTTTATTTTATCCTCCGAAGTTATCGTAAAGAATATTTGCAGGGTCAACTCCAAGAGAATCGAGGAGGTTGTTCACTGCGCCGACCATCATAGGAGGACCGCACATGAAGTACTTGATGTCCTCTGGTGCATCGTGATCCTTGAGGTATGTCTCATACATCACATTGTGTACGAAACCTGCCACGTAAGGAACGCCGGCTGCATCTGCTGCAGGATCCGGACGGTCGAGTGCAAGATGGAACTTGAAGTTAGGGAACTCTCTCTCGATCTCTGCGAAGTCCTCAAGATAGAATGCCTCGACGAGAGCACGTGCTCCGTAGAAGAAGTGTACTGTCTTGCCTGTCTTGAGAGTCTTGAAGAGCTGCATGATGTGGCTGCGGAGAGGTGCCATTCCTGCACCGCCACCGACGAAGATGTACTCCTGTGAATCAGGGTCGTTCTTAGGGAGAAGGAATTCTCCGTAAGGACCAGAGATCATCACCTTGTCACCTGGCTTGCGGGTGAATACGTAAGATGAAGCGATACCTGGGTTTACAGGGAGCATCTTAGGACCGAGCTCTCTAGGAACTGAACGGTCGAATGGAGGTGTTGCGATACGTACATTGAGCTTGATGACGCCCTTCTCACCTGGATAAGAGGCCATAGAGTATGCACGGATGGTATCCACAGGGTTAGAAGAATGCAGGTTGAAGAAACCGAACTTCTCCCAGTCAGCCTTGTACTCAGGTGCGACATCGATGTCCTTGAAATCAAGTTCATATGCAGGGATGTCGATCTGGATGTACTGACCGCTCTTGAATTCGATGTTCTCGCCCTCAGGAAGCTTCACTGTGAACTCCTTGATGAAGGTAGCCACGTTGTCGTTTGAGATGACCTCGCACTCGAGCTTCTTGATGCTGAGAGCGCTCTCGTCCATCTGGACCTTGAGGTTGTCCTTTACCTTTACCTGACATCCGAGTCTCCAGCCTTCCTTGATCTGCTTGCGGTTGAAGAATCCCTTCTCAGTAGGAAGGATCTCGCCGCCGCCGTCCATGACCTGGATCTTGCACTGGCCGCAGTTTGCCTTTCCGCCGCAGGCTGAAGGAAGGAAGATCTTGTTCTCTGCAAGAGTGTTCATGAGTGACTGTCCTGGAGTCACATCGAGAACCTTCTTTCCGTCATTGATGTCGATTTTTACTGTTCCTTTCGGTGTGATGGCAGCCTTCACTACGAGGAGAAGCGCTACCAGTACCAATGTCACTGCTACAGTGATGATGATTGATGCTAAGATAGTATTCATATATCCGTCCTCCTAGAGTGAAATGCCCATAAATGCCATGAATGCGATACCCATCAGACCTACGGTGATGAATGTGATGCCGATGCCCTTGAGTCCTGCAGGAACGTTGCTGTAAGAGAGTTTCTCACGGATGGCTGCGAGAGCCACGATGGCGAGATACCAGCCGATACCTGAACCGAGTGCATAGACTGCAGATTCACCCACGTTGACGAAGTCCTTCTGCTGCATGAAGAGTGAGCCTCCGAGGATGGCGCAGTTCACGGCGATGAGTGGAAGGAAGATTCCGAGGGATGCATAGAGTGAAGGAAGATACTTCTCCACGATCATCTCCACGAGCTGCACGAATGCTGCGATCACGGCGATGAAAATGATGAAGCTGAGGAAGCTCAGATCTACGTCCGCACCGAAGATGCAGTTCTCACCCGGAGTGAGGATGTACTTGTTGAGGAGGTAGTTGAGCGGAAGTGTGCACACGAGCACGAAGATAACAGCCAGTCCCAAACCATTAGCTGTCTTCACGTTTTTGGATACTGCCAGGTATGAGCACATACCGAGGAAGTATGCAAAAATCATATTGTCAACGAAGATTGACTTTACGAATAAGCTTAAATATTCCATTTCTGTGTATGATCTGAGTTAGTTGTTACTTCTCCTGGAGGTCTTTCTGAATGCTTCTCTGAACCCAGATGACGCATCCGAGAAGGATGAGAGCCATAGGAGGGAGAATCATGAGACCGTTGTTGGTGTAACCGATAGCCTTGAGGACAGGAAGACCGAAGAGGGTACCTGATCCGAGAAGCTCACGGAAGAATGCCACGATGATGAGGATCATGCCATATCCGAGACCGTTTGCAACACCGTCGATAAGAGATGGGATAGGTTTCTGTCCGAGAGCGAAGGCCTCGATACGTCCCATGACGATACAGTTGGTGATGATGAGTCCGATATAGACAGAGAGCTGCTTGTCGATGCCGTATGCGAATGCCTTGAGGAGCTGGTCCACAAGAATTACCATCATGGCTACGACAACGAGCTGTACGATGATCCTGACTCTGTTCGGAATAGTGTTTCTCAAGATGGAAACGACAAGGCTTGAGAGTCCTGTAACAGCGATTACGGAGAGTGCCATCACACATGCTCCCTTGAGCTCGACGGTGACTGCGAGTGATGAGCAGATACCGAGGACAAGGACTGTGATAGGGTTGCCCTTGAGAAGAGGGTTAAGGAAAGTTTCTTTCAGATTTGCCATGGCTTATTCCTCCGTTTTAGTTGTTTCTTCAGCCTGTGTCTCCTCGCAGCAGCAAGGTGCAGCGGCAAGCACTGGAGCGTAAGCTCTAGCCCATGCGTTGACAGCTTCGCCGAGACCCTTTGATGTCATGGTCGCGCCGGTGATGGCGTCGATAGCGTTGACCTTGCCTGCAGGCGCTCCGCCCTTGACGATGTCGAAAGGTACGACATCATTGAAGTCGAATGCCTTTCCGTCGAACTGTGCGCTGAATGCAGGGTCGTCCTTGATCTTGCCGCCGAGACCCGGAGTCTCGCTTGCGTGGTCGAATGTCGCGCCGACGATCTTGCCGTCAGTACCGACTGCGACATAGCCCCAGACTGGTCCCCAAAGGCCAGCTCCGTAGATAGGAACTACCTTTGTGCCGTTCTTGAATACGTAGACAGGAAGAGTTGCATCGCTCTCGCCGCCTGCGATCTTGTAGTTCTGAGCCTTGAGCTGTGATGTGGTGAAGATGGTGGCGTCCTCTGCAGGAAGCTCGCCCTTCTTTGCACCTGTGAGGTCTACGGTATAGGCCTCAGCTATCTGGCTCTTGTATGCATTGATGATTTCTGCGTTTGATTCTCCGCTCTCGATCTTGGCAGCCTTGAGGATCTGGCCGATGGTCTCGGCCTTCATGTTGGCTACCTGACGTCCGTTGAGAGACATGGCGGCGAAAGCGAGGATCGCAGCAACAATGATCACGATGATTGTCGTATAGACGACAGTATAGGTATTGCTGTTTGTGTTCATAGCTTATGCGATATTGACTTTCTTAGCTTTCTTTGAGAGATGTGCGCTTACCACGCAGTGGTCAATGAGCGGTGCGAAGGTGTTGCCGAGGAGGATCGCGAGCATCATACCCTCTGCGTAGCCAGGGTTGAAGAGTCTCACGATGACTGCGATGGCACCTACAAGGAATCCGTAGATCCACTTGCCGCAGCTTGTCTGTGCGGATGTCACAGGGTCTGTTGCCATGAATACGGTTCCGAATGCGAAGCCACCCATCACGAGATGGTACCAGCAAGGTACGTCAGTTGCACCGCAAAGGGTTCCGAGCCATCCCACGAGGAGGCCGCCGGCTACAGAAGAAACCATGATCTTCCAGCTTGCCACGCCTGTCCAGATGAGGATGACCGCACCGAGGAGGATGGCGAGAGCTGAAGTCTCACCGACTGATCCGGGGATTGTTCCGAGGAACATGTCCATGAATGAGTATCCAGCGTTGTTGAGAGCATCCATGCCGCCTTCGTTTGCGACTGCGAGAGGAGTCGCGCCTGAGAATGCGTCGATGGCTGTCTCACCCTTCTTGAATGCTACCCAGCAGTCAGAGCCTGACATGTTGTTAGGATAAGAGAAGAAGAGGAACGCACGTGTGAGGAGAGCAGGGTTCCAGATGTTCATGCCTGTACCGCCGAATACTTCCTTTCCGAAGATCACTGCGAATGCCACAGCGACTGCGAGCATCCAGAGCGGAACGTCTACAGGGACGATGAGAGGGATGATGAAACCTGTCATGAGGTAACCCTCGTTCACTTCCTCGTCGCGGATCTGTGCGGATGCGAACTCGATGAAGAGACCGACTGCATATGCCACGACATAGAGAGGGAGGACCTTGAGGAGACCATAGAAGAAGTCAGCCCAGAAAGCCGGGGCTGCACCTGTAGCGAGAGAATGCTGGTAACCTGTGTTCCACATTCCGAAGAGTGCTGCAGGGATAGTCGCAATGAGTGCGATGATGATGACGCGCTTGGTATCGATTGCATCTCTGACGTGTGAGCCCTTGCGGGTCACTGTGCCAGGAACATGAAGGAATGTCTCAAAAGCGTCAACGGTAGAGTGAAGCCACGAGAGCTTGCCGCCTTTTTCGAAAATCTTGTTCATAACTTTTAAGCCATTTCTTTGAGCATCAGGTCAATGCCGTTTGCGACGATGTCCTGGATGTTGTTCTTTGATGGGTCGATGTACTCACAGAGTGCGAGATCCTCAGGGAGAACCTCATAGATGCCGAACTTCTCCATCTTGTCGATGTCGCCGGCGAGGCATGCCTTTGTGAGATAGAGTGGGTAGATGTCCATAGGAAGGACCTTCTGGTAGTAGTCTTCAGGCATGATGAAGGCACGCGGACCTCCGTGGAGGTTGGTGTCCATATCGTACTGCTTCTTAGGCAGGAGCCATGAGAAGTAAGACATTGTAGAGCTGAACTGGTTGAAACGGAATGGTCTTGCCCATCCGAGGAGTTCCTTCTCTGTTCCTTCTCTGAGGACGGTGATCTGATTGTCGAAGAATCCGAGGTATCCCTCTGCACCCACGCACTTGCCGCTGAGGATGTCGCCGCTTACGATGCGGACGCCCTCGGTGCTGCCGATGAGTGCCTCAGCTGCCTTGACAGGAGCTCCCGGGATGGTCTCGATGTATGCAGGGCTTGCTGCGGCAGGTCCGGTGACAGCGACCTTCCTGGTGAGGTCGAGTCTGCCCTTTGTGAAGAGCTTGCCGACAGCTGCGAGGAGGACAGGCGAGATGGTCCACACTGTCTCTTCCTTGCGTATAGGGGAGATGTGGCTGATCTGCACGCCGACGTTTCCGGCAGGATGCTTGCCGCTGAATGTGTGGAGCACTGCGTTCTCCAGCTTGTGGAGAGGAGAGCTTGAATACTTTGAGCTTTCGAGAGAGACATGAACGCCTCCGTCAGTGAGCTTCGCAAGAGCGTTGACACCTGCCTGCACGGCTGCGAACTGGTCTGCGAGGACGAAGTCCACGTCTGCTGCGAGAGGGGCGGTGTTGAAAGCTGACACGAAGATGGCCTTCGGCTTCACTGCAGGATCGGCAACGATGCCGTAAGGTCTCTGGACGAGTGCCATCCAGAGTCCGCTCTGGAGAAGTGCGCTGCGTACTTCGTCAGCCTTGAGGTCTTCTGCCCTCTTGATGCCGAAATCCACGTACTCCTGCTCAGAACCAGCCTCGATGAGGACCGCAAGCAACTTTCTCTTGTCACCTCTGACGATCTCCTTGACTGTACCGCTGACCGGTGAAGTCACGAGAATCTCAGGATTCTTCTTGTCTGCGAGGACAGGTGAACCGGCGAGGACCTGGTCGCCTTCCCTGACGAGGAGTCTTGCTGAAAGACCCTTGAAATCAGATGGGCAGATGGCCGCGATGCCAGGAACAACCGCCTTTGAGACAGTCAGTTCTGCGCATCCCTTTACAGGAATGTTCAGACCTTTTTTCAAATCGATGTTGTTTGACATTTTTATAGGTTTTGAGTATAATCCGAAATATCACGCAAAGATACTCATTTTTTGCTAATTTTGCAGTGGTTATGGAGAATAATGTTGATACGGTCCTGCAGGGTCTGAACAGCGAGCAGCTGGCCGCGGTCAAGAACACGGAAGGTCCCGTGCTGATCGTCGCCGGAGCCGGTTCCGGAAAGACCCGGGTACTCACGAGCAGGATAGCATATATACTTTCGCAGGGATGTGACGCGGGTCGCATCCTTGCTCTGACTTTTACCAAGAAAGCCGCTTCCGAAATGAAGGAGCGAATAGCGCTCATGGTCGGCGACAGGCGTGCCAGGAGACTCTGCATGGGTACATTCCATTCGGTGTTCATCCGCTTCCTGCGCGACTATGCGGACAGCATAGGCTATCCATCATCGTTCACCATCTACGACACAAGCGACTCCACAAGCGCCATCAAGGCCTGCATCAAGGAACTTCAGCTGGACGACAAGGTGTACAAGCCCAAGGATGTGCTTGCGCGCATCTCCATGGCGAAGAACAACCTCGTCACTGCGGATGTCTACCGCAACAGCCCCAACATCATCCAGAGCGACTCTCATTCACGCAGACCGCGCCTGTGCGACATATACAGCCTCTACGTGCAGAAATGCAAGCTCTCCGGAGTGATGGATTTCGATGACATCCTGCTGAACATGAACATCCTCCTGAGGGACAATGCGGCGGCGAGAGACGAGATCGCGGCAAGGTTCAGCTACCTTCTCGTCGATGAGTATCAGGACACCAATTTCGCCCAGTACCTCATCCTCAAGAAGCTCGCTTCCGGCCACCGCAACCTCTGCGTCGTGGGTGACGACTCCCAGTCCATCTATGCCTTCCGCGGTGCCAAGATCGAGAACATACTCAACTTCAAGAAGGACTATCCGGATTCGAAGACCTTCCGTCTCGAGCGCAACTACCGATCCACCAGAACCATAGTCGATGCGGCCAACTCGCTCATCGCGCACAACCAGGGGCGCATCCCCAAGACCTGTTTCTCGGAGGGTGCCGATGGAGAGAAGATTCGCCTGATCAGTGCCTACACCGAGAAGGAGGAGGCCATGCTCATCGTTTCCTCCATCCTCGACAAGATGCGCAGCTACAAGGCCCAGTATCAGGACTGCGCCATACTCTACAGGACCAACTCGCAGTCCCGCGCCCTCGAGGAGCAGCTGCGCGCCAAGAACATCCCGTACATCATCTATTCCGGCAATTCATTCTTCGACCGCGCAGAGGTCAAAGACATGATGGCATATTTCAAGCTGACCGTCAATCCGCAGGATGACGAGTCCTTCAAGCGCGTGGTCAACAAGCCCGCCAGGGGCATCGGAGGCACGTCTCTCGAGTCCCTCGAAAAGGCGGCCAGGGCGCACGGCACCAGCCTGTTCAAGGCGGCGTTCGCCGAGGACCTGGAGTCATTCGGGCTCAGGAGTGCCGCCATCCAGAAGATACGTGAGTTCTGCCTCAGAGTCAACGACTGGGCTTCGAAGGTCACCACGACCGATGCACACGAGCTTGCGCTCCTGGTAGCGGACAAATCGGAGCTCTACCGTTTCTACAAGGAGGATACCTCCATCGAGGGCATGTCCCGTACCGCCAATGTGGACGAGCTCCTCAACAGCGTCTCCCAGTTCATCGAGGAGCGCCAGGATGATTACCTCTCCGAAATGGAGGCCGACGACATGGACGCCGCAGTCACCGTGGACCAGCTCCCGCTCGTGACGCTCGACGCGTTCCTTGAGAACGTCTCCCTCCTCAGCAATGTAGATGTCGAAGAAGGGGAGGACGGCACCAACAAGGTGGCTCTCATGACCGTGCACAGCGCCAAGGGACTGGAGTTCCCGTACGTTTTCGTCGCCGGAATGGAGGAGAACCTCTTCCCTCCGGGCGGAATGATGGCTTCGCCGAATGACATCGAGGAGGAAAGGCGCCTCTTTTATGTGGCCATCACCCGTGCGGAAAAGACCGTCGAGCTTTCATTCGCGGAGACGCGTTTCCGCAACGGCAAGCACGAGAGCAACTCCCCGAGCCGCTTCATCAGAGAGATCGACTCGAAATATATCGAGAACCCTCTCCGCGAATCGCCGTTTACAGACGATGACGAGGATGAGAAGCCTTTCCGTTTCGGCTCCTCGGGTTCATCGCAGCGATACGGATCGCCATACGGTCAGCCTGAACGCAACTCCGGTGCATCCCCGAGATACGGCAGCTCCGGATCGAGATATGGTGCCTCAGGCAGCGTGAAGTTCGAGAAGCGTCCGATGCCGGGCACTACCGTCACCCGCGGCGCCGTTCCGTCACGTCCATCAGGCTCCCAGCCGTCCCAGCCGCAGTTCCAGGGCAAGGCGTCAGTCCTGAACCGCCCTCTGCCGCCGAAGATCCCGGATGCGGAATTCGTGCCTGTGCCGATGTCATCCATCAAGGCAGGCCAGAGAGTCGAGCACAACCGTTTCGGCCTTGGTCTCGTCAAGGAGATATCCGGCCAGTTCCCAGAGCTCAAGGCCACCATCGAGTTCGACGGATTCGGCACAAAGCAGATACTCCTCAAATACGCAAAACTCAGATTTCCAAAACAATAATGAAAAGATTCCTCATCATGGCGGCGGCAGTGCTTTCATTGTCGTGCCTTACTTCCTGCTCGCGCTACGAAAGCGTGAAGGGAGACCCTCTCGGCACCAAGATCTACACCCTGGACAACGGTCTCAAGGTGTACATGTCTGTCAATAAGGAGGAGCCGCGCATCCAGACCTACATCGCAGTGAAGGTCGGAGGCAAGAACGACCCTTCCGAGACCACCGGACTTGCTCATTATTTTGAGCACCTCATGTTTAAGGGCACCAATCATTTCGGCACCTCCGACTACGAGGCCGAGAAGCCTCTTCTCGATGAGATAGAGCAGCTCTTCGAAGTCTATCGCAAGACCGCTGACGAGTCGGAAAGGGCTGCCATCTACCACAGGATAGATTCCATCAGTTACGAGGCTTCAAAGATTTCCATCCCCAATGAGTATGACAAGCTCATGTCGGTGATCGGTGCCAGCGGCACCAACGCATGGACATCGCACGACGAGACCGTATATCAGGAGAACATCCCGTCCAACCAGGTAGACAACTGGGCGCGCATCCAGGCCGACAGATTCCGCAATACCGTCATCAGAGGTTTTCACACAGAGCTTGAGACCATCTATGAGGAGAAGAACATGTCCCTCACCCAGGACAGCCGCAAGGTGTGGGCAGCCCTTGACGAGGCACTCTATCCTCACCATCCATACGGCACACAGACCGTGCTCGGCACCCAGGAGCACCTCAAGAATCCTTCGATCACCAATGTCAAGAAGTACCACGACCAGTACTATGTGCCAAACAACATAGCGATCTGCCTCTCAGGTGACTTTGATCCTGACGAGATGGTCGCAGTCATCGAAAAGTACTTCGGAGACTGGGAGCCGAACCCTTCGGTGCCTGTCCTCAGCTATGAGAAAGAGGCTCCGATCACCTCGCCTGTCGAAAAGGATGTCTATGGACTCGAGGCAGAGAGGGTCATGATGGGATGGCCGCTTCCGGGCGCATCAGATCTCGAGGTCAGCGCTCTCGCGGAAATCGCCGGCATGATACTCAGCAACGGCACTGCCGGTCTCATCGACCTTGATGTGATGCAGCAGCAGAAGGTGCTCCAGGCGTATGCGGGAGCGTCTTCACAGGCCGACTACACCACCTTCCTCGCCATGGCGTTCCCGAAGGAGGGACAGACGCTTGAGGAAGCGCGCGACATCGTCCTCGAGGAGTTCGCCAAGCTCCGCTCCGGCGACTTCGATGAGGAACTCATCAGGGCCAGCATCAACAACATACGCCTCAGCAAGATGGAGCAGCTCGAGCACAACAGCTCAAGGGCCCAGGCATACGTCAGCGCGTTCATCAACGGCGTGAGATGGGAGGATGCCGCAAAGGAACTCGAGCGCTACAGCGCCATCACCAAGGACGATATCGTGGCCTTCGCCCGTCAGTATCTCGGCGGTCAGAACTATGTGGCCATCTACAAGCGTCTCGGCACAGATACCACAGTCGTCAAGATCGATGCTCCGAAGATCACTCCTATCGCCACCAACCGTGACAGCCAGAGTGAATTCCTGGCAGAGATCCAGAATACCGCAGTCAAGCCAGTAGAGCCACGTTTCGTGGACTTCAGCACGGATATGAGCACCGCCAGAGTGGCTGATGGCATCGATCTTCTCTACAAGAAGAACGAGCTCAATGACATCTTCAGCCTCGACTGCATCATCAACCGGAGCATCGAGGAGGATCCTGCCCTTTCGCTTGCCGGCAGGTACATCCAATACCTCGGGACAGATGACATGACCGCGGAGCAGATCGCTTCCAGGATGTATGACCTTGCATGCTCTTTCGAGGTCCGTGCCGGTGCCCCGTCGACGAGAATCAGCGTGTCCGGCCTTTCCGACAACATGGTCGAGGCGGTGAGGATCGTAGAGAATCTCATAGCCAACGCAAAGCCGGATGAGGCAATCCTCGCCAACCTCAAGGCAGATATCATCAAGCAGAGGATGAACAGCAAGATGGCCCAGCGCAGCTGCTTCAGCGCCCTCCAGAACTACGTCCTCTACGGACCGGAGTTCGTACGCAGCATCAATCTTACGGATGAAGCCCTCATGTCCCTGACTTCCGAGGAGCTCCTCGGAAGGCTCCGCGACCTCTTCTCATACAGCCAGGAGATGCTGTACTACGGCCCGATGCCGGAGTCCGATGTCAAGTCGGCCATACTTGCCAACCACTACATCGCATCCGGCCTCAAGCCGGCAGATGAGGTATATCCGGCAATGCAGAAGACTCAGGGCAGCAGTGTCGTGATCGCTCCTTATGATTCAAGGCAGCTCTACTACGTGCAGCTGTCTGTGGATGACAGGAAATACGAACTCCAGTCCACTCCGGGCATCACTCTGTACAACGAATACTTCGGGGGCGGCATGAACTCTGTCGTCTTCCAGGAGATGCGTGAGGCCCGCGGCCTTGCATACTCGGCTTACTCGCTGCTTGAGGAGCCGGACAATCTCGATACGGATTATTTCTATATGGCGTTCATAGCCACTCAGAACGACAAGCTCCAGCAGGCTGTGGAGGCGTTCGGCGACATCATCAACAACATGCCGGAGTCGGAGGCAGCCTTCAAGGTGGCCAAGGAGGCCATCATCTCAAGGCTCCGTACCAAGAGGACCACTGGCGCCTCCGTTCTGAAAAAGTACCGCAGCTGCCGCAGCCTTGGACTCTCGGAGCCTGTGGACAGGGCCATCTTCGAGGCCGTCCAGAACATGACTCTGGAGGATGTGAAGGCTGTTCAGCAGAAGTGGGTGGCAGGACGCGACTATACCTACGCCATTCTCGGCGATTCTTCTGACATGGATATGAACTATCTCAAGACCCTCGGTCCTGTCAGAGAGGTGAGCCTCGAAGATATTTTCGGCTACTAGCCGGAGTCCGGCTATCTGAAGCTGTATTCGGTCAGCGACTGCACGCCGGGAATACCGTAATACGACGAGCATATATTGCCTCGTAGAAATACCGTCTTGCCCTGATTCTCCGGATGATCCACGAGATTCAGGGCATTTCGTATGTCACCCGTGGACAGCTGCACCGACATGCAGGCATTCCTGTCTGTCGTCGACGACTTCGATGATATCACTATGTTCGTTCGGGACGAGAACGGCCCCTTGAAAGATGCCTTTGACGAGCTCAGGTCGCCTCCGACTATGTAGCCATAGACCCAGACGTCCTCTTTGCCGGCCATGTTCCTCGCCTCAGACACGCTGAACGGGTTGTCGCGAGAGGATCCCTTGTTGCTGCTTCCGCCTATGAGGTAGTTCTCCGAAATCCAGTTCCTGGCTGTGTCGAGCTGAACGGTGATGCTGCTCCTGGGCGACGGTGAAGTGCCATAAGGTGACTCCGCCACGCCGATGTTTATGGTGTAGATCTCCTGGCTTGCCAGACTTCTGCTGAGAAGGGTCTCGTCGGACCCTCCGTTGCTCAGGATGAGCGACACGTTACCCGGGTTGAAATACGCTATCCTTTTCTCGGAGTAGCTGTACATGAGTTTTCCGTCATCCGATTTCAGGTGAAGCGACCCTCCCGGGTAGGCGCTCAGGAACCTGGATTCGATATTCAGCCTCACTCCGGCGTTGATCTGTCTGCAGACGAGGGTGACGTCGGTAGCCTCTCCGGACTTCACACTGACGGTCTGGGTGTCGCCGTATTGCGGCGCCGAGAATGCCGGAGCCTTGAACTCCGACGACATCACCTTCACCGTGTAGGTTCCGGGGCTGACCATCAGGGATCCCGGAGAGGCTCCGTAGGTCCCGTCATAGATGGACTTCCCCTTGGAGTCTGTCACACGCAGGATGAACGAATTGGTGTCGGCAGGGGAGACCTCGGCACGTGTCTGCGGCAGGCTGCTCTGCTGGAATGCCAGTCTGATCTCGCCTTCAGCAGCCGCACCGAAAATGCTTTCGCATGCGGCGGCCATCGCCACTGTCGACGAAATGGCGGCGATGACATGGATAAAGTTTTTTCTTTTCATGTTCATGTGTTTCTGTCAAGCTGCGGCAAGGTAGGGCGGAAAAACGTCAATAATGAAAAGAAAAGCCTGTGCGTATATGTTTTTTGCTGAGATTGACGAAAATGAGTTGACGGGCTCCATTTGCTTATCAACTTAATGCTGACTATATTTGTACGATTATGCAGTATCGCGTCTGTCTGCCATTATGGCACTCCGCAGAGCTTTGCAAGGTATTTGTGATACTGCCAGGCAAAACAAATGGACGCCACCAGTTGGCTGATACGAAAAATACAGACAAGTTATGTCAGTTGCAGGAATATTGAAGAAAGTCTTCGGGTCCAAGTCAGACAGGGACATGAAGCAGGTAAAGCCTATCCTTAACAAGGTGCTCGCAGCGTACGAGACCATAGACAAGCTCTCGGACGACGATCTCAGGGCAAAGAGCGCAGAGCTCATCGCCAGGCTCCAGGCGGCAGAGGCTCCTTTCGAGCAGCGCATCGCCGAGATAAAGGCTGAAATGGAACAGGATATTCCTGTCGCAGACAAGGAGAGACTTGCCGGCGAGTCTGACAAGCTCGTCAAGGACGAGGATGCAGCCATCGAGAAGGAGCTTGACGCCATCCTTCCTGATGCGTTCGCCATCATGAAGTCCACCGCCCGCAGATTCACCCAGAACCCTGCCATCGAGGTGACTGCAACACAGTTCGACCGCGACCTCAGCATCGATCACGACTTCGTCACCATCGAGGGCGACAAGGCCATCTGGCAGAACCACTGGATCGCCGGCGGCAACGAGGTGACCTGGGACATGATCCACTATGACGTACAGCTCATCGGCGGTATCATCCTCCATCAGGGAAAGATCGCCGAGATGGCTACCGGTGAGGGAAAGACCCTCGTGGCTACACTGCCAGTGTTCCTCAATGCGCTTGCAGGCAAGGGCGTGCATGTGGTCACAGTCAACGACTACCTCTCGAAGCGTGACTCCGAGTGGATGGGTCCTCTCTACATGTTCCACGGACTCAGCGTGGACTGTATCGACAAGCATCAGCCGAACAGTGATGCACGCCGCAGGGCTTACGAGTGCAACATCACCTTCGGTACCAACAACGAGTTCGGTTTCGACTACCTCCGTGACAACATGGCAGTCAACCTCACCGACCTCGTGCAGCGCAAGCATCACTATGCCATCGTCGATGAGGTGGACTCAGTCCTCATCGATGACGCCCGCACCCCTCTCATCATTTCCGGTCCTGTCGCAAGGGCTGAGGATGATGCTCAGTTCATGGAGTTCAGGCCTCATGTAGAGAAGGTATATGCAGCCCAGAGGGCTCTCGTGAACCAGGTTCTCAACGATGCCAAGAAACTCATCAAGGAAGGAAATGAAAAGGACGGAGGTCTCCTCCTCCTGCGTGCATACAAGGGACTCCCTAAATACCAGCCTCTCATCAAGTATCTCAGCGAACCCGGCATCAAGGTGATTCTCCAGAAGACAGAGAACTACTACATGCAGGACAACGAGCGCGAGATGCATGTGGCTACCGATCCTCTCTACTTCGTCATCAACGAGAAGCAGCACTCTGTCGACCTCACTGACAAGGGTCATGACGTGCTCGCCAAGAGTGTGAACGATGACAACTTCTTCGTGCTTCCTGATGTCGGCTCTCAGATAGCCGAGATCACCAAGTCCGAGCTCAGCCTCGCCGAGAAGCAGGAGAAGAAGGATGCCCTCATGGAGGAATTCTCCATCAAGAGCGAGCGCGTCCACACAGTCATCCAGCTCCTCAAGGCATACGCGATGTTCCAGAAGGATGTCGACTACGTCATCATGGACAACAAGATCAAGATTGTCGATGAGGGAACCGGCCGTATCATGGAAGGCCGCCGCTGGAGCGACGGTCTCCACCAGGCAGTCGAGGCCAAGGAGAACGTGAAGGTCGAGGCAGCGACCCAGACCTTCGCGACCATCACTCTCCAGAACTATTTCCGCATGTACCACAAGCTTTCAGGTATGACAGGTACCGCGGAGACCGAGGCGGGCGAGTTCTGGTCTATCTACAAGCTCGATGTAGTGGTCATCCCTACCAACCGCCCTGTCGTGCGTCAGGACAACGATGACCTTATCTATAAGACAAAGAAAGCCAAGTACACCGCCGTCATCGACAAGGTGCAGGAGCTTTCAAGAGCCGGCAGACCTGTGCTGGTGGGTACCACCGATGTCGAGACATCCGAGCTCCTCAGCAAGATGCTCAGCATGCGCGGCATCAAGCTCAATGTCCTCAATGCCAAGGAGCATGCCCGTGAGGCCGAGATCGTCGGCCAGGCCGGCAACAGCGGCCGCGTGACCATCGCCACCAACATGGCCGGTCGTGGTACCGATATCAAGCTCACCCCTGAGGTCAAGGCTGCAGGCGGTCTCGCGATCATCGGTACTGAAAGACATGACTCACGCCGCGTCGACCGTCAGCTCAGAGGACGAAGCGGACGTCAGGGAGACCCGGGAAGCTCTACCTTCTACGTATCTCTCGAGGACAAGCTCATGCGCCTCTTCGGATCCGAGAAGATCGCCGGAATGGTGGACAAGCTCGGAATGGAGGACAACGAGGCACTCGAGAGCTCATGGCTCTCATCTGCAATAGAGAAGGCCCAGAAGAAGGTCGAGGAGAACAACTTCGGTATCCGCAAGCGCCTCCTCGAGTACGATGACGTCATGAACGACCAGAGAACTTCAGTATATGCACTCCGTCGCGACGCCATCTCAGGTGACAAGATCGAGGTCGATATCATGAACATGATGCTCGACCTCTCAAATCTCCTCGTTCAGGAGTCACAGGGCATGTCATACGATGACTTCGCAGAATTCGTGATGGCTCAGCTCTCTATCGATCTCGGTTTCGACGAGGAGTTCTACAGCAGGTCAAAGGAGGCGGAGATCGCCGACAGGCTCTGCGAGCACATGCATGAGGTCTATGCACGCCGCATGGAGGCCCTCTCCACAAGGCTTTATCCTGTCATCAAGGCAGTCTATGAGAAGCAGGGCTCGATGTACAAGAACATCGCCATCCCTGTATCCGACGGCCGCAAGCAGATGACACTCTCTGTCGATCTCAAGAAGGCTTATGACACGGAAGGACGCGAGATAGCCAAGACAGTCAGCAAGGTGATCACCCTCTACCAGATCGACGAGCACTGGAAGGAGCACCTCCGCGAGATGGACGACCTCAAGCAGAGCGTCCAGAATGCCTCATACGAGCAGAAGGACCCTATCGTGGTCTACAAGATCGAGAGCTACGATCTCTTCGCCAAGATGCTCAAGGATCTCTACAAGGATGTGCTTTCATTCCTTCTCCGTTCATTCGTGCCTCTGCGTGAGGAGGCTCCTCAGAGAGCTGCCGAGCCTAAGAAGACAGATATGAGCCAGATGCAGACCAACCACCAGAACCTCACCACCAACGGCGAGCAGAAGACAAAGGCTCCTATCAAGGTCGGTCCAAAGGTCGGAAGAAACGACCCATGCCCTTGCGGCAGCGGTCTCAAATACAAGAACTGCCACGGCAAGGGACTTGTGTAGTCCGGCCGTGACAGACAGAGACAGATAAGAGGAGCCCCGCGGGACTCCTCTTTCTCATTATGCTTCGTTGCGTTTTTCCTTCGCTCTGGTGAGTTTCTCCTTCATGAGGTCCACACACTCTGTGATGGCATCCTCAAAGGTCTTTGCGCTGCGCTCGATTACCATCTGCTCTCCTGGAACATGGATCTGGAGTTTGGCGTCCTTACCTTCCTTCTGCAGGGAGAGAGTCACCTCTGCCGTACCTGCTCCGTCATGGAATCTTGAAAGCCTTGACACTTTCTTCTCTACGAAATCGACCAGTTTCTGGTCGGCATCGAACTTGAGAGTCTTAATCTGAATCTCCATAGTTACCTCCACTTTTTGCCCTTGGGTGGGCGTTGTTATACACATTTTTCAGTTTCTCGATGGAGTTGTGCGTATAGACCTGCGTGGCTGCAAGAGATGAGTGTCCGAGAAGTTCCTTTATAGAGTACAGGTCAGTCCCGTTGTTGAGGAGCTCTGTCGCCAGAGTGTGTCTCAGCACATGAGGAGATTTCCTGCCGGTGATGCTCTTTATCCCACCCAATTCGCTCTTGATGACCCTGTCCACGTACACGGGGTACAGTTTCCTGCCTTTTTCCGTCACGAGCAGGGGATCATCCGCAGACCTCTGGCATCCCACCATCGTGTCAACTGATTGTAAATATAAAGAAATTTCGTTACAAAGACTATTTATTAAAGGAATTTCTCTCATTTTATCCCCTTTCCCCAAAACTTTAAGAACTTTCCTGCCGAGATCCGCAGATCCCACTTTCAGACCTACCAGTTCCGAACGTCTTATGCCGGTGTTGCTCAGAAGGGATATTATCATCCTGCTCAGCCTGCGCCTGTACATCTCTATCGCGGTCTTGTCCTTTCCTGCGGACGGACCGAATGCCTGGAGCACCTCCAGGTTCTCCTCACCGGCGTCTTGCTCGGTATTCTTGAAATACTCTTCCATGGATTCGTCCCTGTAGAACACGGGTATTCTCTTCGCGGTCTTGGGACGCGCCACCAGGCGCACAGGGTTGGAAAGGATGATGTCCTTGCGTATCAGATATCTGCAGAATCCGCTCAGCACAGACAGGTGGAGGTTGACAGTGCGGGGATCCTCGGCCCTGTCATCCATCAGATACACTTCATAGTTGCGTATCATCACGGGGGTCAGAGCCTCCTTCAGGGCTTCGTCGCTCCCGCCGTCCGGGCACGAAAACTCTATGAACCCGTCGATCACAGACTCGTAGATGTCCTGGGTTCTGGGCGAGTACCTGCGTATCTCGCGTATATAGTCGATGTAGCTATCTTTCAGCATTGAGCCCGAGTTCTGCAGCCTTCCGCCGCATCAGGGCATCGGCTTCCTCGAAGTTGTTGCCTATGATGCCGTCCAGGATGGCTTCCTTGACATATTCCTTGATGATGCCGATCTCCCTGCATGGCTTGATGCCATACACTTCCATGATGTACTCTCCGGTGACCGGGTTCTTGAAATTGCGTATGGCGTCCTTGGCTTCCACCTCCACCAGCTTCTGCTTCACGAGCTCGAAATTCTGGCGTATGCGCGCCACCTTTGCGGGATTCTTGGAGGTGATGTCCGCGTTGCAGAGGAGCATCAGGTCGTCGATGTAGTTTCCAGCATCGAACAGCAGTCTCCTGACCGCAGAGTCAGTGACCTCCTCGTCCACGAGCGCGATCGGGCGCAGATGCAGGCGCACCAGCAGCTGCACGTATTTCATCTTCTCGTTGAGAGGCATCATCAGTCCCTTGAAGATGCGCGGCACCATCTTGGCGCCTATGACGTCGTGGCCGTAGAATGTCCATCCGATCGCCGGGTCGAACCTCTTCGACTGCGGCTTGCCTATATCGTGGAGCAGCGCCGCCCATCTGAGCCATACAAACGGTTCCGTGCGCACCGACTCCACCCATCCGTTGCCGTCAGCTTCCGGGGTGTAGTCCTTGAGGCGTCCCTCCGCAATGGCCTTGACCTCCGCCTCGGCGACATTGTCGAGCACCGCGAGGGTGTGCGAGAAGTTCTCCTTGTGCCCCTTTCCCTCTATGCTCTCGACCCCCTTGAGCTTTGCAAGCTCCGGGAGAATGTATTCGAGCAGCCCTGTCTGCTCCATCAGGTCGAACGCGGTGGACGGTTTCGGGGTGATGAGTATCTTGTTCAGCTCTTCGACGATGCGCTCCTTGGAGAGGATGGTCATCCTGTCCTTCATGCGCTTCATCGACTCTATCGATTCGGGCACGATGGTGAACTTGTGCTCGTCCGTGCTGAGTTTGGTCGCGAACCTGATGGCACGGAGCATCCTGAGAGGGTCGTCGGAGTAGGTCGTGTCAGGCTCGAGAGGAGTGCGTATGATGCCGGCCGCGAGATCGCGTATGCCTCCGAACGGGTCGACAAGCTCCCCGAATGAGTCCTTCTGGAGGCTGAATGCCATCGCATTGATGGTGAAATCGCGCCTCAGCTGGTCGTCCTCGAGACTTCCGTCCTCGACAATAGGCTTCCTCGACTCGCGCCTGTAAGACTCTTTCCTGGCCCCTACAAACTCTATCTCATCACCGTGGTACTTCAGCATTGCGGTGCCGAAATTCTTGAACAGGGAGACGTGAGACCCCACTTTCTGGCCCACAGCCAGAGCCAGGTCCATGCCGCTCCCTTCCACGACTATGTCGATGTCGTTGTTGGCGCGACCCAGAAAGCAGTCGCGGACGTAGCCGCCGATGACAAAGGCTCTCACGCCCTTCTCGGCAGCTGCTTCTGACACTATCTTGAAAATAGGTCTGTCAAGGTATCCTTCTGTTATAGTCATAAATCTCCGTTTCTAAAGCTGCGCTCCGGCGCTCATCTCTTCATAGTCCGGTGCATGTCCCACGGCCCTTACCGTGCCGCCGTCGCGCACCGCCACTCTGGTTTCCTGTCCGTTGGTGATGAAAAACCACTTCACCCCCAGCACCATATCGTAGCGGAGTGCCTGTTCCAGCACTTCCTGAGTCAGTTTCACATCCGGACGCTTGCACTCTGCGATGGCCAGCGGCCTTCCGTTTCTGTCATAGACCAGGATGTCGGCACGATAGGTCTTGCCTGCGGCTCCATACTTCATCTCCACCTCGCTCATCATCAGATGCACAGGCACCTTCAGATGGTCGCGCAGCACTCCGATGAACCACTGGCGCACCTTCTCCTCGGGAGTCAGGGCCACTTCCTTCCTCCTGAGAGGATCAAACACTTTGGCTGCATCGGATGACATAATATGAAGCTGTTTTGAAATGAATCGAAAATAATGTTATTAAGATGCGTAATTTATTGAAAATCAGCAGGTTGATCGAATAATTATTCATAACTTAATGGTAGTCAGTCAATTACGTTATGAATACCAGTTATCCAACTGGCCTTACTGATAAACAGTGGCAAGTTATTGAAAAAGTCATCAATCCACAAGAAAGAACAAGAAAACATTCACTTCGTGACATCATGAACGCTATCCTCTACATCAACAAGACAGGCTGCCAGATCCTGTACGGATTCTTATCACGTGACGCTGACCTCTGCGCACTCGACTTCGGGATCAAGTAAGACAGTATTTCTAAAGCTGGACGCTGGACCCGCCGAGCTCACCCTTCGGGAGCACGACATCGAAACTGCGGCTGCTGCCGGCCGAGCGCACTGTAAGATGCAGGGACGAGCAGCTGCGCGACGGGTCTGAGGCGACAAGTTCAGTGACTGCGCCCGTGGAGGCGTCGAAGCGTACGAGCAGCATCACGGGCGTCTCGCTCGCGATGCTCAGAGAGTCGCCCAGACGCAGTTCGCCGCCGGCATACATCACCGCATAGGCTATGCCTGCGCCGGCATCCATCACCGCCTGCAAGCTACGGGTATTGGAGAGCACCAGGATGTCGTTGTGTGATGCGAAATCGGCAGTCTGCAAGGCGTCAGCACCGGGCACGACCACGTAAGCATAGCGGTCGTCCCACAGATTGTCGCCGTGGTCAAGGAAGAGACAGAAAATATCGTTGACGACCGGACCTTTCTCGCGGATGTCGGTCTGATGGTTGATAAGCTGCCATGAGCCTTCGACCGGCTTGTTCAGGATGCCTGCCTTGGCGCCGCCGGGGAAGATATACCCCACTCCCGCGTGGTTGACCCACGAGACGTCCTCGAGTATCCTCTCGCCTTGTGGCAGCACTCCGCTGAAGCCTTTCGAGGACACTGCGACATCACCGTCGAGGAAGCACTGGTTGACCGTCGTGGTCACGTCCTGCGGACCGAAATGGGCAATCCCGGTGCCGAGGCAGACGTAGCAGCCATCAAAGAAGAACCACGCCTTGCGTGCGCTGACGACGTCCAGGGCGCTGATGAAATCGAATGCTGCAGCTCCGTAGAGCCCATCGTCCACGCCGCCGACGAAGTCGGTAAGCCCCCTTTGCTGCACTGCGTCTTCGGGCGGCATCGCGCCGGCCTGGACCGTGGTCACACCTGGCACCTTGCGGAAGTCGAAGGTCGGATAGATATCGGCGTACTCACCTCCAGTGACCGTGAGATAGTTGGCGCCGTCACCACGGTAGTGGTTGGTGATGCCTTCGCTGTTGTGGGGATACTCCATGC
>JAGHSA010000060.1 GCA_018066125.1 Candidatus Cryptobacteroides onthequi | reverse complement strand
CTTGATGAGATTCCACCTGCTCGGGAATTCACCGACCTGCTCGCCGGTGACGTTGTCTTCGAACAATGTCACTGCGCCGGGAACGAAATCGCTCTTTGCCTGCTCGCCGGCAGCCTCTGCCGGAGCGTCGGACGGTCTCTTGGCTCCGCAATCGACACATGTACTGCCGGTATTGCCGGCCTTCCCGCATTCAGGGCAGGTCCATGCAGGTCCCGCCTGTGCAGGAGCAGCCTGCTGCTCTGCCTGCTGCACCGGAGCCTCAGATGCGCCCTCGTCTTTCTTGCCCTTCTTTCCACCGAGGACGGCATCCACGCCGCGGTCGACCTTCTCATCGACCTTCTGTTCAATCTTGCTCTTTACGCCATTCTTGGCTCTTTCCATGGCACTCTTGCCGAGGCCTTCAAGGAAACTCTGCGCGTTCGCCCCGCAGCAGACTGTCATCGCAAAAACAATGACTGCAATCAATCTTTTCATAATGTTTGGTCTATTTCCACCCCTTGGGGTGGTGTTTTTAATTACACATAGTCCTTTATTTGCAGCAGTTTACCATTTAACGCAGCTGTAAATGAATCCTAATACAAACACCGGTATCCCAGATTCTGCATTCCCTGCTCTCACCTCACGCGAGACTGAGATACTGAAGCTGATCGCATCCGGCCGCACAAGCCAGGAGATAGCGCAGGTCATCTCGCTCAGTCATGAGACCATCAAATGGTACCGAAAGAGGCTGCTCCAGAAGACAGGTTCCGCCAACTCCGCCGAGCTCATACACAAGGCGACCGAAGCAGGATTGCTCTGACTTCCTACTACAAATTTCGTTTTCCTTATAAACAAAAACACCACCCCAAGGGGTGGAATTCTTATACATGATACAATTAAAGGGTGGCTTCGGAGCCACCCTTTTAATTATTTCACAATATCGAAGTGATACCCCCAGGGCGCAAGTCTGAATCTGCTGCCATCTGATAGGCGCACCTTCACCTCTCTGTCAGAGAAATTCCCGACGAACAGAACATCGTCCTCCCCTTCCAGAGTCCTGCGGAAAGACAGCACCTGATCCGGGCAGTCATTGTCTATCCATACTGTCGCGCCATGTGTCAGGGACTTGTGGCTGCGGCGCATCTGAGCCAGGTGCTGTATGGTGGCAAAGCGCGCCTTGGCGCCGTCCGTCCATGCAGAGTCCCAGTCTATCCATCCGCCGTCATGGCCGAAAATCGACATGCGCCCCTCGAAACAGATCTCCTGCCCGTTGAAGATGAGCGGAATGCCCTCAAAGGCGAAATTGAAGGCAAGGCCGAGCTCCTGATTGACATGACCGTATATCTTCTCATAACGGTCGTCATAGCTGTCATTGGAGTAGTCGTGGTTATCCGTGAAATTCCACACAAGTGTGCCCTTCGGCAGAGTGGCCATATAGTCCTCTATATCCTTGCGTGCGGCAGCCGCATGTCCCGGGTTCTTGAGCAGGCCGAGCACGGGTCCGCCTCCGACCTTCCATCCATATACGGCATCGAAAGCCTTTCTGGTATTGAAGCCATGGAGACTCTCCGCTGCCATGGCAACCTCCGGATTGAGGGCCTCGAGACCGTCACGGGCCTCCTCCCAGAAATCGATCGGAATCGCATCAGCCACATCACACCTGAAACCGTCCACCTGGAAATCCGCCAGATAATACTGCATCACCGTACGGAAATACGCGCGCGTCCCGCTGTTGTGGTGATCGAACTCCGGGAAGAGCCACTGCGTGGTCTTCATCCTGCCGTCATCGTCATAGACAAAATAGTCGGGGTGATCCCGGATGATGGGCGATGTCGGGCCGCAATGCGCAAACACCATGTCCAGCATCACATACATGCCCAGCTCATGCGCATGAGCGATGAATGCTTTTAGATCCTCGTCCGTGCCGTATTCCGGATCGACATGGAAATAATCGTAAGGACGGTAGGGATTGCGCGGATTGCCGAGCCCCGACTTCTTCTGGCGCGGACTCCAGGTATCGAGGTTCATGTCCCCGTCAGACACATTCACAGGGGTCAGATACACGAGTGTGACGCCCAGGTCCCTGAGCTGAGGGAGCCTGGCATCCGCTGCCTTGATGGTACCTTCGGGTGTGAAGGAGCGCATCTGGAGCTGGTATGTCACGCACTGGCGGAACCATTCCGGTGAGCGGCGCGCCTGAAGCGTGCCGAAATATGACTGTGCCCCCATCACAAGGCTGAGCGCCATGAAGGCGGCAATTGTCAGAATCCTTTTCATGTGCAGTCTATCTGTTATCATTTCACAATAATATGAAAAAATCAGCACATCCGGACTCCGTTTTGATTTCGTAATACACTTTTCAAAAAACAATTCATATCTTTGCGGTCAGAGACAAGCAGGAATACAGGACATGGACGAAAGCAGGAAAGGGCGCGGCGGCAGGAGACCCGGAGCCGGCAGACCGAAGGAAAACAGCAGGACATATTCATTCAGGGCCCCTGAGGAGATGGCAAGGCGCATCGACGCCCAGCCCGGCAGGACGGAGTTCATACGCAGGAGCATAGAGCACGAGCTGCGCGCGATGGACTCTGCCGCAGAAAAAGCCGCCGTGGCCATCCCCGACAGCATGGGACAGGTGACCCCGGCATCCAGGGTCAAGCCCCTGCATGTCCCCTACTTCGATGTCAGGGTGGTAGCCGGCTTCCCAATTCCCCTGGACAATGACGAAAGATCCCAGGACATCGACATGCTCCGTCTCCTCTGCCCCCATCCGGAAGCATCCTACCTCATACGCGTGGACGGGGACTCTATGACAGACGCCGGAGTGATGAGCGGCGACATAGTCATCGTGGACAAGAGCCGCAGGGATCCGGGGCCGCACGAAATCGCGGTCTGCGAGCTCAACGGCGAGTACACGCTCAAGCATTTCATCGAAGATGGAGGACAGGGCTGGCTCGTGCCTGCCAATCCCGCATATCCGAGAATCCCTGTCACGGAGGGCGACGATTTCAGCATCTGGGGGACGGTCACATACATCATCCACAAGGCCAGGGATTAGCGCATGTACGCTCTGATAGACTGCAATTCCTTCTTCGCTTCGGTGGAGAAGGCGTTCCACCCCGGCCTCAGGGGCAAGCCGGTGTGCGTCCTGTCCAGCAATGACGGATGCATCGTGGCTCTGACCCCGGAAGCCAAGGCCGCCGGTCTGCACAGGGGCGAGCCTATATTCAAGTGCCGCGAGGCTGTAGAGCGCCACCATGTCAAGGTCTTCTCCACCAACATGATGCTCTACGCCGCCATGTCGAAGCGCGTCACCGGCATCATACGCCAGAGCATCGAGCAGGTGGAGAACTACAGCATCGACGAGTCGTTCTGCAACCTGGACGGCTATGAGAGGCATTACGACATCGAGGACTATATGCGGCAGGTGGCGCAGCGCATCACTACATGGACGGACATACCAGTGAGCGTGGGGGTCGCGCCGACCAAGACCCTCGCCAAGATGGGGAGCAAGTTCGCCAAGCAGTACCGCGGATACCGCGGGGTGTGCATGATAGACACGGATGAGAAGCGCCGCAAGGCACTGGAACTCTTCGACCTGGCGGACGTATGGGGCGTGGGGCGCCGCTCCCTGGAGAAGCTGCACTCGCTGGGGGTCACCACTCCCCTGCAGTTCGCGGACAAGCCGCTCCCATGGGTCCGCAATCATTTCTCCAAGCCGGGATACCAGACCTGGCTGGAACTCAATGGCCACCCGTGCATAGACACCGCCGAACTGGTGTCGCGGCAGAGCATAGGCACCTCGCGCACATTCGGGGACATGGTATGCACTCTGGACTACCTCAAGGCCGCCGTGGCGACTTTCGCGGCCAGCTGCGCCACCAAGCTCCGCGCCCAGCACTCGGTGGCCGGGACGGTGACGGTATTCATCTGCAGCAACCCGTTCCGCGACGATCTGGAACAGTACTCCAATGCCGGCACGGCGCTGCTGCATGTGCCCACGGCAGACACGATAGAGATCACAGAGGCCGCGCTCGGCGTCCTCGGGGCCATATGGAACGGACGCATCCTCTACAAGAGGGCCGGAGTCATGCTGGGGGCCATATCCTCTGACGCCTGCGTCCAGCAGAAACTCTTCGACCCGATAGGAAACCGTCCCGAAAGGCAGGATCTGTCCCGCACCGTGGACATGCTCAACCAGAGGTACGGCCTCAAGACCGTCAGCCTCGCCGTCGAGGGTGAGTCCGTCCAGCCATGGAAGGTCCATTGCGACCACAAGACCCCCAATTACCTCACCGACATAAGAGAGATACTGACGGTGAGGATATGAGGACAGGAATGACTATATTTGTCATAAACCCCAAAACGACACCTGCATGAATACCAGAGTCATCCTCGGCGCAGCCATCGCACTGCTTATGGGCGCACCGGCGTGCCCCGCATCCACCAGAGGCCATATCACATACGAGATGTTCGGAGCCAGAGGCGACGGCGTCACCGATGACATGAAGGCGATAGTGGCCGCTCACGAGGCGGCCAATGAGCAGGGCCTTCCCGTGCGCGTCGCAGCCAGGACCTACTACATCGGAGGGGCAGCACTGACCGCCGTGGTGAAGACCGACACCGATTTCGGGGAGGCCAGGTTCATCATAGACGACCGCAACGTGGAGGACCGCACCACCGACATATTCGACATCAGGTCATACATGGAGCCATACGAGATCGAAGGCATGACGTCTCTTGCCAAGGGAGCCGCGAAGCTCGGAGTCAGACTTCCATGCGAGTCCCTGGTCGAGGTCTGGAACGAAGACAAGCGCATCTATATACGCGAGGGTCCGAACCAGAACAGCGGAGTGCCACAGCGCGAGATGCTGGTGGCATCACGCTCCGGCCGCATATCGCGTCTCTCCGAAGTGATATGGCAGTACGACAAAGTCACAAAGGCCAAGGCGTACCCGATAGACGGCAAGACACTCACTGTCAGAGGCGGTCACTTCACCACCATAGCCAACACCGACGAATCCAGGTATACCTACTACTCCCGCGGCATCCAGATCGGCCGCAGCAGCACCGTATTGGAAGGGCTTGAGCACCATGTCGAGGGAGAGGCTGACCACGGGGCTCCGTACACGGGATTCATCAGCATCTCACACGCCGCCGATGTCACCGTCAGAGACTGCATCCTCACCGGGCACAAGACATACACGACCATAGGCTCCGCCGGAGTCCCGGTGTCCATGGGGACCTACGACCTGAATATCTACTGCGCGGTGGGAGTCAAGGTGCAGCGCTGCACCCAGACCAACGACCTCGACGACAGGACCTATTGGGGACTCATGGGCTCGAACTTCTGCAAGAGCCTCACCTTCGAAGGATGCCGCATCACACGTTTCGATGCCCATCAGGGCGTCTGGAACGTGACCCTGCGCGACTGCGTGTTCGGTCACATGTTCGCCAGGGCGGTAGGCTGCGGCACCCTCACCATAGAGCGCTGCGAGATGCGCTACGGCTACCTGTTCGGCCTGCGAGACGACTACGGAAGTTCATGGGACGGGGACATCTACATCAAGGACTGCATCCTGCGCCCTGTCATGCCGGAAACTCACAGCGTCGAGGTGATCCACGGATCCAACAGGGGGCTCCATGACTTCGGCTATGACTGCAGACTCCCGCGCAGGATAGTCGTCGACGGTCTGACCATCGACGACAGCAGAGTCACCAACCCGGGCTACAAGGGGCCGGCACTATTCGCACCATTCGAGTATGCTCCCGATGCCACGCACCCGGTCCCGGCAGAGGGCAAGATCGTGCTCAGGAATATCAGCGTCGCCAGCGGGCGTCCTTTTGTCATAAGCCACAATGCATCCCGCTTTGCGGGATATGAGGTCGTGAGATAGGGCGCGCGCAGTTTGGAGGAGTCGCGCCCACGACATTTCACTCCCGGACCTGGGGATATGTGAAAATATTTCTGTATCTTTCAGATGAAATGATTTGTTTTGCAGCAAGAATGGCCAGTTTTGCTGCAAACCGATCAAAAAACAACATATTTGCAGCATATGACACAGGATCTGCTGCAATTCATGAAAACTGTGGGGAGGAATGTGAGAAATGAAAAGTTTCCATGAGGAAGAGCGCATCTGCGCTCTGACATTTGAAAGTATCGGTGAGTGCTACCATCTGTGGACTCCGGAGAATTTTGAGATCATATTTACTTGTGATTCCGACTTCCAGATCGGCATGAATATCATAGCCATCTGCGCGAAGTTGTATCCCGACATCCGTATCGTGACTTTTGAGTGGATGGCGAACCACCTGCACATGGTACTGGCAGGTCAGGAGTCCAGAATCCGGAGTTTATTAAATACCCTGAAGCGATTTCTGGCCAGATATTTCCAGGCAAACGGCCGATTGATCGACTGGTCTCATTTCACTCCCGGACTCCGCAGGATAAGCAGTCTGGAAGATATGAGGAATGTGATCATATATGATAACAGGAATGGGTATGTAATAAGTCCAGGGCATACCCCTTTCTCATACCCATGGGGAGCCAACCGCTACTTCTTCAACCCCGACGCCTGCCGTCTTGCCATGAGCCAGTCCAGGAAAATGTCATTGCGTGAAAGACAGTCAAGTACCCGAAGTCGCTCGGCAGATTATGTTTCGGATATATTGATGTTCGATGGCTATGCCCTCCCGCTATCATTTTGCGATATCGAAACCGGTCAGAGATTATTCAGAAACCCATCTCACTATTTCAGCAAAGTATCAAGATCCGTAGAAACCGACAAAACCATTGCCAAAGAAATAGGAGAGAACATATACTACACAGATAGCGACCTGTTCGCAGCAGTATCCAAGGCGTGCAGGGAACGCTATGGAATCCCAAGTCCGGGGCAGATTCCATCTGAGGCCAAAATGGAGATTGCAAAGATGATGAGATTCGAGTACAATGCATCAGTCAAGCAGATTCAGAGGATGCTGAAACTTGGCTCGGATACTATCCAGGCTCTGGGGTTTAACCCCAAATAATCATGTCGGAATCCATAGCACATATTCAGAATTGCAGCAAATAAGGCTCCTCTTGCTGCAAACATCACAATATTCCGACGATATGCAGCACCAGAAGCCAATTCTGCTGCATTTGCATTTGTCTGAATCACCAATTCTGCATAAATTGCATAATATAATCAGGATTGCCGATATGAAAACAACCAGGATTGCGGGCTCGGCCGCGATAATAGCATTTCTGCTCGGTGCAGCCGTCTCATGCACACAGAGTTATGATACCGTCATCATAGGAGGCGGAGCTAGCGGCACCGCGGCCGGCATCCAGTCGGCGAGGATGGGCGCCAGCACCCTGATCGTCGAGCAGGGACCGTGGCTCGGAGGCATGCTCACCAGCGCAGGTGTGTGCTGCATAGACGGCAACTACCGCATGCGCGCCGGAATCTTCGGAGAGTTCACAGATGCCATTGCGGCGCACTACGGAGGATATGACAAGCTCCGCACGGGATGGGTCAGCAACATCAATTTCGAACCCCATGTGGCCGAATCCGCACTCGAATCCCTGGCAGCTTCCGAAAGCGGGCTCACGGTACTCAAGAATACATCCTACAGCGGCCTGAAGCATCTCAGACGCGGCTGGAGTCTGACCATCGCCACCCCTGACGGACAGTCGAGACGCATCAGGGCACGCGTCCTCATCGACGGCACGGAGCTGGGCGATGTGGCCGCGGAGCTCGGCATCCCGTACAGGAAGGGCTTCGACGCGAAGTCCGACACCCATGAATCCATCGCGCTCGACAAGGCCCTCGACGTGGTGCAGGACATCACCATGGTGGCCATTCTCAAGGATTACGGAGCAGATGCGGACATGACCATCTCCAGACCGGAGGGTTACGACAGGGACAGGTACGCCAATTCATGCGACAATCCTCTCGCCGATCCTTCAACCACAGACCAGGCGCTCTGGGCACCGGAAAAGATGCTCTCATACGGCGCCATTTCCGGCGGGAAATACATGATCAACTGGCCCATCCACGGCAACGACTACTACGTCAACCTCATCGACATGAGCCCGGAGGAGCGCGAGGCCGCGATAAGGGAAGCCACCGACATCACCCTCGGATTTGTGTACTTCATCCAGACGGAGCTGGGAATGAAGAACATCGGTCTCGCCGATGACGAGTTCCCAGGAGGCAGCGGCATCGCGCTCATCCCGTACCACAGGGAGAGCCGACGCATCCATGCCAGGGTGCTCTTCACACTCGATGACGCCGCAAAGCCGTACGAGGCCGCCTCTCCGCTCTACCGCACCGGCATTGCGGTGGGAGACTATCCCGTCGATCACCACCACCATGCATATCTCCAGAGGCATTCCCTTCCAGACCTTCACTTCTACCCTATCCCATCCTTCAATGTGCCGGCAGGTGTGCTTCTGCCTGAGTGCATGGAGGACATCATCGTGGCAGAAAAGAGCATAGGCGTGACCAACCTGATAAACGGCGGCACGAGGCTTCAGCCGGTATGCCTCCAGCTCGGGCAGGCGGCAGGTGCCATGGCGGCCCTTGCGGCGCGTCACGGCATACATCCGTCCGAAGTGGGCATACGCGAACTCCAGCAGAGCATTCTCGATGCGGGAGGCTATATCATGCCTTATCTTGATCTCCCCAAGGGACATGAGCATTTCCAGGCGCTCCAGAGAGTGGGAGCCACCGGCATCATGCATGGCGAAGGCAGAAGCGTGGGCTGGTCCAACGAGACCTGGTTCCATGCCGGAGAACCTATGACAGAAGACGCCATCCACCTCGAGGGACTCCCTTGGAAGCGCGAGGATCTTCCGGTCATCACACCCGGCATGACCAGAGAGGAATACGCAGTGCTTCTGGACAGCACGCTCGACCTGTTCGGACAGAGAATCGATTTCAACGGAAACTTAAAATGACAACCATATGACCAATCGCAGAGACTTTCTCAAGACCGCGGCGACAGCCACAGCCGCTGCCGCATGCACACCTCTATTCCAGGGCTGCAGCCCTGCAAAGGAAGAGGAATTCGACCCTTCAGCCATCTCGGGATCATCCCTGATCGTGCCGCACGCAGCCGGCATGCGCATCACGGGCACATTCCTGGACGAGATATCCCATGACATACCTCACCAGAACTGGGGTGCGAAGGAGTGGGACCAGGACTTCCGCTACATGAAGGCCATAGGCATCGACACCGTCATCATGATACGCTCAGGATACCGCAAGTTCATCACATGGCCGAGCAAGTACCTTCTCAAGAAAGGCTGCTACATGCCTTCGATGGACCTCGTGGAGCTCTTCCTCTCGCTCGCCGACAAGTATGATATGAAGTTCTACTTCGGCCTCTACGACAGCGGCAAGTACTGGGACACAGGCGACATGACCTACGAGCTGGAGTCCAACAAGTTCGTCATCGATGAGGTCTGGAACGCCTACGGCCACCACAAGAGTTTCCAGGGCTGGTATATCAGCACCGAGATCAGCCGCAAGACCAAGGGATGCATCGAGACCTTCCACACCATGGGCAAGATGTGCAAGGAAATCTCAGGCAACCTCCCTACCTTCATCTCCCCATGGATCGACGGCAAGAAGGCTGTGATGAGCGCCAACACCACCAACGCAGACGCCGTATCGGTGCGTCAGCACGAGGAGGAGTGGGATGAGATATTCTCAGGCATACACGACGTGGTGGACGCATGTGCATTCCAGGACGGCCACATCGACTATGATGAACTCGACACCTTCTTTGCAGTCAACAAGAAACTCGCAGACAAGTACGGCATGCAGTGCTGGACAAACGCCGAGAACTTCGACAGGGACATGCCTATCAGGTTCCTGCCTATCAAGTTCGACAAGCTCCGCATGAAGCTCGAGGCCGCGCAGAGAGCCGGCTACGACAAGGCCATCACCTTTGAGTTCTCGCACTTCATGTCTCCTCAGTCCGCATACATCCAGGCCGGACACCTCTATGACAGATACAAGGAATATTTCGACATAAAGTAAGATGGACAGCAAGTCAAATACCGGCTACGTAGTATTCCTGTCCATAGTGGCAGCACTGGGAGGCATACTGTTCGGGTATGACACAGCCGTGATTTCCGGCACGACTTCCGATGTGGCGGCACAGTTCGGTCTGAGCGACATGTCCAAGGGATGGTACGTGGGCTGCGCCCTCGTGGGTTCCATCCTCGGAGTGTCATGCGCCGGCATGCTGAGTGACGGCATAGGGCGCAAGAAGACCATGCTCATCGCCGCGGTGATGTTCAGCGTATCCGCCATAGGATGCTGCGTCTGCAGGGGCTTCGGCGACCTGGTGGCATACCGCATAATCGGAGGAGTGGGAATAGGCATGGTATCCATAGTCTCCCCTATCTACATATCCGAGATCTCTCCGGCTAGGATCAGAGGCACCATGGTGTCACTCTACCAGCTGGCTGTGACCATGGGTCTTCTGCTGGCTTACCTTATCAACTTCGTCATCCTCAAGGGCGCATCGGGCATCTCAGGAGACGGATTCATGCACTGGGCATTCTCGGAGCAGATGTGGAGAGGCATGCTGGGATCGGAGACCGTGGTGGCACTGCTCTTCTTCGCCATCATATTCTTCATCCCTGAGAGTCCGAAATGGCTCATGGTCAAGGGACAGGACCAGAAGGCCCTGGGCATATTCCGCAGACTGCGCACAGATGATGCCGGAGCCACCGAAGAGATGCTTCTCACCAAGGCATCCATTGCGGGGGAAGTGAAGTCGGAATGGTCCGCTCTCCGTGAGCCGGGCATCATCAGAGCCGTGCTCATAGGCTGCGCCATCGCCATTCTGGGACAGTTCATGGGAGTCAACGCCGTGCTCTACTACGGCCCGGACATCTTCGCCGATGCCGGCCTCGCCGCCGAGGATTCATCATTCTCGACCGTGCTCGTGGGACTGGTGAACATGCTCACCACCGTGCTTGCGGTGTTCATCATCGACCGCGTGGGGCGAAAGAAGCTCATCTACTGGGGAGTCTCAAGCATGATAGTGTGCCTGGTAGTAATAGGTGCGCTGTTCGCATCAGGCATCGGCGGCATCACACTGCTCGTATTCTTCCTCCTGTACATATTCAGCCAGGCCATCTCCATCAGCGCCATAGTATTTGTGCTGCTCTCCGAGATGTACCCGAACCGTGTCAGGGGTATCGCCATGTCCATCGCGGGGCTGGCTCTCTGGGTAGGCACCTACCTCATCGGGCAGTTCACCCCATGGTGCATGAGCCACCTCACCCCGGCCGGCACATTCTGGCTGTTCGCCGTCATGTGTCTCCCATACATGTACCTCATGTGGAAGAAAGTGCCTGAGACCACAGGCAAGACTCTGGAGGAAATCGAGAAATTCTGGGCAAAATAACAGTCTCGACAAATGAAGAGAGCTATCATATCAATCCTGGCCATGATGGCCGGCATACAGGCATTTTGCTGTACGAATTTCCTGATTGGCAAGGACGCATCGGCCGACGGATCCACCATGCTGTCATACAACATGGACAACTACGGCATGTTCACCAGACTCAAGGTCATCCCCGGAGGCGATCACGCCCCGGGAGAGATGACTCAGGTATGGAACTATGACGACCATATCCCCATGGGATATATCCCACAGGCAACCCACACATACAGAGTGGTGGGATTCATCAACGAAAAGCAGCTCTCGATTGTGGAGAGCACTTTCGTGGGCCGCAAGGGGCAGGAAAACCCTGATGGTCTGCTGCACTACACATGCCTCATGGAACTGGCTCTCCAGCGCGCATCGACAGCCAGGGAAGCCATCAAGGTGATGACGGAGCTTGTAGCTGAATACGGATACGCGAGCAGCGGAGAATCTTTCTCCATCGCTGATCCGGAAGAGGTGTGGATCCTGGAGATGATAGGCAAGGGAGCTGACGAGAAAGGTGCCGTATGGGTAGCCATACGCATTCCTGACGACTGTATCTGTGCCCATGCAAACCAGAGCCGCATCCACCGCTTCGACATGAAGGACAAGAAGAACGTCATGTATTCGAAGGATGTCGTGAGCTATGCCCGCAGGAAAGGATTCTTCAGCGGAAAGGACTCAGAGTTTGACTTCGCAGACGCATATTGTCCGGCCGACTTCCATACCCAGAGGGCATGCGATGCCAGGGCATGGAGCTTCTTCAACATGTTTGTGGACGGCATGGAAAGATACCTTGACTTCGTGGACGGCATGCATGTGGGGGCATCCGAGGTGATGCCGTTGTATTTCCGTCCGAACCGCAAGATCACCCTCAGGGAAATCATGGACGGCATGCGCGACCACTATGACGGCACGCCTTTCGACATGAATGTCGACTGCACCGGAGGGGCATGGGAATCCCCATACAGGCCGCGTCCTCAGGAATGGGAGATCGACGGCAAGACCTATTTCCACGAACGTCCCATCGCCACACAGCAGAGCGCGTGCACCATGGTGTGCCAGATGCGCGGGGATATGCCTGACGATGTGGGTGGAGTGTTGTGGTTCGGCAATGACGATGCCCATATGGTCACCTACACACCGGTGTACTGCAGTTCACTGAGAGCACCGGCATGCTACAATGACCAGACGGCTTCGGACGTGGACTTCTCATGGGATTCCGCATTCTGGGTCTGCAACTGGGTGTCCAACATGGCGTACCAGAGGTATTCCAAGATGTACCCTGATGTGCGCAAGGTCAGAGAGGAGCTTCAGGACAGGTATGTCCTTGGCCAGGCCGATGTGGAAAGGAAGGCGCTCGCCATGACTGATGACGCGGCCAGGGCCGAATACCTCACAGCCTACGGAGAGGAATGCGGTGCCGAGATGCTCTCCAGATGGAAGGAACTGGGTATCTTCCTGGTCGTCAAGTACAACGACATGGCTACCAAGCCCGAGGTCGACGGCAGGTTCCTCACCACTGAGGAAGGCCGCGGAGTCGCTCCTCTGCGCGAAGGCTACCCTGACGGATACCGCAGGGTGATAGCGGAGATGACCGGCGACAGATACCTGTCTCCGTCAACACCTTAGATCTGATCCTCGACAGGCATCACTACACGATACAGATTGCATCCTGCGAAATTGCCAGCCACCAGGCAGACATAGAGCAGCAGGATGCTCCATATATTCTCGCCCCAGAATGAGAGACTGCAGGTGAGATAGTAGAATGCGTCCGCTATGCAGTGCGGAAAGCCGCAGACGATGAACATCGGCACGCAGAAGAGCAGCGGGAGCCACTTGTCCCTGCGTGCGAAAGTCACGGCTGTGGTCATCAGGAAGCCGCATCCGACTGCGAGAAGGCCAGCTTTCCATGGGCCGAGCGCGAGGCGTGACGAGAGAATCTTCTCTGCCGACTCCTGAAGAGGCATAGGCGACAGACGCGCCAGAAGCGCCATAGCCAGGCAGCCGAGGATATTGCCCAGAAGCACCTCCAGGAGGAAGAGCATCTCCCCTTTAACTATGAACCCGGCCGTACCGGTGAAGAGCTTGAACCTGTAGCTCACCACCGCAATGAGTCCGCATGCGAAGAGAACCGCTCCCGCAATGCCTCCGATGGCGAGATATCCCATGCCGGCAATGCCTATGCATACGCCGGCCATGAATGACGATCTGAGTACCGATACCGTTTTCATAGGCTATTTCTTCATATACGCCCTCAGGATGCGCACATCCTCGACTGGACGATCGTTTTCATCTGTCGATACGTTCTGGATGGCATCCACCACCTCGAGCCCCGATACGACCTCACCGAACACCGTGTACTGGCCGTCAAGGTGAGGTGTGCCTCCTATGGTCTTGTAGTCCTCTATCATCTCAGGTGTGAGCTTCACCTTTCCGCCCGTACGGGCGTCAAGCTTCTCCTGCTGAGCGGCTATGCCCTCGTCGTCGAAGACCCTGCCCCACACGATATAGAACTGCATGGCAGAGCTTGCCTGCTCAGGGTTGACATCATCACCCTCACGTGCACCGGCGAGCACTCCCCTCCTGTGCCATATCCCCTGATCGAGGCGGAATTCGGCAGGCACCATGTATGGCAGGTCACCCTCTCCGAGGAACTTTCCTGCAGGCGCATGCTTGGAATCCGGGTCTCCGCCCTGGATCATGAAGTCCTTTATGACCCTGTGGAAAAGGAGGCTGTCGTACAGGCCTTCGGTCACATTCTTGATGAAATTTGCCTGATGCAGCGGCGTCTCGTCATAGAGTCTGAGCTCGATGGTGCCGGCGGTGGTCTCAAGCACGGCTACTGGCTCCTCGGGAGCCCTGCCGCAGGACACTGCCGCGATCAGAAAGATAGATGATATGAGTTCTGCTGTCTTCATGTTCTGAAAAGGTCTGACAATATCTTGAAAAGTAAATCTATATCGATAGGTTTCGACACGTGCGCATTCATGCCAGCCTCCAGCGCATCCCTCTTGTCCGACTCGAATGCGTTGGCAGTCATGGCTATGATCGGTATCGACAGCGCGTCTTTCTTCTCTGAGCGCCTGATGAGCATCGTGGCTCCGTACCCGTCAAGGTTCGGCATCATGATATCCATCAGGATGGCATCAAAGGAGCCTTCAGGCCTTGACATGTAGGTCTCATATGCCTGGACTCCGTCACACGCATCGGTCACCGCCATGCCTGCATCCTCAAGTATACAGCGCGCCATCTCGCGGTTGAGGTCGTTATCCTCCACAAGCAGTATGCTGCGTCCCGCGAGACACCTTGCAGCGTCTCCAGACCCGCCGTCAGGCGAGGCGACTGAATCATGACACACATCGAACGGAAGCGTGATAGTGAAACGGCTTCCTACACCTTCCGCGCTGTCCACCTCTATGGTGCCATCCATCCTGTCCACGAGGGTCTTGACTATCGCCATGCCCATGCCGGTGCCCTGGAAACGGCTTCTGGCGTCATCCCGCTCCTGACTGAAAGGATTGAAGATGCGCTCCAGGTATTCCTTTCCCATGCCTATGCCGGTGTCCTCTATGACGAAGCGGTACGTGACATGGTCTTCGTCATGTGAGACTGCCTCCGACGAGCAGATGATGGACCCGTCAGGCTTGTTGTACTTAACGCAGTTGTTGAGGATGTTGGTAAAAATCTGTCTGAGTCTCAACGGGCTGCCGAGCACATGCGGATGTACAAGGTTGACCCCGTCGTCAGAGATCATCCTGATGCCCTTCTCTCTGGCCTGGATACTGCTCATCATGAAGCACTCCATGAATATCTCCGAGATATTGACAGGCTCATAGACCATCTCCACATCACCCGATTCCATCTTGCTGAGATCCAGCACATCGTTGATCAGTGACAGCAGATGATTGGCGGCCACTCTCGCCCTCTTGTTGTTTTCGGCCACGAATGCCGGATCGTCTGCATGCTTCTCATTGAGAGCCATGACTCCAAGGATGCCGTTGAGCGGAGTCCTGATGTCATGCGAGACTCTGGTAAGGAACTCCGACTTGGCGGCATTCGCCCTTCTGGCCTCCCTCAAGGCGTGTTCGAGCTCCATCTGGTGCTGCTTCTCCTGCATGGCTTCCTCTGTGACGTCCCTGCATACATACACTGCATGGAGATGGCGGCTGACCGGATCCTTTGTCAGGATGATGGAGGCACGCCAGGACATCTTGAGCTTCTCCGAAGAATAGCGTATGCTCACGATCCTCTTTCCCTTCTCGAACGCGGAACGCAGTCCCTTGCAGGTCCAGAAAAGAGACTCCTTTTCTGTATTGGCCCTCATTCCGAGCTCTATCGTCCTGATATCATTGAAGCGGTCGTAGAGGATAGGAAAACGCATCTCCAGACCGAAGAACGGGTCATAGCCGTCGGATATGTGGAACGGGTCGCGGATGCGCCCGTCAGTGACATCGAACTCGTAGAAGAACTTTGCGTCGTGGAGAAGGGCGGCGTTGTACTGGCCCTGCTCACGCTCAAGCTTGAGTATGTCGTCGATGCACTTCGCACCGGCCACCAGCAGATGTTCGTCAGGAGTTGAGCCTATGTTGACGAAGACCATCTCATACACGTACCTTCCCTTTTCATCAGGGACCACGGCATATCTGTATGAGAACCTCTTTTCCTGAGCCATCATGGCCTTCAGATTGTCCGGATCAAGAAAGGCATGCATCTTATCCCTCGACTCAGGGTCGACCAGACGCTCCACGATATCGTGTGCTGTGGCTCTGTACGGAGTGGCCGATGACTTGTAGCCGGCATCGGACAGGGTATCAGAGAGTTTCAGAGACCGTATGGTATCTCTGTCTAGATCGATGACATGAACCGCCTCATAGTCGGCACTCAGGGCAGCCATCATCATGATGCTGTCCATAGAGCTGCCGATACTGTCTTTCTGGATGAATTCTGACGCCATAGTTCCTCGAGTGGATGACAAATATAACTAATTTCATTTGTCAAAAACCTCCGCTCTTGCTAAATTTGTATAGCGAAGTATAAGTATTACGGAAATGACTGTCAGAGAATGCTACGAGCTCATCGGCGGCGATTATCAGTCCGCTGTCACAAGGTTCAAGAGCGATGCCACCCTTGAGCGTTTCATGACCATGTTCCTGTCAGACCAGTCCATGGATCTGCTCCATACCGGCATCGAGATGGGCAACCTGTCACTGTCATTCCGCAGCGTTCATTCTCTCAAGGGAGTCGCCGCCAACCTTTCGTTCACCGATCTCCAGGAAAAGGCATCCGCACTTACGGAACAGCTCAGATACCGTTCCGAGCAGCCTGACAAGGAGCTTCTGGAAGCGGTCGAGAAGAGTTATGACCTCACAGTCAGGACTATCGAGGCCTTAAAGGCTTCCAGATCCTGACAAGCAGCATCATCTGTCTCCGAGCTTCAGCCGGAAGCCGCTTCCTCCGGTCAGAGCGTTGATGAAGCCGCAGAAGCGTCTGAGCGCCTCTCTCCTGCTGCGGGCATACCCCCATATCAGTTCCCCGTCATCCGTCATCCCCTCGGCGAAGCGGTAGATTCCGTTCTCGCGTACCGGAGCGTCTATCTCGAGATTCCCATACAATCCGCGGATGACCGGCGCCCCTTGGGCGCAATGGTAGATATTGCAGCCTATGGCCATGTTGTCCATTGCGGAGTTGGCGTAGTAAAGCCCCATGCCGCCGTAGAATTCATTGTCCTCGACCGCTATGTCCTCAACTCTGTACGGACTGAGGATGTAGTGGAGCAGGTGGGTGTTGTTGTATTCGCAGGTATCAAATCCATTGTGGCCGCAGTCGCGTCCGATGTTGCGGGTGAATGAGCAGCGCTCCGGCATGAGTCCATCCCCGCTGCGCACCCATACCTCGAAGTCCTGGCGGCAGCGCTCCATCACATTGTGGTGGATATGGATATCAGAGCAGCGGCTGTCCTTGTCCCTGGACATAGGTCCCTGAATGGTGGTGGCGGTATCGAACACACGTGAGAACCGGCAATCGCAGACTTCCACATCCACAGACTGGTCCGCCCAGAATTCCACGCCGTTGCCGAAGCGTATCCAGTACGGTTCGTACTCATGGGTGGAACCGCCGATGATATCGAAGATGCAGCCGGTGACCCTGATGTGGGACCCGCCTCTCACTGCAGTCTTGCCCCAGCCGGTGAATTTCACGCCGGTGACGCTGAATTCATTCCCCCTGATGCCGTCCGCACCCATGGAGAGCCACAGCTCGCGGTCCTGTAGCATTCCGGGGTCTGACGCCAGGACATAGAGGTAGCGGTAGTCTCCCCTTACCTGGAAGAAGTCCATGTCGCGCTCCATATACCTGTAGGGGCTTTCCGTCTTCTTTTCCGAAAGCGTCTCGAACTCCTCGCGGCTCATGCACTGGCATTTGCGGCCATATATCTTGTCCGTGGCGGGGTCATAGAGGGCACCGACATTGTGGATATTGCGGTGGTCGTTCTCCGGGACATTGCCGGTGTATCCGGCAAATCCGTCAGCCATCAGGTCAAGCCGCCAGATACATCCTCCGCTGTCCGGGTGCCACGACCCCTCCGAGTCACGCGAACCGCGCTGCCAGAGCCTGGAGGAGGCCGCCTCGGGTATGATGCGGAAACCGCTTATGACCGGCATGGAACCGCGGCTGCGGCCTTCGCGATACGGTCTGAGCGTGAATCCCCTGCCGCGCAGGTACTCATAGAAGGTGTCGCCCTCCCTGAGACGGATGTCGCTGCCCAGTTCGCGCGCATGGGCTATGGTACGGACCGGGTCCGAGGCGCTCAGGCCTGAGGCGGAGTCGTCACCGCGTGAGGATGACACATATACAGCCTGTGCTGCAGCTCCCGTGAAAGGCAGGAGAAGCAGCACAGCGGCTATGTGAAGGCACCTGCGCAGAATCATTGCGGCGCCCTAGAGGTTTTTCTCAGGATAGAGCTCGTTCCACCAGGTATCGTCCTCCTGGAGATACTTGGAGAACCATGCGAAAATGGTGCGGAGCCACTGTCTGCGCTTCTCGAATTCGCGTATGCCGTGGTTCTCGCCGTCCACGACCACAAAGGCAGTCTCCTGGCCGAGAAGTTTGAGGGCTGTGAACATCTGGATACTCTCTCCGATAGGGACATTGGTGTCGGCGGAGCCGTGGAGGAACAGGAGCGGGGTGTGGATCTTGTCTGCATTGTAGAGCGGGCTGCGGTCCACGTAGAGGTCTTTCCTGGTCCACGGGTAGCTGTCTGCCATGCTGATCTCGCTGTATGAGTAGCCCCAATAGCCCTCGCCCCAGTAGCTGGTATGGTCGCTGATGCCGGCGTGGGAGATACCGGTGGTGTAGATGTCAGTCTTTGAAAGGAGGAGCTGTGTCATGAAGCCGCCGTAGGATGCACTGAAGCATCCGATGTGCTTCGAGTCCACATATGGATGGTCCTCGCAGAAGCGCTTTGTAGCCTCGATGATGTCGTCAGCCACCACATCGCCGGCGGTGTTGACATGCCTTGCGGCGAATTCCTGGCCGAAACCGGCCGCACCGCTCGGGTTCACGACGAGGAAGATATAGCCCTGAGCCGCATATACCTGCGGAGAATATGAGCCTATGCAATATCTTGCAGTCGGCGAGCAGCCGCCATAGTAGTGCACGAGAAGAGGGTATTTTCTGGAAGCGTCAAAGTCTGGAGGGAGCACGTAAAATGCGTTGATGAGGTCTCCCCTGCTGCTGGTGAATTCGTACGGGAGGCCCTCTCCGAGGTCCACGCCGTCAAGACGCTCCGCGCTGAAATCGTACAGGAGCCTGCGCTTTCCCTTCTTCACATCCATGACATAGGCCCTGTCTCCGTTGCAGAGGCTCTGTCCCCTGAATATGAGATCATTAGTCTTGTCGCTGATGTCGAAGGAGGAGATGTTGTCCTCTCCGCAATCCATCATCTCGGTCTTGCCGCTGTCCGGATCCATGCGGAAGAGATGTTTGCAGTCCTTGTCCTCCGCAATGAAATATATCTTGCCGTCTGCCCTGCTCCAACTTGCGTTCTGGACAGAAGGAGCGAATCTCTTGGTGACCGGATCGACTTTCTTTGTGGCTATGTCCATCACAAACATCTGACCGTCGTACTGGTTGGGAATCTGTCCTTCCTTGACGTCCTTGCCTATGCCGCCGAATGACTCAGGTCCGCCCGTGACAGCTATCCTCTTCCCGTCCGGTGAGTAGCTGACACTGCCGATGAATCCGTCGTCCTCTATGATGCACTCTGTCTCAAGAGTGGCGAGATCCATCTGATAGACGGATCTGAGGGAGGTCGGACGCTTGGTGAGCCTTGCTCTCTCTGTAGAGAAAAGCATGTGCTTTCCATCAGCGGATATATCCGCCAGCCATGAGTTGTGCCATCCGAATGTAAGTGGCTGGAGCACGCCTGAAGCCAGGTCGTACTTTGCCAGATATGAGCGGTCACGCCATCCAGGCTGCCTGTCGTCAGGGGTAAGCACCTGGTGTACTTCACCCTCCTTCGGTCCTTCCTGGGTCATATGGTAGATGAGAAAATCCTCTGTCGGAGCTATCGTGAAATATCCTTCCGGGATATTCCTGGCGAGCACGGTCTCCTGTCCCTCTTTCGGGTCACGGCATATCAGTGTCCTGCCATCGACCTCCTGCCTGGTGTACCAGATGCGGTCGCCCGCAGGCATCCACTCCACACGGGAGGCGCTGCGTGCCACGAAGCTGGCGTCTGCGGTATTGAGTATCTCGGTGTATGAGTCTCCCTTGCCGTCCGGCTTGACTATGCTGTGGGTCACAGTCATGTATCTACCTCCAGGCGAAAGGCTGGTGCCACCGCACTGTACTCCTATGGTATTGTAGTCAAGGTCATAGATATGGCGTCCGTCTTCACGGAGCACTATCTTGCCTTCCCTGTCAGGTGTGACGGTGATCTTGAATGTGTCCCTGACGGCAGAGGTGTCGGCAGCGCTGAGGTATTTGACCACGAAGTCATGGGTGCCCGGCTCCATCTTCACCTCACTGCCGATCTTCTTGCCGTCCATGTAGATGCGGTAGTCCCTGAGACCGGACAGTTTGACTGTGGCTTTGGTGAAAAGGGTGTTCTGGGTGCTGAAGCCCAGAAGATGTATCGCATCTGTTCCGCACTCCGGAAGCGCATCCACGATTGCGGCGCCCTTGAGGGATTCGAAGGACATGCTCCTGTCGAGTATGCCGGAAGCATCATACGCCTTGCCGGCAATGTCCACCGTATCCACGGCGTATGGCTTTGCCACCGGATACGGCCCTGCGTGACGGAAACTGCTGACGGTGATCTCCTGTGCGGAGAGCTGAGCCGCGATCACGAATGCCGCGGCGATGAATGTCATGGTTCTTTTCATATGCAATGTCATTTCTTTCTGTTACTGTCCCCTGTCAGGAGACGTATGGCCTTCACGTCACTGAAGAAGTGGCGGGCGATGACACGAGCCACCGTGTAGGCCGGTATGGCTGCAAGCATGCCCACTATGCCGCCGATGTGACCTGCCATGAGCAGGACGATGAAGATCTCGAGAGGATGGGCCTTGACGCTGTTGGAGTATATGAACGGCTGGAAGAAGTAGTTGTCCACCAGCTGTGTGAAGACGAATATGGCGATGAGCACCGCCAGGAACACCGGGAAGCTGACTGCGAGCCCGAATGAGGTGGCGCAGGCGTACTTGATGGTCAGTGACAGCGTGACGCCGATGACGCCTCCGATGAGCGGCCCCACATACGGGACGATATTGAGCATGCCCATCATGAACGCGATGCCTATCGAGTAGCGGAATCCCATTCTGGCCACAAGCCAGAGGCCGAGGAAGTTGAGCACAGATACGCCTATTACTTCCAGGATCAGTCCCACGAAATAGCGTGACACCAGGCCGCTCATCTCGTTGAGGGAGGCTTTGAGGTTGTCCTCATGCCTGTCCGGCACGAATGCGCAGAGTATCTTGGAGAGCAGCGACGGGTCCTTGATGAAGAAGAATGAGATGAACACCATGGCGAAGATGGTCACCGCAAGGGAGGCCACAAATGAGGCCAGAGAGCCCACCACGGAAGAGAATTTGCCGAAATCCACCAGTTCCTGGAGCTCGCTGATGACGAAGCTCTCTACCCTGAAATCTCTGCCGAGGCCCGGGAAGGAGTGTATCAGCCACTGGTTGAGGGATGCGAGCGGAGCTCCGAGGGCCTGAGCCATGCTGGTGACGTTTGCGGCGGAGATGTCCTTGGCCACGGATGAGATCACCGGGACCACCGTGGTCACGATGCCGATGAGCACCGCGAAGATGAAGATGATGGTCAGGGCAGATGCCGCCCATGCCGGAAGCCTCTTCCCCTTGACGGAAATGCCTTCGATGATGGCGAATACAGGCTTTCCCACAAGGGCCACGACTGCAGCCAGAATGACGTACAGGAGCACGCTCCTGAAATACCAGCACAGCGCCGCAATGATGGCGATCGCGCCGGCATGTATGAGATACCGCGACAGGCGGTCAACAGGTCTTTCGTTTTCCATGAAAGCAAATATAGCAAAATATATCTGCACGCGATGCGCCGGTCCACTTTGTCGCAGCATGGCTTTCGCAGTTCAATTTTCACATGGCAGGCAGCAGGTGATGATTTCTTCGGCTTGACATGGAAAGTACCCATTTCATGTCAATTGGCAGGTAATATGTCTGTTTTGACATGCTGAGAGGTGTTTTCGTGTCAATCCAGGTGCAGAAGACACCAAGTCCGGAGCCGATACGCGGAGACAACCGGGCCGGCGCAATTTGAGGGTAAATCCAGCGCAGCGCCGATTTGTCCGAAGCATGGAGCCGGCAAGCTTTGTCACAGCATAAGCATGGCTCCTGACGGTTGACTCTTTCACATGAGCCACAAATGCCGCGGGAAGAATTTTCAAATTTCGTTCTAACGGGTAAGAAAATTGACCCGTTAGAGCAAAAAATTGCATCTCCGTATCAAGGGCGAGGCTCAGCGCCTCCGACTCAGGATAGCGCCTGAGGTTGTTGGCTGACTGACATGGGTCCGCAATGACATCCTGAAGGGAAACCTGAGCATTCAGCGTGATGGCAGAAGCGAGCGTCAGGATAAATGAGAATGCTCTTTTCATGCTCAGATCAATGATTGCGCGGGCCCAT